>CAYXEK010000001.1:0-45087 GCA_964463985.1 uncultured Verrucomicrobiota bacterium
TAAAATTGATTTGTTTTACGCCGATGGTTTGTTATATTTCAGGAAAGGTAATCATGGGGGCGGGCCAAATCATATAGCGAGGTGGTTATGTCTCAAGATGTGCGGCGGGCGGCGGGAGTTTGCCTGACGGTCATGCTGATGGCATGTCCGGCATTCGGAGCAGTCAGCGTAGTTTCCACGAACTACGGCGCGGAAAAGTATGGTTGTGTGGACGGTATCGCCGCGGAAACCAACGGCAATTTGTTGATTCACGGCGGGTTTACAATGGTCAACGGGCAGATTTGCGAGCATGCGGTCCGCATCCTGCCCGACGGCTCGCTGGATTCCGCCTGGGAACCGAATCCCGACGATGGCATTGCGAAGATTCTGCCGGCGCCGGATGGCATTTACTTGTGCGGATATTTTACTCAGCTTGGCGGTCAGCCGTGCCTGGGCCTGGGTAAAGTGGATCAGGTTACCGGGGCGTTGCAGCCGTCATTCAACCCCGCGCCGGGCGAGCCGGTGACTGCCCTGACGCTGGGGTCGAATGCGCTCTATGTCGGCGGCTCTTTCACCAATATCGGCGGACAGCCCAGGCCTTTGATGGCAAAACTGAATCCCCTGACCGGAGCGGCTTTGCCGGGCTTCACCAACGGGCCGGCGTTTGGCCAGATTTATACGCTGGCCGTAGATGAAACAGGGGTATATCCCGGCGGGGTATTATTCGATATCGGCGGGGAGACCCGGATGTTTTTGGCCAAGGTTTCCGCCGCCAGCGGGGATGCCGTCCCGGATACGTTTACCAATGGCGCCGACAACCTGGTGCATCATCTTTACGCGGCGGGGAATTATATTTATGCCTGCGGATATTTTGATGAAATCGGCGGCGCGCCGTACGCCAGTTTTGCCCGGCTGCACCGGGACTCCGGCAATGCCGACACTAATTTTGTCTGCGGCATTACCAGCACGGTTGACGGACTGGTCTGGGATGCGGCGGTGACGCCCGGCGGCGTATTCGTCGGCGGCGATTTCACCAATTACGCCCATACCGGCCGCGGAACCTTGGTCAAGCTCAGCCCGGCCAATGGCGCCGTGATCCCGGCTTTTACCGCCCGGATCAATAATGCCGTTACGGCCCTGGCGGTCTTGCCGAGCGGCAAGATTGCCGCTGGCGGTGATTTCACCGAAGTCAACAGCCGGCCGGCCGGCGGCCTGGCGATTCTGGACGCGGCCACCGGCGCCCAGGATCCGGTTTTTCAGGCGCGCGTGGCTGAGAATGGGAACATTAAAGCCGCCTTGCCGCTAGCCGACGGCGGCTGGGTGCTTGGCGGCGAGTTCGACATGGTGCATGGCGTCCCCATGCCCAACCTGGCGCGGTTCAACCCGGATGGCACCTTAAACACCAACTGGGCGCCGCGTCCAAAGGGCACGGTGGCGTCCCTGGTCAGCGATGGCGTCAACCTTTACGTGGGCGGCAGTTTTACCGAGATTGCCGGTCAAAGTTGCTCCAATCTTGCCAAGCTTAACCTGGCTACTGGCGCCACTGATCCGGCTTTTGCGGCCAATGCCAATGGCTATGTCGGCGCTATGCTGCTGTCTGACATGGGCGATTTGTATGTCGGCGGGATATTCAGCGCCATCGGCGGCGGCAGCCGGCAGAACCTGGCGAAATTGAATGCCGCCACGGGCGCCCTGGTCACGGATTTTACCGCCAATGCCAGCGATTATATATGCGAAATACTCTTGGACGGCGGCTGGCTATATGTCTGCGGAAATTTTACGCAAATCAACGCCTCCGCCTGCGGGCGCATTGCCAGGCTTAACCCGGCCACCGGGACGCCGGACCCCGTCTGGACCACCGGCGCCGGCAACCGGATTTCCGGTATGGCAGTGACGCCCGATGCAGTGTTCGTTGGCGGTGATTTTACCAACATTGGCGGCGTGGCGCGCGCGTCTCTGGCCAAACTTGACAAATCCGACGGCCGGCCCGTGCCGGGATGGAATCCCGGCGCTTCGCTTTATGTCTTCACCTTGCATGCCGATGATGAATTTTTATACGCCGGCGGCAATTTCGAAACGCTGGGCGGTCAGCCCATCGCCAACGCCGGACGCATTTCGCTGAATACCGGCGTGGTGGATACGAATTGGGCGCCCATGCCCAATGGCACGGTTTACGGCGTCATCAGCCAGCCGCCTTATGTCGCCTTGTTCGGTCTCTTCAACCAGGTTGGCGGAGTGCTGCAGCAGGGGTTCGCCAGGCTGAGCCACGGGCTGCCCCAAGTGGCAATTACCAATCCCTCGCCCGACATGGACCACTGGCGTCAAAGCGTTGCTTCCATTACATTGCAGGCGGCAGCCCAGGCGGATACCGGCTTGAGTATTACCCAGGTGGTTTACCTGGTGAATGACGCCCCGCTGGCCGCCGCCGCCGCCGCGCCTTACACCTGTGTCTGGGCGCCGGTATATGAAGGCCAATACGCGGTGACCGCCGTGGCCTACGACCAGTGGGGGCTTGCCGGCACCTCCGCCTTACCCGTCAACATCACGGTGGAGCCGCTGGTGGCGGCGGGTGATTTTGATGGGGACGGCAAAGCCGATCCGGCAATGTACGTTATTCCGCCGGGCGCGGATTATGGCTCCTGGTATGTCTGGCGCTCGAGCGTTAATTACGAGCGGCTGGGACCGGCGCTGGAGGGGGCGCTGAATGCCATGCCGCTGGCGGGAGACCTGGACGGCGACCGGCTGGCCGACCCGGTCCTGTGGCACGAGGCGGAAGTGTCCGGCGCCTGGTTGAATGCCTGGTATGTGTGGCGTTCCACCGAGAATTACGCCGGCGCAGGGCCGTTTTACCTTGGACCAGCCGGCATGGCGCCGTTGCTGGCGGACTTCGATGGGGATGGCCTGGCCGATCCGGCCATCAACAACGACGATAGCGTAAATAACATCTGGCGCGCCTGGCGCTCCAGCATGAATTACGCCGACAGCGGCGATGTGCGCCTGGGCGCTTTGTGCGCCGGCGCGCCGCTGGCGGCGGATTTTGACGGCGATGGCCTGGCCGATCCGGCCAAGGTTGACGGCAATGACTGGCGCGTGTGGATGTCTTCAGCCAATTACCAGATGCAGGGGCCGTATATGCTGGAAGCCGCGGCGGAAGGACATCCCCTGGCGGCCGATTTCGACGGGGACGGCAAGGCCGATCCGGCAATGTATATTTCAACCGGCGCCGGCTATTGCAGCGGCTGGTATGCCTGGCTGTCCGCCGCCGGTTACCGGCGTTTTGGCCCGTATCCATTTACGGCGCCGTAAGGGAACGTTGGGCTGGAATGCGCTGCTTCAAGCCGGTGCGGCATGCTCGGCCAAGGCGCGCCGCCGTTATTCCGCGTCAAATTCCGCTTGGACGCGGCCGGGTTCGCTGATGCCGTTGGCCAGGAGTAATTGGGATAAAATCCTGGCCTTAACCGGGCTGAGGTACAGTGCCGCCACGAAGCCGCGGCGGTCGTCATCCACCTCCACGTTGCGGCTGACGCATCCCCCCGGGATCCGCGCCGCGCGCACCACCAGAATGTCCCGGCGCGCGGCGGCGGCCAGGGCGTCCAGGACGGCGGCCGCGGCATTGCCGTTGCCCGCGCCGGCCAGCACAATGCCCCGGGCGCCGCCGCCGACGGCAGCCTCAACCAGCCCGGCATCCATGCCGGCATGCGCGTAAATAATGACCACCCGGGGCAGGGGCGGCCGGCGGGGCAGCCGGAAGCGGGGCCCGGTTTTGGCGTTTTGCACCGGCGGCTGATAAAAACGCACTCCGGCCGCGTTGACGCATCCCAGTGGGCCGGAGTTAATGGAAGCAAATGCGTTGACGGCGGTAGTGTGGGTTTTGAACACATGCCGCGGATCGTGAATGGTTTCATTCATTACTGCCATGACCCCGCGATCCCGCGCTGAAAGACTGGCGGCGACCTGGACGGCATGCAGCAGGTTGGCCGGGCCGTCCGCGGAGATGGCGGATGGCGGCCGCATGGCGCCCGTGAGCACCACCGGCCGGCGCCGGGGGATGGTCAGCGCCAGGAAAAATGCGGTTTCTTCCAGGGTGTCCGTGCCGTGGGAGATGACGATGCCGTCGGCGGCATCCGCATCGAAGATCGCCTTGATCCGCCGCGCCAGGGTAAACCATACCGCATCATGCATGTCCTGCGAGCCGATGCTGGACACCTGTTCCACGGTCAGGGCCGCCGCTTTTTCAATACCGGGCGCCGCGGCAAGCAAATCGGCGCCGGCAATCCTGCCCGGATCGTAGCCGCTCCGGGATCGCGCCGCCGCCGCGCCGGCGATGGTGCCGCCGGTAGCGAGCAACGTTACGCGGGGAAACCCCCGGCCGCCGTCTTCGGCCGCCGCCGCGGATGTCATGCTAAAAACCCTTGGTCAGGGTCAGCGCGCCCAGCCAGCCTTCCGTGCGGTCCCGGGCCTCGAATTCCATTTCGCCGCGGAGCGATACGAACAGCACATGCCGGGGTATGAAGTAATTCAATTCCGGGCCGATGGCAAACACGCGGTCGCGGTCGCTGCCGTCCCAGGTCACATCGCCGCCCTTGTCGTCGCTGACCTGCCAGTGGCAATAGCCCGCCAGGCCGATGTCCAGGGTCTGCATGATGGTTTTGCTCAGGCCGTATTCGAAATGGAAGTCATTGCCGGGGCGGATATCCAGATCGTTCTTGTAGGTGTGGGTTTCAAAGCGGCTGAGGATGGAGGCCGCCCAGGTCTTTTCAGGGTCCATGTAGTAGGTGCCGCCGGCCGTCAGCATGAAAGTCCACATATCCAGGCCCGGCGAAGCGGCGTCGTCCTGGTCGTATTCGCCCACCGGCAGGTAAACCGCGGCGGCGATGGCCGCGTCGTATCGTCCGCCATGCCAGGAAATCCCCAGGGGCTCAACACAGGGATCGCCAATGCCGAACTTGTCGTCCTTGACGCCGGCGGCGCCGATTTCAATGTCGGTGTATTGGAGGGGGACCAGGGCGTCCATGAAGAAATTGCCGCCCAGCACTTCCAGCGGCGTCATCCAGATCACGCGGTTGACGTTGGCGAAGATTTTCAGTTTGAAATCCACGTCCAGCTTATCGCCGGCGTCATCGCGCAGGGTGTCCGCGTGATAATAAACGTTATACATGCGCCAGTAAACGCCCGGGGGCGGCAGCGTGGCCGCCTTGATGCCCTCCACTCCGTTGACATAATGCCCCTGGGCGGCGGCGTGCACCGACCCTGCCGACAAGATTGCTCCCAGCGCCACAGCCAATACTTTACGCATGCGCTCCTCCTTTTGGTTTCAGCAGGGCAGGACGGTTAGTTCCGTTCTGCCGGATCAATGCCGGCAATATGCGGCAAATATATTTATGTGTCAAGCAGGAGTTAATGCACCTGCCGGCAAGCGGCCGGATTACGGCGCCGCATCCCAGAGCCGCCGGACATTCTGCATTCCGACCCGCGACGCCAGCCGGCAATCCTCCAGGCCTTCGAACTCGATGGAAATATATCCGTCATAACCCGCCTGGCGGATTACCTGGATGATTTCCGGAATGGGGATATCGCCCTGCCCGACGATGGCGCTGCGCAGGTAACGCCCATGGCGCGAACGGAAAAACCCTTCGCCCGGGTCGCGTTCGCGGACATAGAAATCCTTCATATGCACGTGCGAAGCGAACGCGGCGTTGTTTTTAACCGCGGTCAGCGGGTCTTCATCCGCGCAGAGAAAATTGCCCACATCCAGGGTGGTGCGGAAATTAGGGCGGTTCACTCCCAGCACCAGCCGCTGCACGCGCTCGCTGCCCTGGACGTGGAACCCGTGGTTTTCCACGCTGGTGGTGATGCCGTACTGGGCCGCGTAGTCGGCGACTTCCCGGCAGGCGGCGACCATGCCAGGCAGGTCGCGCTCGAAATTGGCCACCGTCGCTTCTTCCCGCGGCCGGCTGCCGGCGTCATGGCGCATGCGCTGGACGCCCAGGGCGCGGCCGATATCCACCTCGGACTTGATGCGCTGAATCTCGGCGCGGTATTCGGTTTCTGTCGGCTTGATGAAATTGGCGCCGACGGTATAGCTGGAGATGGCAATCCCGCACCTGGACGTTTCCTGCAAGATGGCTTCCACCAGCGCGGGATTGCCGGTAAGGGTATAACCGGCGGGAGAGAGTTCGATATGCTCGCCGCCGTTTTCCGCGACCCAGCGGATGGCGGCCAGGATGTCCATTTCCCCGGCCTTGATGGCTTTGGATAAACTGTACGATGTAATTCCGATTTTCATGGCTTTTTGTTTCTGTGTTCTATGTTCCTGTGTAAAACCTTAAAACCCTACAGCGGGCGCAAGCCCGCAACCCAATTTATGCCTTCCCTCTCATCTGTGTGTATTTATGTCATTCACGGATTTTTTTATCCGCAGATTCCCCAGATTTGCGCAGATGTCTGAATACGGCAAACGGGACATTCCCACACAAAGTCACAAAGCCACCAAGAAAGAACCAGCAGGGAAACATGACCGTTTAACGGAACTGCCGCATAGCGGCATGTTTTCCTTCAGCATCCGAAATCCACTCCTTCTTCGCGGCTTAGCGCCTTTGTGAGATCACCTTATCCGGCTCCCCGTTTGTGACCGTCCGGAATTAGCGAGAATATTACTGTTAAAACTTTCTAAAAACCTTGATTTTGAAATTTGTTCAGGCGGTTTATTTTTTCTGTGCCATGGCCTGGCAGGCGATAATGGCGGCGATTCCGACAATGTCGTCCGCCGAGCAGCCGCGCGATAAATCGCTGGCGGGTTTTTTCAATCCCTGGAATACGGGGCCGTAAGCGGAGGCATGCGCCAGGCGTTCGGTGAGCTTGTAGCAGGTGTTGCCGGCATTCAAATCCGGGAAAACCAGCACGTTGGCCTGGCCGGCCACCGGGCTGCCCGGCGCCTTCTTGGCGCAGATAGCGGGGATCAGCGCCGCGTCCGCCTGCAGTTCGCCGTCAATATCCGCCTCCAGCCCGATGTCGCGCAGGCGTTGCGCAGCCAACTCGGTGGCCTGGATGATCTTATCCAGGACGGGATGCCTGGCGCTGCCCTTGGTGGAAAATGAAATCATGGCGATTTTCGGGCGCGTATCCAGCAGCGCCCAGGCAGTGCGGGCGGAAGCGACGGCGATGTCCGCCAGTTCCTCGGCGTTGGGGTCAATGGCGGCGCCGGTATCGGCGTAAATCAGCGCCCCATGGCAGCCGAATTCGTCCGTCGGCAATTGCATCAGGCTGAAACTGGAAGCGATTTTCACATCTTTGGATGTGCCGATGATGCGGAATACGGCCCGGCAGATGTCCGCCGTGGCGTGGATTGCGCCGGAGACAAATCCGTCCACGCGGCCGGCATGCTCCATCATCGCGCCGAAGGCTATATCCTCAAGCAGCACGCGGCGCGCTTCGTCGGGCGTCACCGGCTTTTTGCCCTTGCGCATATCCACGTACTTGGCAATGAATTCATCCAGCAGCGGCGACCGGGCAGGATCCTCAATCGCAAAACCGTCCGCCTTCACCCCCTGTTCCCGGCAGAGCGCGGCGACCTTGTCGCGCGGGCCCAGGACGGTAACCTTGCCCAAACCTTCCCGGACGATTTTTGCCGCCGCCTTGACCGTCCGGGGATCGAGTCCCTCGGGCAGGACGATGTGCTGCGGATGCGTTCGGGCGCGTTCCCAGATCAGTTCAATGGCGTTCATGCATTTCCTCGCGTAGGCAATATGGTTCAGGGGGTGAAACAAACGGCAGGCAATATACCGGAAAGCGCGCCGGCCGTCAAACCCGCAATGCGACAACCCGCAATGCGCGGCGGTATTAAGGAGCGCATATCATATTTGCAGGGGTTTGTTGTGATGGATTATTTTGGACTGCGGCGGCTTGACGCCGCTTTGGAAAGACCGGTCGCCATGAAGCCATCCTGTTCATGTCATAATGCCGGGTGATGGTATAATTCTAATTGTATCTCCGTGCCGCCTGCCGCTTGCCCGGCGAAAGCGGCGTCAAGCCGCCGCAGTCCAAAGCGGTTTCGCCGCGCAAGAGCGGCGGCAATTCCTAAGGAGATGGCTTGCCCCCGTCACGAGACTGGCGCGGAAGGAGTGTCAGAGAAAATGTTGTCAAATCGCGAGTTTATGCCATAATACGGATTATTGCGGAAGATGCCCCGGGCGGCCGCCAAATTACCGCCGGGCAGTGTGGGAGCCGGGCGTTATTTTGGCGAACCGCAAAGAATCTTATGAACAATTTATTGGTTTAGATTTCTCCGGAAGAGCATAAGGAGGTCTGCAGCCCCCACCAAAGACACTCGGAATTGGCAGAACCATTTTACGGCAGAACCATTTAATTCAACATATTACGAGCCAATTTCAAAAGTCTCGGACGACGTGGAAGTCGTCCCTCCAAAATGGAAAAACAACCCGTTTTTGGAGGGTCGGGTTACACCCCGACCTTTTTGATAGGACTTTTGAAATTGGCTCATTACTGCAATTCTTTCCCAGTAATGATTCTGCCAATAAATGATTATGCCATATCCGGAAATCAACCCAATCATGTAAATCACTGCAAATATATTACGCTTTTTATAGCCGTATCTGATGGATAAGAAACTGACGCGCCCATGGCCAGTAAAATCGAACAGCAGAATTGTCCGGCGCCGGCGGCGTGGCAGCAGCCGGCAATATTGACCGAACACGGCCATATGCGGCAGGATGAATACCGCTGGATGCACGACCTGAAATCGCCCCGCATGCGGGAGTTCCTGCGCGCCAACAACGAGCATGCCGAGCGGGTGATGGCGCCTCTGCGCGGCTTGCGCGACCGCCTCTTTGAGGAACTCAAGGCATGGCTGCCGCCGGATGAAGGGTCGGCCGGGTATGTCAGCGGGAATTACTGGTACCGCACCCGGTTCGAGCGCGGCCGCGATTATCCCGTCTTCGTACGCCGCTGCGTGGCGCCGCCCGGCCCGGAGGAGGTGCTGCTGGACGAAAACGAGCTGGCGCGCGGCTGCCCGCTGTTCGTCTGCGACGGGGCGCAGGTTTCGCCCCGGCATGACCGGCTGGCATTCGCGGTGGACACCACCGGCGATTGCGCCTATACGCTGCGGTTCAAAAACCTGGCGACGGGCGAATTTTACCCGGAAACCATCCCGGACGCCGATGCCCATTGCGTCTGGGCCAATGATAACCGCACGCTGTTTTACACCCGCCTGGAGCGGGGCACTTACTGTCCCAGCCGGATTTACCGGCACGTCCTGGGGGAAGACCCGGCCCGCGACATCCTGGTTTACGAGGAGCGCGACGACACTTTCCGCTGCCTGCTGTTGCCGACCCGGACCCGCCGGTTTGTTTTGTTGAACGCCTACTCCAACAATGCCGAGGAAATCCTGTTCCTGGATGCGAACCGGCCGGAGGATGCGTTCCGCGTGTTCTGTCCGCGCCGCGCCGGGCATCAATATGAAGTCGGGGATGATGGCGAAAGGTTCATCATCCGGACCAATTGGCGGGCGCCGGATTTCCGCATATGCGAGGCGCCCGCGCAACCGGAATCCAATCCGGATGACTGGCTTGAAATCCTGGCGGGCCGGCCGGGCCGGTTTTTGGAACACATGGCGGTGTTCCGGGATTACATCGCATTGACCGGATTCCGCGGCGGTCTGCAGAAACTGTTTGTCCTGGACCGGCGCGGCGGCGAACTGCACGAGGCGGCGCTGCCCGAGGAGGTTTGCCATGTCTGGCTGGAGGAAAATCCATCCGTGGCCGCGCCGCGCGTCCGGATCGGCTTCACTTCCCTGAAGACTCCCGTCGCCTTTTACGACTACGACATGCCCGCCCGCGCGTTGTCGCTGGTGCGGCGCGAGGAAGTGCCGGGGTACCGCCCGGAAGAATATGTGACGGAATGCCGCTGGGCCGCCGCGCCGGACGGCGAACGCGTCCCGATCTCGCTGGTGTATCGTCGTGACACGCCCGCCAGCGGGCCGGCGCCGTTGTTCCTGTTCGGGTACGGCGAATACGGCACCAATATCCCCGTGTATTTCGACCAGTCGCGCCTGGCATTGCTGGACCGTGGTTTCATTTACGCCATGGCGCACGTGCGCGGAGGCACGGAACTGGGCAGCCGCTGGCACGCGGATGGGCGGCGTTTGCGCAAACGGAACACCTTCACGGACTTCATTGCCTGCGCGGAATACCTGGTGCAGGCCGGCCTGGCGGATCGGGGCCAGCTTTACGCCGAAAGCCTCAGTTCCGGCGGACTGCTGCTCGGCGCAACCGTAAACATGCGGCCGGACCTTTTCCGCGGCGTATACGCCTGCAAACCGTTTGTGGACCTCCTGAGCGCCATGCTTGATCCGAATTTGCCCCTGACCAGTTTTGAATACGACGAGTTGGGCAATCCGCGTCGCCGCGATGAATATGAATACATGCGGGCCTATTCGCCGTACGACAATATTGTCCGCCAGGCCTGCCCCCACATGCTGATCACGGCGGCCGTGCATGACTCCCAGGTGCCCTGCTGGGAGCCGGCCAAGTGGGCGGCGCGCCTGCGCGCGCACAATCCCGCCGCCACGCAGGTCATCCTGAAAACCGACCTGGCAGCCGGGCATGCCGGGCTCTCCGGCCGGGTGGAACGCATGCGGGAATTGGCCTTCCTTTACGCCTTCCTGCTGGACCTGGCGGGCAAAGGCTGATGCTTGCGTATTGGCCCCGACGCGGTTGCAGAAAAATATTGACTATTTTCAGGAAAAAGGCATTAATAAAGCAGAAACTAAAACAGGCAGCATAAGGAAGGAGGTGGTGAGCCAGGCAATTGTAGCGTTGGGTGGGCGCAGGAAATAACAGATCAATCAAATCTTTCCGAGGAGTCGCAATGAAAAAAATTCTGGCAGGACTGCTGGTTGCCGGTCTGGTATCCGCCGCGATTGCCGCAGATGCGCCGTCTGTTGCCAAGGCTTATCCCTTCCAACTTTCGCTGGTAACGCCCGTGGCAATTGTGGACCAGGCCAATTCGGTCAATGGCTTGAGGATCAACCTGATTTACGGGGCCAATGAAAACGCCACCGGGTTGGACCTTGGTATTGTCAACCGGACAATGAACGACAAGCATGGTCCCGGGGTGGGCCTGGTTAACATGATCGGCAACGATGCTTCCGGCGTGCAAGTGGGCGCGGTCAACTGGACGGCAGGCGAAGTGACCGGCGTGCAAATGGCCGCCCTCAACTGGGCGTGCGGCGATGTGACCGGCGCCCAGGGCGGCTTGGTCAACATAGCCAAGGGCGATGCGGGCATCCAGGAAGGATGGATTAACCTCGTCTGCGGAGCTTCGCACCACCAGGCCGGTCTGGTCAACTGGTCCGGCGCGATCAACGGCGCGCAGGTCGGTGTGATCAATGTCTCCTCCGACGTCACCGGCATCCAGTTCGGCGGCATCAATTACACGGATACCCTGGCCGGGCTGCAAATCGGCCTGATTAACGTCGCCTGGGGCAAGGACAGCATGTGGAAAGTGCTGCCGATCGTCAACGCCAATTGGTAATTGAGCCAATTTCAAAACTCACGGAAGCAGGCATGGCCGCGGCGGAAACGCCGCGGCCATGTTTTTTTGACGCCGGAATGGCTGGCTAATCCGGCTGGCCCCGTCTTTAGCATTGATTTTGCCGGCCTGCGCCGGTAAAGTATGGCCTATTTGGGGGTTCCTTAAACTGCCGCCGCCGCCCAGCCGCGCGCAGTTTTCTGAGAAAGGCAGCCCGGATTGGCAACGCGTATGGCATTTCAAATATACAATACCATGACCCGGCGGATGGAGGAATTTGTTCCAGCCCAGCCTCCCGCCGTGCGCATGTATACCTGCGGGCCGACAGTTTATAATTACGCCCACATCGGCAATTTCCGCGCCTATATTTTCGAGGATTTGCTCCGGCGGCATTTGAAATACCGCGGGTTTGCGCCCTGCCAGGTAATGAACCTGACGGATGTGGACGACAAGACCATCAAGGGCGCGCGCGCCGCCGGCCGGCCGCTGCAGGAATATACCCGAACTTACAAAGAGGCCTTTTTCGCGGATTTGCAGACGCTGAACATCGAGCGGGCGGAACATTACCCCGCCGCCACCGCGCATGTGCCGGAAATGATCGCGCTGGTCGAGACGCTCTTCCGCAAAGGGTACGCCTACCGCTCGGAAGACGGGTCGGTTTATTTCAATATCAGCCGTTTTGAGAACTACGGCCGGCTGGCGCGCCTGGACCTGGCAGGCATGAAACCCGGCGCCCGCATCGCCCAGGATGAATACCTGAAAGACAATGCCGCGGATTTCGCGTTGTGGAAGGCCTGGAGTCCGGAGGATGGCGAGGTGGCCTGGGAATCGCCGTGGGGCCGCGGCCGGCCAGGCTGGCATATTGAATGTTCCGCCATGAGCATGAAATACCTGGGGCCGGGTTTCGACCTGCATACGGGCGGAATTGACAACATCTTCCCGCATCACGAAGATGAAATTGCCCAGAGCGAAGCCGCCACGGGAGTGCCGTTTGCCCGGTACTGGATGCATTGCGCGCACCTGGTGGTGGACGGGCGCAAAATGTCCAAATCCCTGGGCAATTTTTATACTTTGCGCGACTTGCTGGAGCGCGGGTTTACCGGCCGGGAAATCCGCTATGTTCTGTCTGCGGCACATTACCGGCAGACGCTGAATTTCGCCTTGGAATCGCTGGAAGCCGCCCGGGCGGCCTTGCGGCGCGTGGATGAGTTCCGGGAACGGTTGACCGCCGCGGCGGCGGGCCAGGCTGCGCCGCCGGACTGGCTGGCGCAGGCGCACAATGCATTCCGGCAGGGCATGGACAACGATTTGAACACGGCGGAAGCCCTGGCGGCTTTATTTGATATCGTGCATACCGGCAACCGCCGGGCGGATGCCGGCCAGTTGACGCCGGCAGAGGCCGGCGCGGCGCTGACGGCGTTGGATGACATGGACCGGGTGTTCGGGTTCCTGGCGGCGCCGGAACGGAAACCGGACGAAGCGGTTGTAAAACTGGCCGCGGAACGCCAGGCGGCGCGGAGCCGCCGCGATTGGCCGGAATCCGACCGGCTGCGCGGCCTGATCGCCGAGCGCGGATGGTTGGTGCAGGACGTCCCGGGCGGATACAAATTGAAGCCCCGGGTGTGAATTGTTCAGTGTTCGGTGTAAACCATGCCAGGCAAATTATTCACTTTTGAAGGGCCGGAAGGCGGCGGCAAATCCACCCATGCCGCGGCGCTGGCGCAAAGGCTGCGGGGGGAGGGGTATACGGTTAAACTGACCCGCGAGCCCGGGGGTACCTGGTTGGGCGAGGGAGTGCGGGGAATCCTGAAAGACCATCGCCCGCCGCCGCCGACACCCGTGGCGGAATTGATGCTTTTCCTGGCCGCCCGGGCGCAGTTGGTGGATGAGGTGATCCGGCCGGCGCTGGCCGCCGGCGCGCATGTGGTCTGCGACAGATTCGCCGATTCCACCGCCGTTTACCAGGGGTACGGCCGGCAGTTCAATCATGCGCAGGTGCGGGAGTTGAACCGGCTGGCCACGGGCGGCTTGACCCCGGATCGGACTTTCCTGCTGGACCTGGATGTCAGGGCCGGACTGCTGCGCGCGCAGCGCCGGCAAAGCGCCGAAGGCCGGGGCACCGACCGCATAGAACGCGAGGCGCTGGAATTCCACGAGCGCGTCCGCCAGGGTTACCTGGAAATGGCCCGGCAGGAACCCGGCCGGTTTCAAGTGCTGGACGCCGCGCGCCCGCCGGCGGAATTGCAACAGGCGATATGGGAAACTGCCCGGAATGTTATCCAATCCTGAAATCAAGGAATTAATCCGCATCCTGCGCCAGGCTTTACTGCGCGGGAGGCTTGCGCATGCCTACCTGGTATGCGGCCGGTCGCGCACTGTGCTGCGGGAGGCGGCCGGCGCGATCATGGCCCTGTTGTATTGCGGTGCGCGTCCGCCGGAGCGGCCTTGCGGCGCCTGCCCGGCCTGCCGGCAGGCGCTGGCCCATCAGCACCCGGACTCATTGTGGATTGAACCCGAAAGCAAGTCCAGGCAGGTGTTGGTCGATCAAATTGACCAGGTGCTCCGGCATATTTCCCAGACCACCTTTGACGGCGGCTGGAAAACCGTGGTAATCGCGGATGCCGACCGCATGAATGCCCAGGCGTCCAATAAAATTCTGAAGACCCTGGAAGAGCCGCCGCCGCATTCGCTGTTTCTGCTGCTGACTGACAGTCCGGACGAATTGCTGCCCACGATAACTTCGCGCTGCCAGCGGCTGACCATCAACGCCGAAGATCCCGCCGCCAGCCGCGAGGGTCGCGATCTGATTCTGGCGGCCATGTCGGAAACGGGCGGCCCCGGAATGGCGGCGGCCCTGGAGCGGGCGCGTTTTCTGCTGGAGCGGTTGAAAGCAGTCAAGGCGGAAATCAGCGAAACCGAAGCGGCGGCCATGGCCGAAACCAACCTGGAAGACCTGGACAAGAACGCGCGCGACAAGCTGAAGGATATCCTGGAGGCCCGGGTGGAATCGCGTTACCGCCGCCGCCGCGAAACCGTGCTGGAATGGCTGATGCTCTGGCAGCGCGATTTGCTGTTGTGCGCCGCCGGCGCGGAGGATAAAATGCTGGCGTTTCAGGACGCCGCCGCCGTGCTGCGCCGGGAGGCCCGCGGGCTCAATTGCCGGGCGGCCCTGGCCCGGCTGCAGGCGGTGGAAGACATGCAAACCCAGTTCAATCGCAATGTGCACGAAACCATGGTCCTGGAACACGGCTTCGTCCGGCTGGCCGAGCCGGAATTATCTCCCGGCTGAGGGAATGCCGGCCGCCTCCAGCTTGCCCGCGGCGGCCGGCGGGTTTTGTGGGCAGGACGGCATAACGGCGTAATGTTTAAAATACTTTACATAGATTGCAATGAACCGCATCCGGTGAAGGCATTTTGTCCGCTGGACCTGGCGATCGCGGTCGGCGATACCTGCGTTCTGAAAACCGACGGGCTGCTGGAATGCGGGCGCGTGCTGGTGCTGGCGGACGAGCCGGCCGAGGCGCCGGGCGACATTGCCCAGGTAATGCGGCGCGCAACGCTGCAGGATCAGGCCCAGGCCAGCGAAAACGAATTGTTCGCGCGCACGGCCTGGAAGCGCTGCCAGGAAAAAATCCGGGAATTGAACCTGGAAATGCGCCTGCTGAAGGTGCGGTATTCGCTGGATCGGTCCGTGATCAAGGTGCTGTACGCGGCCGATGAGCGCGTGGATTTCCGCCAACTGGTGCAGCATCTGGCCGCGGAATTGCGCGCCCGGATAGAAATGCGCCAGATTGGCGCGCGCAGCGTGGCGGCGATGGTGGGCGGGTACGCGCCCTGCGGGCGGCTGCTGTGCTGCTCAACCTGGCTGACGGAGTTTGATAATGTGACCATGCGCATGGCCAAGCAGCAGGGGCTGGCTTTGAATCCCGCGAACCTGAACGGCATGTGCGGCCGGTTGAAATGCTGCCTGCGCTTCGAACATGCCTGTTACGTCGAACAAGGCGACAACATGCCGCGGGTGAACGACCAGGTAACCTGTCCGGACGGCCCCGGCCGGGTGGCGGACATCAAGCCGCTGGCCCGCCGGGTGCGGATCTGCCTGCCGGACCAGCGCCTGGTGGAATATGACGCGGACGAGGTGCATCCGCTTTAATGCTTGGCAGCGGCCGCCGGAAACTGTTAAACTTCCCGGGTAAATGCAAAAGCCTAACCTGCAGTTCAAAATACTGGCGCTGAACGGACCGAACCTGGGATTGCTCGGCGTGCGCGAGCCGGCTTTGTACGGCGCGGCTACGCTGGAAGCCATCATGCGGGAACTGGCCGCGTATGGACGGGAGCGCGGCGCGCGCGTGGATGCGGCGCAAACCGACCTGGAAGGGGAACTGGTAAAACGTATTTTGGGCGCGCGCGGCGTTTATGACGGATTGATCATGAATCCGGCGGGGTTCACGCATACCAGCGTGGCTTTGCGCGACGCCTTGCAGGCGGCGGAATTGCCTTGCGTGGAAGTGCACCTGTCCAATACCGCGGCGCGCGATGATTTTCGCCGCCGCAGCCTGACGGCTGCCGCCTGCCTGGGCCAGATCATGGGCTTTGGCGCGGCGGGCTACCGGCTGGCTTTGGACGGTTTGTTGGAATATCTGGCCGGCGAAGCGGCGGCGAAAAAAAAGGGATATGTATGAAACTGGACGAAATCAAGGAAGTCGTGGGATTGATGCTGGCCAGCGACTTGGTGGAATTTGAACTGGAAGAGGAAGGCCGGCGCATCGCCATCAAGCGGGGCGCGCCGCCCGCGCCGGCCCTGCCGCCGCCTCCGCCGGCATCAGCCGCGCCGCCCCCGGCTGCCGTTGCGGAGGCTGAACCGGCGGAGGAACAGAATTGTGAAATCGTCAAGGCGCCGTTCGTCGGAACATTTTATGCCGCGCCGTCGCCGGATTCGCCGCCCTATGTGAAACTCGGGCAGGAAGTCAATGCGGACAGCGTGTTGTGCATCGTGGAAGCCATGAAAGTCATGAATGAAATCAAGGCGGAAGTGCGCGGCATCATCCGTGAAATCATGGCGGAAAACGCCCGCCCGGTGCAATACGGGCAGCCGCTGTTTAAAATTGAAAAGATTTAGCCCATGTTCAATCGAGTGTTGATTGCCAACCGCGGCGAAATCGCCGTGCGCATCATCCGCGCCTGCCGCGAATTGGGCGTGAAAACCGTCGCGGTTTATTCGGACGTGGACGCCAATTCCCTGCACGTGCAAATGGCGGACGAGGCCATTTGCATCGGGCCCGCGGCGGCCAAGGACAGTTACCTGAAAATCGCCAATATCATCAGCGCCGCGGAAGTGACGGATGTGGATGCCATCCACCCCGGCTACGGCTTCCTGGCCGAAAACGCGCATTTCGTGCAGATTTGCGAGAGTTGCAACATAACCTTTGTCGGGCCGTCCGCCGATAATATCAGGCGGATGGGCGACAAGGCCGCGGCCCGCTCCACGATGCAGAAAATCGGCGTGCCGACCATCCCTGGCAGCAAAACGGTGGTGAAAACACAGGAAGAAGCGCTGGAAGTCGCGCGGCAGGCCGGGTATCCGGTGCTGATCAAGGCGGCGGCGGGCGGCGGCGGCAAGGGCATGCGGATCGCCCATAACGATGTCAGCCTGGCGCAGGGATTCATCATGGCCAGCAACGAGGCCGAACAGGCTTTCGGCACGCCCGACGTTTACATCGAAAAATACATTGACAATGCCCGGCACGTGGAAGTGCAGATACTGGCGGACCATTATGGCCGCATCCTGGCCCTGGGCGAACGCGATTGCAGCATTCAGCGCCGGCACCAGAAGTTGCTGGAAGAAACCCCTTGTCCCGCGCTGGATTCCGGGCAGCGCCGCAAGATGATCAAGGCGGCCGTCCGCGCCGCGGAATCCATCGGTTACCGCAATGCCGGGACAATCGAGTTCCTGCTGGACAGTTCGGGCAATTTTTATTTCATGGAGATGAACACCCGCGTGCAGGTGGAGCACCCCGTGACGGAAATCGCCAGCGGGATTGACATAATCAAGGAACAATTGAAAATCGCCGCCGGCGAAAAATTGGCCTGGGAGCAGCGCGATATCCGGCCTCGCGGGCACGTGATCGAGTGGCGCGTCAATGCCGAGAATCCCTTCAAAAATTTTACGCCTTCGCCCGGCCGGGTGGAGTGGGTGTTATTCCCGGGCGGGCCGGGGGTGCGGGTGGATTCGCATATTTATTCCGGCTATGATGTTTGCCCGCATTACGACAGCATGCTTGCTAAAATCATCGTCAGCGGCGATAATCGCGAAGAAGCCATCAGCCGCATGTCGCGGGCGCTGGGCGAATTCATGATCGAAGGGGTGAAGACGACCGTGCCGCTGGGACAGGCGATCATGCACGACGCATTGTTCCGGCGCGGCGTTTACCATACGGCGTTTCTGGACAACTTTTTAAAAACGGAGCCGTCGTTTGCAGCGGCGGGAGAAAAATGACGGGGAGACCGGGCGTGATCAATTCAAAAAACCAGGCGGCGTCCCAGGCGGACGGAAACAGGCCGCCGGCCGCGGAAACGGCCGGCGAGATCGGCGCGGTGCGCATTCACCAGGGTGTCATCGCAATGATTGCCCGCAATGCCGCCGTGCGGGTGCCGGGCGTGGCGGAGATGAGCGGTTCTTTCGCCGACGGGCTGGCCAATATCATCGGCAAAACCGACCGCGGCGTGCGCGTGGAAATGAGCGAACATGACCAGAGCCTGCGCCTGGAACTGCACGTGGCGCTGGAATACGGCGTGCGCATTCCGGATGTGGCCTGGCAGATTCAGAATGACGTGCGGCGGGCGGTCTCGGAAATGACGGGGAAAACCGTCGCCGCGGTGGATGTAATCGTGCAGGAGGTCCGGATGACGGCCAATCAGCAAAAAGAGGAGAAAAAATCATGAAAATCTTGCATTTCCTGGTCAGTTTGGCGCTTTCCGCGGCGCTGCTGTTGCTGGGCTGGGTTTTGATTGCGGATTTGTTCGGCCTCAAATACGCTTTCGGCGAATTCCTTTTCGCCGCGCCCTTCGGCCGGCTGGGGTTGGGATTGTTTTTCATCCTGGCGGTGGCCTTCTTCTGGGTTACCGCCGCGCCGGCGCGCGCGCGCCGGGACCGGTTCCTGTCGTTTGAGAATGAAAGCGGCACCGTCAGCATCAGCGTCAGCGCGGTCAACGCATTTCTGGCCAAGCTCGGCCGCGAATTTGCCGGCGTGGTCAATCTGCGTCCCGATGTAGCCGGTTCGGGGCGCGATGCCGTGGAAATTCAGCTGGATTTAACCGTCAAGGCCGGCACGAAAATCCAGGAGCTCTCGCAACTGCTGCAGCAGCGCGTGCGCGACAGCCTGCGCGACAGCCTGGGAATCTCCGAGGTCGCCGCGGTCAAGGTCAACGTCATGGAAATCGTCAGCAGCGATGAAAACCAGGCGGCCGAACGCGAGGAATGGCAACATACACTGTGAGAGCGAAATGTTGCAAGTGAAACCATTCCGCGCCTGGCGGCCGGCGCCGGAATTCGCGCCGCAGATTGCCAGTGTGCCTTATGACGTGGTGGATCGGCGCGAAGCTGCCGGAATGGCCGCCGGCAATCCCCGCAGTTTTTTGCGCATTTCCCGCGCGGAAATCGAGTTGCCGGAAACCATCAATCCGTATGCCCCCGAAGTGTATGCCCATGCCCGGGAAAATTTCGACGCCTGGCGCCGGCAGGGATGGCTGCTGCAGGATGCTGCGCCCGCCTTTTACCTTTACCGTTTGCGGCAGGGCCGGCATTGGCAGGATGGCATCATGGCATGCTGCCACGCGGAAAATTACCGTGCCGATATCATCAGGAAACACGAAAAAACCCGGCAGGAAAAGGAAGACGACCGCACCCGCCATATTGACGCGCTGAGCGCGCATACCGGGCCGGTGCTCCTCACTTACCGGGATGCGCCGGAAATTGACCGGCTGATGGAGCAGGCCGCGGCTGCGCCGCCGCTGTACGATTTCACCGCGCCGGACGGCGTCAGCCATGCCGTCTGGCATATGCCCGATGCGCCGGCGCTGCAAAAATGTTTTGCAGGGATTCCGGCCGCCTATATCGCCGACGGCCATCATCGCGCGGCCAGTTCCGTGCGCGTGGCCGAGCAGCGGCGCGCCGCCGGCTTGATTGACGGTGACGCCGAATGCAACTGGTTCATGGCCGTCCTGTTTCCCGCCGGGCGGCTGCACGTGCTGCCTTATAACCGGCTGGTGCGGGACCTGAATGGATTGACTCCGCCGGAACTGATCAAGGCGGCGGCCGGCGCGTTCGATGTAACGGAAAACGCGCCGCCGGCGCCGGCCGGCGTCGGCCGGGTCAGCATGTATTTGAATGGAAAATGGTTTGGACTGGCCAGGCGCATTCCGGCGCCGGCGGACGACCCGGTGGCCGCCCTGGATGTCAGTTACCTGCAGGATCATCTGCTGGCGCCAATCCTGGGCATCCGCGATCCGCGCACCGACCACCGCATTGATTTCGTCGGCGGCGCGCGCGGCATCCGGGCCCTGGAGCAGAGCGTCAATTCCGGCGAGTCCGCCGCGGCATTTTCCATGTTCCCCGTGACGGTAAGCCAGTTGATGGCCATCGCCGACCGCGGCCTGATCATGCCGCCCAAAAGCACCTGGTTTGAGCCCAAACCGCGTTCCGGCCTGCTGGTACATGCCTTCTGAGAGCTTAATCTTATTGCCCTGGCGGGCGAATTGTGATAAATAAAGGCTTTTGGAGGTTTATATGGCCATGGAATTAGCTTTTGTCTTGATCAATCCTTATACGATCGCCAAGTCGCGCACCGGCGGGGTGATCGGGCGGTTTTTGAGCCGCACGGGCCTGGAACTGGTGGCGGCGCGCATGTATGTGCCCAGTCCCCGGCTGGCGCAGGAATACGCCGATCTGGTGCGCAGCGATGCCAGCGGACTGGAACCGGCCGTGCGCGAGCTGCTGGGGGATTATGTCGCCAAATCCTACGGCCCGGACCCGGTCAACGGCCGGTCCCGGCGCGTCATGCTGATTTTGCTGGAGGGTGAGGACGCCATCCGCCGCGTGCGGGAAACCGCCGGCAACGTGGCCACCACCGGCGGTGAAACCATCCGCGACACTTTCGGCGATTATGTGGTGGATGAACGCGGCCAGGTGCAGTATTTTGAGCCGGCGGTTTTGATAGGGAACAATCCCGCTGAAACAGCGCAAGCCCTGGCAATCTGGGGGCGTTATGCGTTGTCCGACGGAGGCATTGTCCAAAACGCCGCGGATTGCAATTCCAGCGCCGGAGGCTGGCAGCGTACGCTGGTGCTGATCAAGCCGGATAATTTCCGCTTTCCCAACGCCCGTCCCGGCAACATCATTGATCTGCTTTCACGCTCGGGGCTGCGGATCATTTCCGCCAATGTGCACCGGATGAGCGTTGCCCAGGCGGAACAATTTTACCAGCCCGTGCACCAGGTGCTGCGCGAAAAGATGAAGAGCCAGGTTTCCACCCGCGTGGTAGGCTTGCTGGAGAAAGAGCTGAGCATAGCTATCCCCGGGCCGACAGTGAAATTTCTCGAGGACCAGCTGGGTCCATTGCTTGGCGATGAGCAGTTTTACCAACTGATCAAGTTCATGACCGGCCGCTATCCGCCTGCCTGCAAGCCGGAAGAACGCGGACAGGCCGGCCCGAGCAAGTGCCTGGCGCTGATTTACAGCGGCATTAATGCCGTGGAAAAAATCCGCACTTTGCTTGGTTCGACCGATCCCAACAAGGCCCCCACGGGGTCTGTGCGCCGCGAGTTCGGGCGGGATATAATGGTTAACGCCGCGCATGCATCCGATTCCCCGGAAAATGCCGAGCGCGAAATCGGGATTCTGGACGTTGGTTCCGATCAGGTAAACCATTGGATTGGAAAATATTACAAACAATAAAACCGTCCTGTCGGCGCCGCGGCATAGAAAGTTCTTGCCAAATTCCGCGGGCTTGGTATAATCCAAACTGTGAGAAAACAAGAGTGTCTTGCAAAAGACAGATTTTGAAAGCTGAATTCAGTCAGTAGTCAGAATTTTAATATGTTGATATAGAATCGTATGTGTTTGTCCTGAATACTGATTCCTGACTGAATTTATTTAAAACGTAAGTTTTGAAATTTGACCGGTCAAAAGAAGTTCAAGATTGAGCGGTTGATGGAGGGTTGAGCCATATGAAGAAAAACATGAAAATGAAAAAGCCTGCTCCGTCGTCGCGTCGGGTAACTTTTCAGCTTGCCGCCAATCCCAAGAGCGATGTTTTTATCGCGGGAACATTCAATAACTGGGATCCTGCGCGGCACCGGATGAAAGACGCCCGGGAAAATGGAAAGTACTCCATCACGCTGGTGCTGCCCAAGGGGCAATACGAGTATAAATTTGTGGTCAACGGCAGTTGGATGGTTGACCCGGAATGCCAAAACTGGGTGCGCAATTCGCTGGGCACATTGAACAGCCTGGTAACGGTGGAGTAATTGCATTAAATTGCCGGCGAAAGGAAATTTTCCGCGCGCGCAGGATGCATCCTCCGGCCGCCGGCGAACGGACCGCAGGCCGCGACCCTTTTTTGCGGATGATCCGTATTTAGCCCCCTATCAAGACCGGATCTTGCAGCGGACCGAAGCCGTGCGGGACATGGAGCGGCGTTTGACCGGCGGGCGGCAGCCTCTGGCGGAGTTCGCCGTGGGACACACTTATTTCGGCCTGCATCGCTCCGGCTCGGAATGGGTCTTGCGCGAGTGGGCGCCTAATGCCAGCCGCATGCACCTGATCGGCGATTTTTCAGGCTGGCGTGAAAATCCCGATTTTTGTTTTCAACCCCTGCCGGGAGGCGTCTGGGAATTGCGCGCGCCGCGGGAGCGCCTGTGCCACGGCGATTTGTACCGCCTGCGCCTGGAATGGCCGGGCGGCGGCGGCGAACGCCTGCCGGCTTATGTGCGGCGGGCGGTGCAGGACGAACACACAAAAAGTTTCAATGCGCAAGTCTGGGACCCGCCGCACCCGTATGTCTGGCGGCGCCCGGATTACCGCCGGCCATCCGTCCCGCCCCTGATTTACGAGGCGCACGTCGGTATGGCGCTCCCGGAGGGCCGGGTCGGCACTTACCGGGAATTCCGGGAACAAATTCTGCCGCGCATCGTTGATGCCGGCTATAACGTGATTCAGTTGATGGCGGTACAGGAACATCCGTATTACGGATCGTTCGGGTACCATGTCACGAATTATTTCGCCGCTTCGTCGCGGTTCGGGCCGCCGGAAGAATTAAAGGCGCTGGTGGACGCCGCCCACGCGGCGGGACTGGCGGTTGTGATGGATATCATCCACTCCCATGCCGCCCGCAATGAAGTGGAAGGATTGAGCCGTTTTGACGGCACGCTCTACCAGTATTTCCACGATGGACCGCGCGGGGAGCATGTCTTGTGGGATTCCCGCTGTTTCGATTACGGCAAGCCGGAAGTGCTTCATTTCCTGCTTTCCAATTGCCGGTTCTGGCTGGACGAGTATCGTGTAGACGGGTTTCGCTTTGACGGCATCACCAGCATGCTCTACCATCACCACGGGTTGGAAAAAGCTTTTGTTTCCTACCGGGATTATTTTGACGAAAGCGTTGATGAACAGGCGCTGGTTTACCTCACCCTGGCCAACCGGGTGATCCACGCCGTCCGCCCGGATGCCATGACGATTGCGGAAGACGTCAGCGGCATGCCGGGCCTGGCGGTTCCTGCCGAGCGCGGCGGCGCGGGGTTCGATTACCGGTTGGCCATGGGAATTCCGGATTACTGGATCAAGCAGATCAAGCATACTCCCGATGAAGCATGGCATATGGGCGGGTTGTGGCATGAATTGACCAACCGCCGCGCGGACGAGCGGACGATCAGCTACGCCGAATCGCACGACCAGGCGCTGGTGGGGGATCAGACCTTGATCTTCCGGCTGATCGAGCGCGATATGTACGACCACATGGCGGCGTCCCGGCGGAACCTGAAAGTGGACCGCGGCCTGGCGCTGCATAAAATGATCCGGTTGATCACCCTGGCCACGGCCGGCCACGGCTACCTGAATTTCATGGGCAATGAATTCGGCCATCCGGAATGGATAGATTTTCCGCGCGCGGGCAATCATTGGTCGTATCACTATGCCCGTCGGCAATGGAACCTGCGCGACGATCCGGAACTGGTTTATCATTTTCTCGCGGATTTTGACAGGGCCATGATCGAACTGGCCCGGTTGACGCATCTGCTGGAGGACCCCCAGCCCCGGCTGCGGCTGGAAGATTGCGGGAGCCAGGTGCTGGGGTTCGAGCGCGCCCGCCTTTTGTTTTTATTCAATTTCAATCCCGGCCGGTCTTATCCGGATTTGAACGTGGCAACCGAACCGGGGGAATACCGGCTGCTCCTGGATACCGATGCCCGGTATTTCGGCGGATTCGGCCGGGTGGATGACGGCCGGGTGTATGGCGTCCGTCCGGAGGGCGTGTCCGGGCGCCCGGTATTGTCGGTCTATCTGCCGGCGCGGACGGCGCTGGTCTTTCACCGGTTTGAAAAACGCGCGGCGGGGCGGCGATGAATACGAATTGGATCTGGTTGCTGGCAGGACTGGCGGCGGGCGGCCTGGCGGCCTGGAGCCTGACCCGGCTCTGGCTGGCCGAACGGCAGGCGCGGACGGCGTCGGTTTTGGGTGAAAAACTGGCCGCGGCGGAGCGACGCGGCCAGGAGCTGAAGGATGAATTGCAGCGGCTGACCGCGCAATTGGACGGATTGCGCGGCGAAAATTCGGCCTTAGGCGCGGAACGCGCCGCCTTGAATACCACCCTGGCCAAGGAACGCGAATCCGCCCGTGAAAAACTGGCTCTGCTGGAAGAAGCGCGCACCCGCCTGGCGGAAACTTTTCAGGCGCTTTCCGCCGAGGCGCTGCGGGGCAACAACCAGTCTTTCCTTGCGCTTGCGCGCGCCAGCCTGGAGCAATTTCAAACCGCGGCGCGCGGCGACCTGGAGCGGCGCCAGCAGGCCGTATCCCAGATGGTGCAGCCGGTGCGGGATGCGCTGGAAAAATTCGATTCGCAGGTACGCACGCTGGAAACGGCGCGCGCCGCCGCCTACGAGGGTTTGCAGCAGCAGGTGCGCGGGCTGTTGGAAGTGCAGGCGCGCCTGCGGGACGAAACGGCCAACCTGTCCCGGGCATTGCGCGCCCCGAGCGTGCGCGGGCGCTGGGGCGAAATCCAGCTCAAGCGGGTGGTGGAAATGGCCGGCATGCTGGATCATTGCGATTTCCAGGAACAGCAGAGCGTTAATTCCGAAACCGGGCGGCTGCGGCCGGATTTGATTGTGAATCTGCCCGGCGGCAAGCGCATTGTGGTGGACTCCAAGGCGGTCATTTCCGCTTACCTGGAAGCCGTTGAGGCGCCGGACGAAGCGGCGCGGCAGGCGCGGCTGCAGGATCATGCCCGGCACGTGCGCGAGCATATTGCCGCCTTGAGCCGCAAATCTTACTGGGAGCAATTCCAGCCCGCGCCGGAATTCGTCGTGCTGTTTCTGCCGGGTGAAAGTTTTTTCAGCGCGGCGCTGGAAAAGGATCCCTCCTTGATCGAAACGGGAGTGGATCAGCGCGTGATCCTGGCCACGCCTACCACGCTGATTGCCTTGTTGAAGGCAGTAGCCTACGGTTGGCGCCAGGAAAACCTGGCGGACAACGCCAGGGCAATCAGCGATTTGGGCCGCGAACTATACAGCCGGATCGCCGACATGGAAGGACATTTCAGCCGGGTGGGGCGCGCTCTGGCACAGGCGGTGGCGGCGTACAACCAGACGGCCGGCACGTTTGAACGCCGGGTGCTCGTCAGCGCCCGGCGATTTCAGGATTTGCAGGCGGCGGATGCCCGGAAAGACCTGGCGCCATTGAATCCGGTGGACAGTGCGCCGCGTGAATTGACGCCGTCCGCGGAAGACAGCGCTCCGGCGGACGCGGGCTGATCATGAGGCGGGCGGTTCGTCTGAAGCGGGCGGCTGGGTATCCGCCGCTCTGCGCATGCCGGCTTTGCCATGCATTTTCCGCCACCAGCCTGATAGTTGTACGCTGTGCCGCCAGCCGTAAATGGCGCCGGCCGCGGCGCCGGCCGCCAACAGCAGCGCAATCAAGCTTTGCCAGGCAAGTCTCCACAGCAATGCGCGCGGCGCCTTGGCCACCGTGGCGTATGCGATGGAGCTGGCCGCCAGCCAGGTCGTTTGACCGGGCAGCATGGCCGGCGCGGTGGCCGCGAGGTAGCGCCCGCCGGTATGCCGCACCAGCCGGTAGGCGGCCATGCCGTGTTCCGGCGCCGTCAACAATGGTCCCGCCCGCAGCACTGCGCCGCGCGGCAAGTGCCCGGCTGTCTCGGGCCGCGCGGCTTCGGCGATGGCTGCGCCGTTTTCCGCATACAGCGCGAAGCCGGCGATCAGCGGCTCATCCAGGGGCGGGAAACAGCGCCAGATAAGAGAGTCGGTGTTGATTAAAACGCCGACAGCGCCCTCCATGGAATTGCCTTGGAAAATCGGCGCATGGATGGTAACGCCATGTGTTCCATGCTGAGCGGTATGGCAGGCCACTACCGGCAATCCTTTTTGCAGTTGGCCCCATTGTTCGGGCGTCAATTCTGCGGGCCATACAGAAACTGTTTCAGGATGCGGAGCCCAGGTGCCGGTCACGCTGCCGGTTTCATCCAGACGCTGCATGGCTGCTATATCGGCCGCGTATTCCGTTTCCAGCAGGCCGGCCGTCGGATCGGTCATGCTGATGCCCGCCATGTGGGCAAGCAGTTCCTGAAAATAACCTTCAAGACGGCCGGCGGTTTTGGCGGATTGGCGCCACAACATGGTGGCGTAGGCATCTTCGCTGGCGCGCAGCATCATCCGGTAGTGGCCGGCCAGCAGGCCGGCGGCGACCGCGAGCAAGGCTGCAAGCGCGAGACATAGCCTCTTATTTTGATTTGCGAAACGCTGAAACATTGTTTACCGCCGCTTTCAGGACAGCCAGCCAGGTTTTTATTCTGCAGCCTGATTTGCGCCCTGCCCGGAGGCTTGGCCGTCTTTTTTGCCTTTTTTGCCGCCCGGCTGCTGGTAATTGCCTTTTTCGGGACAGATTTTACTCCAGAATGCCTTGCGCTCGGCTTGTTGTTGCTCGCGGTGCGCTTTGCGCTCGGCCGCGTCGGCTCGGCGGTGCTCTTTCATCTGCTGCCGGCGCTGTTCGGGAGTAAGACTGGTGTTCTGCTGCAATTCCTGGGCGAAGGCCGTGTTGGCGGCATGGCGCAGGGAGTTGAATTCCGTGTTTTCCAGGTGTTGCTGCTCGAAGAATGCGATGATTTCCGCCTTCTGGGCGTCGGTCAGGTTTGAGTTGGCTGCCAGGTTTTTCTTCAATTGGGCCAAATTTTCCTGGTATTGCTGCGCGTTGAACGTCACGTTTTTCTGGTAGCGGGCCTCGGAGAATTCCTGCATGGCCTGCACCCGCTCTTCTGCCGACAAGCCTTTGAGGGTTTCCTGAAAAGCCTTGCTTTCCTCGCGCATTTGCCGGCGATGGGCCTGGCGTTCCTGTTTTTGCTGCTGCCAATGGGCTTTGTTCCCGCCGGGATTGCCCTGGTTGCCTGCCAGCGCGCCCGCGCCGATTAACGCCGCCATTAACACTGAAATAAGTATTTTGCCTTGCATGATGTTTATTCCTTTACCTGGTTGATTGGCCCTATGTTCAACAAGTTTACTGTTCAATCCTGTTCCTCCTTGCCTGGAATTGATCCGATTGCATGCTTCATCCATACATAACGTCACAAGGCGCCGTTTATTGTATTGGCCCGCAGCACGCGGAGAAAATTGCCGCCCAGGATTTTCCGGATTGCATCATCGCTATGCCCGCGCTGCACCAGGCCTGCGGTGAACATCGGCCAGTTGATCCAATCCAGGCTGAGCAGTTGCCGGGGTTGATTCCAGCGCGGGTCGGCGAAAGCGCCGGCCGGCCAGAAATATTCAAAACGCGGCGGGCGCGGCTGTTTGGGGAGTGGAGGCTGGCGCATGGCGATGGATGATTGATACCCGGTATCCGTGCCGATACCCACGGAATCGGCGCCGAATTTTTTCACCATGTAGTCAATATGGTCCAGCAAGGCCGCGATATCGCCCGAACCGCCCAGGAAACTGGAGATGCAGCAGATGCCGAGCATGCCGCCGCCATCCAGAATGGCGCGGATGACGTCATCCGGCTTGGCGCGGCAGTGATGGTTGACGGCATCGCACACGGTATGGCTGGCCACGATCGGGCGGGAGGAAGCCCGTGCGGCTTCCAGGCTGGTGCGCCAGCCGGAATGCGCGACATCCACGATGACGCCCACCCGGTTCATTTCCGCAATGGCGTGGCGGCCAAAATCGCTCAAGCCGGCGTTGGACTCTTCGGCGCAGCCGTCGCCCAGCATGTTGCGCCGGTTATAGGTCAGGTGCATCATGCGGATGCCGAGCTGATGGAAAACCTTGATCCAGGACAGTTCCGCGGTCACGAAACGCCATTCCTGGGCCAGAGGCACCCCGTTGCCGGAAAGGCAGATGCTGTGCCGGCCGGCCTGGTGCGCGGCGGCGATATCGTCGGCGTTAACCGCCTTGGGAACGAAATCGCGCAGCGTATCCGTCACATGCACGAACCGCGCCAGGCGTTTGAGCAGGACCTCCGGCGCCTGGGATTCCTCGCCGGCATTGCGCATCAGGCAGGTCACCCCGGATTCATTCCAGGCGTCCTGGTATTCCGCCAGTTCGGCCGGATCGGTCAATTGCCGGAGCATGGGCATGCTTTCGCGCAAATCCTGCAATTCCGCGTCGGACAACCCGCGGTCCAGCGCATCTTTGATCAAGGCGGTATCCAGCCCGGGATTGGGTCCGAAGCCGTAAGTGTCAATTACCACGGCGTCGCGGTGCAGCGCGCGCGCACGTTCCAGCGTCCCTTGGTCCGGTTGCAGAATATCCAGGGCGGACTGGCGGGCGGTTTGCATTTTTTCGTTCATGAATTATCCCGTCTTGTGGTTTGGGTTTGTGTTTTGACTTTCGTTTTGCGTTAAAATTTCAATCGCCGCCGCGGTAACCTGTTCCGGCAGAATCGTCTGCAGGCAGGCATTGGCGCCGTAACGGCACCGGCGGCGATAGCAGGGCCGGCAGGGCAGCCGGCTGCTGAAGACCTGGTGGCGGGTGCCGTAGGGGCCGGTGCGCGCCGGATCGGTCGGCCCGAACAGCGCCAGCACCGGCACGTCCAGCGCCGCGGCAATGTGCATCGGTCCCGAATCGTTGGTGATTGCCAGTTGCATGGCTTGCAGATATCCGCCCAGTTCCGGCAAAGTCAAACGGCCGGCCAGGTTGACGGCGCGCCCCTTCAGTTTCCGCGCCAGATTTTCACAGGCCGCGGCATCCGCTTTGCCGCCCAGGATATAGACGGTCGCATGGAATCGGTCGAGCAGTTCCAGCGCGGTTTGGGCGAAGGAGGCCAGCGGCCAGTTTTTGCTGGGCCAGCGCGAACAGGGAATCAATGCCAGGCGCGGTTCCGGAGAAGTGAGGCCGGGGTCGGCAAAGCGCAGGGGGAAGGCCGGCGGCGGCACCGGCAGATTCAGGTAACGCACCACGTCCAGGTTTTGTTCAACCGCGTGGCGGCTGCGGTCGCGCCGGCCGGCCACGGCGTGATAAAAGCATCGCGCTCCTTCGCGCTGGAAGGAAGGACCTATGCGCCGCGCGGCGCGCGCCAGGCGGGTGATCAGCGCGCTTTTAAGCAGGCCCTGCAGGTCAATCGCCAGGTCGTATTTCTCGGCCCGGAGGGCGCGCCGGAATGCGAGCAATTGCCCCGGCACCCGGCGCGGGAAGGGAATGACCCGGCGCACGTCCGGGAAGCAGCTTGCCAAGTCGGCGTATTCGGTATTCACGACCCAGTCAATTTCGGCCGGCAGGCCGATACGCAGGCAATGCACCGCCGGCAGAGCATGGATCAGATCGCCCAGCGAACTGGTTTTGATTATTAAAACGCGGGTTGGCGCCGGCGTCTCGGCGGTTGGAACATTTTCTGCGGCAATGCCTTGGTGTTTCATTTTTACGGGAAACATCTTGTGGAGGCGCAACGGCTTGTCCTTCATAGCCCGGCGAAGCGGGATGTTGCGCATCCGGTCATCCTGTAGTGGCGCAACGGCGTTGCGCATCCGGGCTGAGCCAGTTTCAAAAGTCTCGGACGACGTGGAAGTCGTCCCTCCAAAATGCACAATCACCCCATTTTTGGAGGGTCGGGTTTCACCCCGACCTTTTTGTCAGGACTTTTGCAATTGGCTCGGGCTATACAGTAAAAAGATGCCGAACACAGTTCGGCCGCTACAACAACCGGATGCCGAACACAGTTCGGCCACCAGAATAAAATCATGCTAACACAATGCCGTTTCTGTCCGCAATCAATATTTAGCGGGCGACTCGTGGTTCAGCGGTCGGCGGAAGTCGTCAATACCGGCACGCCGTAAGGTCCATCCAGCAGGACGGCGGCGCTGGCCGCCGGGCGCGATGCGAAAAAAGCGTCCGCCGCCCTTTGCACCATGGCTTCCGCCAGCGCGCGTTCCTCCAGGCCGGCAGGCATTCCGGCGCCGCCGTCCCGGCCGGGAATGCCGCGCTGGCGGAAAACAGCGCCGGTCAGGCGCGGCGCGCAGTAAATCAGGTTGTCCAGGCTGCCCAGCTTGCGGAATACCCGGCACCACATCTGCGCTTCCCATTGTTCCGGGATGAACTGCCAGGCCGGGTCGCGCAGCCGGCGGACGAATTCCGCCGGCCCGTATTGTTTCAACATGGGCAGAACGCGCCGGTAATTGGGTCCGCCCACGGGGTCAACATCCGTATGGTTGGCGGCCAGGATCACCGTGCCCCCGGGCCGCGCGGCCTTGACGGCCTCGGCGGCGGCTTTGGCGGCCTGGTAATGGTTGATCCCGGCGAAGCCGCCATGCGTGATTACCAGGTCGAAGTTGCGCGGAATCCTGATTGCGCCGGTCTGCATCAACCGGGCCACCGCGGCTTGATGCGCGGACAGCATCCCGCCGGCGAAAACTCCCGTCAATTCCTTGGCGCCGTTCAAAGTTACGTTCACGATGAAATCCACTCCCGCCAGTTTCGCCGCCGCCAGCGCTTCGTCATAACAGGGGTTGCCGCTGAAGTTCAGGCTGGCGCTGCGTTCGTCATCCATCAGCTCCGGGCCGTGAAATACCCGGGTTACCTGTTCGCCCGCGATACCGGGGCAGATGGACTTGGCCCCGCCGCTGGCGCCGGCCATGAAATGCGGCTCCACCAGGCCGGTGAGTATTTTAATGTCGGCGTCGAGGTAGCGGGTGTTGACCAGCATCCGGGCGCCGCGGGGCGTGTTGCCGATGTCGCGCAAATACGCGTCATCGGTGCAGCTATGGTTATAAACGCCGGTTTGCCCGTCGAATATTTCGCCCGGCAGCAGCAGGCGCAATTCAGGTTCAGCCAGCGGCCGGTGGGTGCCGTTGGCCACCAGGACATCAATCCGGTGAATTCCGGCGCCGCGCAGTGTCTCAATGACCGGCAGCAGGATGCCGCTTGGCCCTTTGTAGGGCACGGGGCGGGTATTGTCGCTGACCACGATCGCCGCCCGCGGCGCGGGATGCGCCGCCTTTTGGCGGCGCGCCAGTTCGGCCAGGGGCGGCGCGCCCAGCGGATGGGCGAGCGCCTGGCGGATGGTGCCGGCCGGATCGGACAAAGCCGGGTCGCGGGGCAGGGCAAGCAATGCTGTTTGCGGCGGCAGGCGCAAATGCAGGAACTGGCTGCCGAATTCCAGGTCACAGGCGATGTGTGGCATAGGCGGTTTAATCCGGGATCACATTGCCGCGGTTGACCAGCATTTGCGGATCAACCGCCTGCTTGCTGGCCCGCACCATGTCCAGGGCGGCGCTGCCGTAACAACGCAGGAAATCCTGCCGCTTGCGCTTGCCGGTGCCGTGTTCGCCGGAATACACGCCGCCCAGTTCGGCGCTGCGCGCGACAATGGCGTCATATACCGCCACCGCCCGGTCAATCTGCGCCTTGTGCGGCTGGATGGTGAAGTGCAGGTGGCAATCGCCCAGGTGTCCGAATGACAGGTAATCCAGCTCGTTTTTGCGGATCAACGCATGGGTGAAGTTCAGAAATTCCCGGAACCTGTCGAAGGGGACAACCGTGTCGGTCATGATGGTGAAGGTGCCGCGTTGCTGCACCACTTCCAGGGCATTGGCGGGCAGGGAATGGCGGGCTTCCAGGAAAAGATTCCGGAGCGCTTCCGTGTCCAGGACCAGGATGGCCTGCTCCGGCAGGTCCAAACCGGCCTCCGCCAGTATTTCCAGCCAGGCCCCGGCGGCGTCTTCCATGGCCAGGCCGAACAGCGGCTGCTGGATATACACGCCTGCCTGGTCGGTTCCATGATAAAAGCGCTCGGCATGTTTCATGGATTGCCGGCAATTCGCCCCGAAATATTCCAGGGCGGTCAGGCGCCCCAGGTCGCCCTCAAAATGCGCGCGCGCCGCTGCCAGCAGGCCCAGAGCGGCGTCTTCGTCTGGCAGCGAGATGCAGAGATCGAGGTATTCCCGGGGATTTTCCGCCAGGCGCAGCGTGCAGGCCGTCGCCAGGCCGAAAATGCCCTCGCTGCCCACGACCAGGTCCACGAAATCCAGGGCGCCGTCCGGAGCGCTAAATGGGCCGCCGGCATTTTTGATGGGCGGACGCGGGTAAGTCGGGACCGGCCAGGGATGAGCTGTATGGCCGTCTTCCAGGGAAAAAAAGCCGCCGGCGGAAACATACTGGTTGCGTTCCGCCTCGATCAGCATGCCGTCCGGCAGGAGGAAACGCAACGATTGCACCCAGGCGCGGGTGGCGCCCTGCTCGCCCGGGGTGAAGCCGGAAGCATTGCAGGCCAGGCAGCCGCCCACGCTGGCGTCGGCGCGGCTGGTGGGATCCACCGGGTAGCGCCGGCGGCCGCCGGTTTGTTTGCCGACTTCCCGGCGCATATCTTCCAGCAGCAGGCCGACGGGCGCGGCGGCAGTTTGGCCGGCGGTATCCACCCGCACCGCGGGCTCCAGCATGCGGACGGTGGAAAGCACGACGCCGTCCGGCGGCGTGGCGCTGCCGGTCAGGTTGGATTTGCCGCCGGAAAAAGTAACCGGTACGCCCGCGGCCCGGCAGATGCGCAAAACAGCGGCGCAGCCGCGCTCGTCGCGCGGCCGGGCCAGGGCCTGAGCCCGGCCGGAAAGGTGGCTGCTGTCCTCGGCAAACCCGGCGACGATTTCCGGGTCGGTGGATAGGTCAACTTGAAAATTCTCGCTTAGAAACGCCGCGGCGGCCGCCAGGTTGCCGGCGCCGGGATGGGCCGCGCCGAATCGGTCCAGCGCGGCGTATTCCTCATCGGACAGGACAGGTTGCAGCGGCAGGCGATGGGTTGACATGCCTGTGAAAATAACACAGCATTCGGCGCCCAGGCAATCAAAAATCAGGGAATTTAGTTGTTACTGCCGGAGGCGTTGCTTATCATGGCAACGCTATGCAAAAGAATATTCAGTTTCCGGCTGACAGCGGGAGGCCGGATATTGCCGGCCGGGGTTTCCCCTGGGGCGAATCGGAGGCAAGCATCCTGGCTGCGCCCGCCAGATGGAAGTTTGTTTCGCCCTTTATGCCGTGTCAGGGAAGCTCGGCGCCGGGAGCGCGGGTATTCCGGCAATGGATGGCCAAACACCGGCACACCCATCCGTTTTACGAAGTCATGCTGCCTCTCCGCGGCGCGGCCTGGTACGGCGTGGGCGACGCGGTTTTTGCCTGCCGGCCGGGCACCATGCTGATCATTGCGCCGAACCAGCCGCATGCCAGCCGGTACCGGCTGAACGATACCGTGGAACATGCCTGGATAAGTTTCATTACCCCGGAACAGGCGTTCCTGCAGTATGTGTCCGTATCCAAAGGCAAAGTCAAGCGGATACACGGGGAGCGCAGCCTGATCAATGTCGCCGGACTGAGCCGTTTGTTGCAGTTCCTGCAACACCTGGCGGGAGGGCAAAGTCCGTTGAAAAACTTGCAGACCAACTTGCTGTTGACGGCGTTTTGCGCGGAGCTCATCCATCTGTTGATTGATGCCGGCTCCCGTCCGCCCGAGGTGATTGACCGCGAAGCGCTGATGCGTAAAAAAATCGGCATGATCTGCGGGCATGTGCGGCAAATCGGCGGCAGAACCAATCTTGCGGAACTGGCGCTGCTGATCGGCTACACTCCCGGCCATTTCGCGCGGGTGTTTAAACTGGTTGCCGGCCAAACCGTGCACCAGTATATTGACGCCTGCCGCCTGGACCGCGCCAAAGCGATGCTGGCCGCCCGCGTGCCGATGAAGGCCATGGCCGCCGAACTGGGTTTTGCCGACAAGACCACCTTGTCCCGCTGGCTGGGTAAATTCCGGCATGCGATGTGATGTCTGCATTTTACATAGCCCAGCCGCCGCACGAATTGCAAACAAATATCATGATTGGTTGTTTGGCGGTTTTGCCTGCCCGTGATTTAATACATACGTTGACGAATCCGGGAAGCAATACCGAAAGGGCGCCGCCAATGAACAAGTTCAAGTATGCAATGGCTGAATTTCTGCCGTTCCGCGATAAGGCTGTCTGCGAGCGCGTGCGGGCGATCAAACGCGCGGATATCTGCAAGCATCCAAACAAGAATTTTCATATCAAGGTGATAGAGCAGGACGACTCTTTCAGATTGTCCTTTTTGCTGGATATTGTTTCGGGTATTAAGCGCAGTCTGGATGAAGGCAAAAAGAAATATATCATGATCTTGCCGGCCACGAATCCCTTTTACGCCTGGGTGGCCGAGATGATCAACCGGCTGCGCATCCCCTGCCATCATGTCCATACCTTCAACATGGACGAATTCGCCGATGAAAACGGTCAGACCCCGTCGCGCGATTGGCCCGGAGGATTCCAATATCATATGTGGGAGGATTTCTTCAGCCGGATTGACCCGAAACTGCGGATGCCGGAGAAGCAAATCCATTTTCCGCTGACGGAAAATGTCAACCATTACAGCCGGATGATCGAGGATTTGGGCGGCGCCGATGTCTGTTACGGCGGCATTGGCTGGTGCGGCCATATCGCCTTCTTCGAGCCGCATCTGGGTCTGGAATTCGGCGATGACGTCAAAGCCTATCTGCAGGCCGGCGCCCGGATAGCGGATTTGCATCCGATAACCGTTTGCCAGAATGTCTTGCATCCCGATGCCGGCGCCGCGGGCGATTGGTCATGGTGTCCTCCAAAAGCCGCCACCATCGGCCCGCGCGAATTGGCCGGGGCCAGGCGCGTAAGTTTTTGGAATATGGCGCCCTGGCAGCAGTTCATAACGCGGCTGGCGGCGCACGGGCCGGTGACGCCGTTGGTGCCGGCCAGCATTTTGCAGATTCTCAATGCGGAACTGATTCTTTCCGGCGGAGTGGCCGCGGATATAACGTATACCCAGGGCGTCCGGGCGCACCCGTTCACTTTCCCCGATTTTGCCTGGCAGGCGGAAATGGCCGGGATTAAACGATAACGAATATATCTCTCACAAAGACACTAAGTCACGAAGGAAGAGCAGGTTGCGGCGCTGAAGGAAAACATGCCGTTGTGCGGCAGTTCCGTTAAACGGAACAAAGTTTTTGGAAATAGCGCAAATCACAAACCGTTTTGCGCTTTGCGCTGTTTCCAACAACTTTAATGTTTTCCGGTTTGTTCTTTCCTGGCGGCTTGGTGACATTGGCTTGCCCGCCGTAGTCTTGACGAAGGAGGGTGAGAGAATAATCCGCTTTCTGTATTCAGGTAAAATAATCTGCGCAAATCTGCGTAATCTGCGGATAAAAACAATCCGCGGATGACACAGATGCGCAGATGAGAGGTAAGGCTTGCGGGCTTGCTCCCGCCTTGGGGAAAAACACATGCATGGAAAAAACGTTCGCATTACTCCGGCCGACCTGGCCGGCAGGGTGATTGACGCTCATTCGCACGTCGGCGTGGCCCTGGGCTCTTACGGGCGCGCGGAGTATCCTTACGCCCAGACCATCGAAGGATTGTATTACCAGCAGTTGCACGGCGGGGTGGATGTCAATGTGGTTTTTCCGTTCACATCCGACCTTTATTTTGACCTGCCAAAACTTGTGGGCGGCCGGCATGTCAAGCCGCGCACGCCGGTCTCGCCCGTGCCATATCAGGTTGAAAATCTCCTGCTTTTGCGTGAGGTGTTTGATTATTGTCCGGAACTCAGCCGGCGGTTCCTGCCGTTCATCAGCGTGGATCCGCTGCGGGAAACCCGGGCGCAGGTGCGTGAGATCAAAAAACTGCTCAAAAAATATCCGGTTTACGGGATCAAGATCAACCCGGTGGTCTGCCAGGCGCCGGTGACCGCGTTGCTGAAGGAGGGCCGCTGCCTGCTGGACCTGGCCCGGGAACAGCGCTGGCCGATCCTCCTGCATACAACCTCGCAGCCGGCGGATCAATTTTCCTATGCCGGCAATGCTTTTAAAGTCATTGACGCCAATCCCGATATCCGGTTTTGCCTGGCGCATTGCATTCTTTTTTCGAAGCCGCTGCTGGATCGCGCCCTGGTTACGCCCAACGTCTGGGTGGATACCGCCGCCTTCAAAATACAGGTGGATGTCTGCCGGATATGGGCCGGGAAAACCATCAACAAACACGATTTGATAGACGCGGATTTTTCCGACCACAACGATGTGCTGGCGAAAATCTGCGCGGACTACGGCGAGAAAATCGTCTGGGGCACGGACTCCCCCGCCTATGCCTACATCTGCCGGCGCAAGCTCAACCAAACCCAATGGCAGGAATTCAATTACAAGGGCACGTATGACGATGAAATCCGGCTGCTGCGCCGGCGCCCGCCATCCGTCCGGCGCAAGATCACCAACCGCAATACCATCCGGTTCCTGTTCGGAACCACCAGCTGATCATTTTGCCGCGCAGCAGCATGAGCGGATGGAGGGGATTAGCCACCCGCCGCCGCTGAAGCTATGGCGGGCAAGCGCATGCATAGGCAAGAGCATGGAAGCAATGGAATTGCAGGGGATGTTGCAAGCTGCCGCGCTGTCCGCTTACGTTTGCCGGCCGGCTCGGCAATCGTAAATGATCTGATAATTTTGTGCATTTCAGCCATAAAAGAGAGATGCCGGAAAATTTAACCACGAAGGTCGCAAAGAACACGAAGAAGCAAAGCGGAAGGACGGACAATCCAACAAGGTGAAACATGATGCGCATTACAGCCAGTCTGTTGGGAACGATATGCTTTGCATGCGCCGCTGCCGCCGCGCCGGCGGAGTATGAAGTCAACCTGGTGCGCAATGGCCGATTCCAGCCCGGCCAGTTTCAGTCGCCGGCGGATTGGACTTGCTACTCGCAGGCAACCAATATTCAGGATGCCGGACGGGCGGCGCTGGCGTTCATTGAAAATGGCCTGGCGATTGAAGGCCCGGCCGATTTGATGCAGTTTGATATGTGGGATGATGTTGCACCGGCCTATAAGTTTTCCTGCCGGATGAAAACCGATGGCGGCAAAGGGGCGTATGTGGCCATGCGCATCCGCGACAGGAAAACGGGCGTGAGCCGCGATACCAGCCTCGTCAATCGGGAATTGGATGCCTGGGAGGATCTTGCGGTTGACTTTAATCCGACGGATCACTATGGCTTTTGCATAAAAATACATGTTCCCAAGGGCGTCAAGTTGTCCGTCAGCGACTTGAAAATCACCGCGGCGCTGAACCCCGACGCGGCCGGCCGGGTTTTGATCAACGATCACGGCGAATATATTGCGGCGCGCGGTATTCGCTTGCCGCCTGAACCCAACTGGGCGGAACAATTTGCCGCGCATGAATTACGGGTTAACATTTACCGGATATCAGGCGCGGTCTTGCCGGTTTTGGCCGGAGTCAAAACCGCTGGAGAAAAAGGTTACATCCGCATGGCCAACCTGAAAAAGATGATTCCGGACCAGCCGGCGCGGCGGCCGGCGCCGGCGGGCGATCCGGAAGCCAACGGCTTCCGGATCACCTGCGCCGGCGGCAACGTGGATGTAGTGGGCGGGAATGACGCCGGAGTGCTGGCCGGAGCGCTGCATTTGTCGGAATTGCTGGGCGCAAAGTTCTACGCGCCACGGGTTTTTAACGTGACCCCCAATCCCGTGTTGAAAATTCCGGCGCTGGATGTCAGCCGCCAGCCGGTATTTGAATGGACCACCGGCCCGGCTGACCAGCATCAGACATTTTCGGCCTGGAAATACGGTTATGTTCATCCTGACTCGACGGTTGCGCCTTGCGATAAGGCCGATGCTTCGGCGGTCGGGTGGATTCATCCGCCGCTTTTTCTGGCGCCACCCTGTCTTTATGCGGAAAGCCATCCGGAATATTACGCATTGGTGAAAGGCAAACGCGTTGTGGATGGTTCCAATAAACAGTTGGATCAAAGTTGGAGTTATTTGAATCTGTGCCTCGGCAATCCCGACTTGCAGCGAGTTGTGGCGGAACGCATCGGCCGCCTGATGGACATGTATCCGCAAACGAAATATTTCAGCATTGCCCAGGGCGATGGACAGAGCTGGTGCGAATGCGACCAATGCCGCGTGCTGGATGCCGGCGATAAAAGCTGGTCCGACCGGCTGCTCTCCTATGCCAATGCCGTGGCGGCATTGCTGCAGGAAAAATATCCGGATCGCAAACTTTTGATTTTCGCCTATGGCGCGAAAACCGAGGATTTGCCTCTGAAAACCAGGCTGCATCCCAATGTGGCAATCGGTTACGCCACCTGGCCGTCATCCTGGCCGATTTGGGAGGCGACTGCCTGCGAACAGAATCAACGCGGACTCAAATTGCTGGATGCCTGGAACGCCTTCACCGGCACCAATCTGACGCTTTTCCTCTATCCGGTGAACACGCATGAGAATGCCGAGAAGCTGAAAATAGCCGCGGCCAAGGGTGTCCGCGGGTTCCATCAATGCGGGCTGCGGGGCGATTTCCCGGAGGTGACGCTCTACACCACCGGCCGCCTGATCTGGGAGCCGGCCGCCGACGTGGAGCAGATGGTTGACGAAATCATGCCGCATATCTACGGCGCGGCGGCGGCGCCGTACATGCGAAAATATTTCGACATGCAGCATGCCTTTCTCCGGGAATGTGTGGCGGATCCGGTGAAATGGCGGCTGTATCGGGAGGTCAATGTGCATCAATTCCGGCGCTTGCCGTTGACTTATGCGGTCAAGGGCTTGGCGCTGATGAACCAGGCCGAACTGGCGGCGGACGCCGATGAGTATGGTTTGGCGAAAATCCATACGGAAAAATACAAGGTGTTATACGCCTATATCAATGAATTCAACGCCGCGTATCCGGATATCCCGGATGATTTATTTGCCGATTACGCCGCAAAAATGGCGGAATTGGTAAAACTGGCGCGTGCCTGCCGGGTCCCGTACGCCGGCTGGCGGGTGCCGTTCCCCGAGTGGCTGTACCAGACTACCGGTGTGCTGGATTTCGACCGCGGACTTTACACGTGGTATCACGACAAAAAGATTGATGCGTTCCTGGCAAATCCGGTCAAAACCCTCAAAACCCGGGTTTACCAGCAGAAGGAAATCGCGGGAGGGCTCGAATTGCCGGCCAAGGCCTGGCTGGGTTCACACTATTTTGATAATTACCAGGGGCAGCCGGCCGTGATTCTGCGGCGCCAGAGTTCGCCCGACTCCCGCGTGAAAACTTATTTCCAACTGGATCAATTGCCGGGCAGCAGCCTCAAATTTGAGCTGCAGGGGCTCAACAATGAAAAGGCGGAACCCGCCGAAATTGAGATTACCATTAACGGCCAGATAGTATTTGCCGGGCCGGTGGAGTACCCCAAAAACAAGTGGGGGATAAAAACATATGCCGTGCCGGCCGGGATTTTGAAGCCGGGCGAAAATTTCATTGCAATCGCAAACACCTTGGCTGATTATAAGACCGTTGCCGTCGGCGAAGCCGGCCCGGCGGAAGAGGTCCTGGCGCAAAATTACAACTGGGGCTGGTGCATGGTGGGTCAGGCGCGGTTGATTTTTGAGAAAAAAGAAGTGTGTGAGTAAGTGAGTGTGCGGGGGTGTGAGAGTGAGTGTGTGGGTGTGGCGATCCTAGTCCTTGTCGTACTCACAAACTCACGCACTCACAAACTCACACACAGACGTCACGGTTAGCCGGAAACCGGACATGATTTTTTGACGGAATAAACCATCACATAAAGAGGTGAATATGTTCTCATGTGTTCGCGTCACAAGCGGTATGCTCCCCATATTGACATACCTTGCCATAACTGCGGCTTTCTCAGACACGCATTATGTGTCGCTGGATGGCGGCCACCTTTCACCTTTCTCCAACGGGTGGACGGCGGCGGCAACCGATATCCAGGCCGCGGTCAGTGCGGCGGCAGCCGGCGATACGGTGCTGATCAGCAACGGAACATACCACCTCGCGTCGCAGGTCACGGTGGGAGACAGGATCGTGCGCGGGTTCACCGGCGATCCGGCGGATGTCCGCGTGGACGGCAACCATGCCGTGCGTTGCTTTTATTTGACTCACACGAATGCGTTCCTGGCGGATGTGACTGTTACCAATGGGTATCTCACCGCGCCAAGCAGCGATGGCGGAGGGATTTACATGCTCGGCGGCACGGTATCCAACTGTGTCATCGTCAATTGCCGGTCCATTCGCAGCGCCGGCGGCATCCGCGCGGATGGCGGAACGATTCAAGATTGCCGGATCGCGTCAAACTGGGGCGAATTGAATGTCGGCGGGTGTGATTTGCGCGGGAATGCTGTCTTAAACCATTGCTTGGTCAGCGGGAATACCGGCTCCAATGGTTACGGCGGCATTAACATTGCGAGCGACAGTCCGCGGATCATTAATTGCATCATCACCGGCAATGTGGCTTCCTCAAGCAGTTACGCCGGCGGTATCGGCATCCCAGCCGCTCCTTTGTATCCGGTTATTTCAAATTGCTTGATTCTCAATAATGCTTCCGGCTATGGCGGCGGATTGTCGTTTTACCGTCCGAACTCCAATCAGAGCGTAAAGATTTACAACTGCCTGTTTGCCGGCAACACGGCGGCCCTCCGCGGCGGCGCAATCATATTTGCCGGAAATACGTCGGATATGCATTTCGCCGAAATGCATAATTGCACCGTTGCCGGCAATACCTCGCCCATTGGCGGCGGGGTGTATCAATGGACAATCACGCCGTATTCCTTTGCCGCCTGCAACACGATCATATATTCCAACGCCAATGGCGACATTAATCTTGATAACGCTTTCATGACGAATTGCTGCGCACCCGGCCTGAGCGGGAACAATAATATCACCAATTATCCGGAATTTACAGATCCGGGAAACGGCGAATACCGTTTATTGTGCGGCTCGCCCGGCATCAATTCCGGCACGAACCAACCCTGGATGGCGGCGGCTGTGGATTTGGACGGCCGCCGGCGGTTGGACCGGTTTTCCGGACTGGTTGATATCGGATGCTATGAATATTTGTCGCATGGCGCGTTATTTAACATTAAATGATCCGGTGCTGCTGCTTTTTCCCTGTTGGAAATATTTGAAGAAACTCATGGGAATAAATTATGGCCAAGGAAATACGTCTGGGCGTTGTCGGGTATGGTTCGAATCCGGAAAAGAACATCGGGCGCGGCGCCGGATTGTTGAAACTGGCGGCGAATAATTTCGAGGGTGTGACGGCGGCCGCCATCTGCGAGGTGACGCTGCATTCGCTGGACATCGCGCGCAGGGATTTTCCCAATGCCAAACATTTTGCCGATTTCGACGCCATGCTTGAGGAAGTCCCGTTGGATGCGCTGTTGATCGAAACCCCATCGTACTTGCACGCGGGTTTTGCCGTCAAGGCGCTGGAACGCAACATTCATGTGCTCTCGGACATTCCCTGCGTGCATACGGTGGAGGAAGCCAAAGCGCTTTGGACGGCGCAGCAAAGCAGCAAGGCCTTTTACATGACCGGCGCCAATGCCAACCTGGCGGGATTTATTGACACCGCCGTGGATTTGAAAAAACGCGGCTTGTTCGGCGAGGCTTATTACATTGAGGCGGCCTATATCCATGACTGCCGCGGCCTGTGGAAGGACACCCCCTGGCGCGCCAACATGGAGCCCATCCGCTACTGCACTCATTCGCTGGGTCCGGTATTGCGCCTGATTGATGAAGACTTGGATTGGGTATCCTGCTTCGACACCGGCAGCCATATCAACCAGCAGGAAGGCCAGCATGACGCCATGGCCGCATTGTTCCGGACCAAAAGCAATGTCGTGGTTCGGCTCCTGACTTCCTTCATCAACAATTACCTGGGCGGGCACCACAGTTACCGGTTTTTCACCACCAAGGGCTGTTTCGAGCGCACCCCGAATTACCGGACGTTTCGCAAGGATCCCCTGGAAAGCGCGCGCACCCTGTTTCACTCCACGGAACTGTATGGGTATAACAACTGGATTGAATTGCCGATAGACGATACCCGTCCGGAATTCGCCGCGCAGAAAAAACTGGGCCATGGCGGCATTGATTATGCCATGCTGAAGATGTTTTTTGAAGCTGTCCGGTCGGGCGGGCCGGCGCCGATCAGCCTCCGGGAGGGTCTGCGGATGACCCTGCCCGGGATTTACGCCGCGGAATCGGCGCGCAAGGGAGGGGAATTGACGCGGATTGTCTATCCCTGGAGTCGGTCATAAGCGCCATGAAAAAGAGGTTGCATCAGGTTCAAGGGTTGTTTGAGGTTGGAATTTCCGATAGGGGCAAAGGGGCAAAGGCACAAAGGGGCAAAGCTGATATGTTTGAGGTTGTCAGAGGTTGAAGGCACGCGACACGCGACACGCGACACCCGACACACGACTTTTGAAATTGTCACCGCAGAGGCCGCGAAGGACACGAAGCAGCAAAGCGGAAGTACAACGCAGGATCACTTCAAACAGGAAAATAATGACACGAATAACAGCCTGTCTGTTGGGGATATTTTTATTTGCTTGCGCCGCTGCCGCCGCTCCGGAGGAGTTCGAAGTCAACTTGGTGCGCAATGCGGCATTCCAGCCCGGGATGGACCGGCAGGGGCCGCGGGACTGGACTTATTGGCCGGTGGTGACGAACACGTTTGACGAAGGTCTTGGCCAGGTGAAGTTTTTCGATGGCGGGATGACCATTGCCGGACCGTGCACCTTGATGCAGTTTGACATGTTTGACGACATCTCTCCCGCATATAAAATTTCCTGCCGCATGAAGTCGGAGGGCGGCATAGGCCGGGTTCAATTACGCCCGCGTGATCAAATCAAAGGGTGCGTTGATTATACGCTTGCCAACAGCAAACTGGGCGCCTGGGAAGATTTGGAATTGTCGGTCACTCCAACCAACCATTATGGGTTCTGCATGGCCATCCGGGTGCCGGATGGCGCGAAATTATCCATAAGTAATTTGCGGGTCACGGCGGTATTCCCGCCGCTGGCGGCGGTGGGGACCGTAATGTTTGGAAATGCGGAAGCGCGCGGCATCTGTCTGCCGGAAAATCCCAATTGGGTGGAGCGCCTGGCGGCGCATGAATTACAGGTGAATGTCTACCTCGTGTCGGGTGTCGGGTTGCCGGTGTTTTCCGGCGAACCGGTAGCGGATGAAGGCGGATATGTCCGGATAAGCAACCTGAAGAAAATGATTCCCGATGTTCCGACGCCGCGTCCGGTTAAACGTTGGTGGCATGTTTTTACAGGTGGCCCGTCCGCGCCGCCGGGCGAGCCGGATGCCAACGGGTTTAGAATCACTTGCGCGGATGGCAATGTGAACTTAATCGGCGGCAATGACGCCGGAGTGCTGGCGGGGGCGATGCATCTCTCGAAGCTGTGCGGAGCAAAATTTTACGCGCCAAAGGTGTTTGCCGTCAGAACTAGTCACGAATTGGAAATACCCGCCCTGGATATTGCCCGGCAGCCGGCATTCGAGTGGGCGGATGGCGTGGGCGGGCAGGATCAAACCTGGTCGCCCTGGAAATACGGCTTTTTGTATCCGGAAACCTGTGTTGCACCAAGCGACCAAGCCAACCCCCCCGGCAGCGGCGGCTGGGTGCATCCGCCGAAATTCCTGGCGCCCTTGCACATGTATGCCGAATCGCATCCGGATTATTACGCCATGGTCAAAGGGAAAAGGTTGGGCGATCCACGGTTGAAGGAGACACTGGGATACCTGAATTTATGTCTCGGTAATCCGGCCTTACAAAAACATGTGGCCGAACGTATCAGCCGGCTGATGGATATGTATCCGCATACCAAATATTTCAGCATTGCCCAGGGCGACGGCATGGGCTGGTGCGAATGCGATATGTGCACGCCGCTGGATGTGGACAAGGAAATATTAACCGATCGCCTGATTGCCTATGCCAATGCCGTGGCGGCGATTACCAGTAAAAAACATCCCAACCGCAAACTTGTAATTCTGGCTTATGGCAAAGGCCGCGAGGATTTGCCGTTGCGCGAAAAACTGCATCCGAATGTAGCCGTCCAATATGCCTTCTGGGGCTCTTCCTGGCCGGTATGGGAGGCGACCGACTGCCCGCAGAATCAGCGCGGCATGAAATTATTGGAGGATTGGAACGCATTTACCGGCACTAATTTGACGATTTTCCTGTATCCGGTAAATACCTATGAAAACTCCAATAAAATAAAAATGGCGGCAGCCAATGGTATTCGTGGATTTTATCATTGCGGCTGGCGCGGCGATTTCCCGGAAACCACTATTTACACTTCCGGGCGGCTGATCTGGGATCCGGATGCCGATGTGGAATCCATGATTGATGAAATCATGCCGCAAATCTTCGGCGCGGCGGCGCCATTCATGCGCGAATATTTCAACATGCATCATGCCTTTATCCGGGAATGTGTGGCGGATCCGGTGAAATGGCGGCTGTATCGGGAAGTCAATGTGCACCGGTTCAGAAGGATGCCGCTGAAATCCGCCACCAAGGCGCTGGACTTGCTGACGCAGGCGGAAAACGCCGCCGGCCCGGATGCTTTGGCATTACTGAAAATCCAAACGGAGAAATACAAGATTTTATACGCATATATCAACGAATTCAACGCCATGCACCCAACCATCCCGGACGAGTTGTTTGACGATTATGCCGCAAAAATGGCCGAATTGGTCAAACTGGCGCGGAAATGCCATGAGCCGTTTGCCGGCTACCGGGTGCCGTTTTCCGAGTGGTTGTATCAGACCACCGGGGTGCTGGATTTTGATCGCGAGCCGTATAAATGGTTCAGCGATAAAAAAATTGATGTCTTTCTGGCCGATCCGGTCAAAATTCTCAAAACCCGCGTTTACTTGCAGAAGGAAGTCGAGAACGGCATCGAATTGCCGGCCAAGGCCTGGCTGGGGTCGAAATATTACGAGAAATATCAAGGACAACCGGCGGCAGTGATCAGGCGCAGGAG
>CAYXEK010000001.1:45187-105212 GCA_964463985.1 uncultured Verrucomicrobiota bacterium
GAGTTTGGGCGAACCTCGTCCTTGTCGTGTTCACAAACTCATACAGATGCAAACAGGTTGATGCATCCGGTGAAAAACACGTTTATTTATTCAACGATTGCGCTTTAATACTCAATGGGGCAGGGCCTGCCATACCGGCAACATGTTAGCTTTGTTATGGCGGCAAACATTTCAGAAGAATGAATTATGACACAGGAAATAAAGCTGGGGCTGGTGGGATACGGCGCCGATCCGGAGAAGAATATCGGGCGCGGGCGGAGTCTGCTGCAGTTGGCAACGCAAAGTTTCGAGGGTGTGACGGCGGCCGCCATCTGCGAGATAACCCCGCAATCGTTGGAGGTTGCCCGCAAGGATTTTCCGCAGGCCAGACACTTTGCCGATTTCGATCAAATGCTCGCGGAAGTCCCGTTGGACGCGCTGCTGATCGAGACCCCGGCGCATCTGCACGCGGAATTCGCGTCCAAGGCCCTGGCGCGCAACATCCATGTACTCAGCGATATTCCCACCGTGAATTCGGTGGAAGAGGGCAACATCCTCTGGGAGGCGCACAAGCAAAGCAAGGCTTTCTACATGGCCGGCGCCAATCCCAATATGGCCGGGTGGATTGAGACGGCGTTGGACTTGAAGAAGCGCGGCCTGCTGGGCGAGCCGTATTATGTCGAGGCGGCCTACCTGCATGACTGCCGCTCGTTGTGGGCAGTCACTCCCTGGCGCAAGCCCAAACCCGGTCCCAAGGAGCGCCTGCCCATCCAGTATTGCACCCACTCGCTGGGGCCGGTGCTGAAATTGATTGATGAGGATTTCGAGTGGGTTTCCTGCTTCGACACCGGCAGCCATATCAACCGGGAGGAAGGCCAGCATGACGCCATGACGGCCACATTGCGCACCAGGAGCAATATTGTGGCGCGCCTGCTGGTGTCGTTCATCAACAACCTGCCCGTCGGCTGCCAGCATACCTACCGGTTTTTCACCACCAAGGGCGCCTTTGAGCGCACGCCGAGCTATGCGACGTTTCAAAGCACCGAGCATGCGGCGCAGCAAAGAACGCTGTTTTATTCGACCGAGCTTTATGGTTATAAAAGCTGGATCGAATTGCCGATCGACGCGTATTCCCGGCCGGAACATGCCGCCAAAAAGGATTTGGGGCATGGCGGAGTGGACTATGCCATGATGGATGTGTTTCTCAAGGCTGTCCGCAGCAATGGGCCTTCGCCGATCAGCCTGCGCGAAGGATTGCGCATGACTCTGCCCGGTATTTACGCGGCTGAGTCCGCGCGCAAGGGCGGGGAATTAACGCGCATTGTCTACCCTTGGGATCAGATGTGAATGGCGCTAAGTTAAGCATGGTTTGCATCCGGGTAATTGCTGGATTATTTTGCCGCGATGTGGCGCCTCGCGAAAGAGATGACGTGGTTTCGTGAGGCGCTGATACGGTTTGGGTCGGTGTTTGACGGCGCGCGGCAGAGTAATACTTCCATCCCCATCGTGGTTGTCAGGTCTCGGAAGCACAATTCCACGTTCCATCGGCGCAACGAGATCAATTCCGCGCAACGGCAGCAAGGATAACATCATATAAGAGCCGAAGGACCTGTCGCCAGGCAGTATGTCACCGGGGTGCAACTCATTCCATAAGTCCTCCCTGAATCCGTGACGGGATTTTATGTTGTTGAGATATTGTTCGCACAAACAACAATTTATGGCATTTTAAAACATCACCTGAAACACACTACTCTGTTTGACGGAAAAGACCGCCCTGCGGGTGAGGTCATTATGCCGCATCTGCTTTGTTGCGAAGGATTCGCGGTATATATATACAGCTTCATCCTTCGCGCCTCGCATCTGCGGCATACTGGCCTCATCACGGATTCAGGTCCTCCTGAAAAAGGCGCGCTTCATGCACGGACCGGGCGGATTGCGCGTTTGCGGGATGGCTTCGCTGGCCAACGAATACAGGCCACATATCTGTATGTCGTCATAACGTGAGAGCGCTTGGTTTTGCAGAATGCCTGGATTTGTCGCATAACCGCCCGGCAAGGATGTGCTTGGTTGCAACTTGTCAAAGCGGCAGTATGAATGGATGCAGGCGGCAATCGAAAATTGGCGGAAAGTTCAGGAAATACTCAAACGCATGGAACAAATCTCCCGTGTGGCGCTGTTTTGCACCGTCCCGGAACCACGCAGACGTAAGCCGTTGTCCAAGCGAGTATTAGGTCTTAATTAAGCGCCATTCAGGGCTGACCCCTAGTCCCCAGGTTTCCCATGCCGATGCCCGCTACTGCCGCGCCGCAATCCGGGCAGCAACCGCCGCCCGTGATCCGGTTCTGAATAATCCGGTAGCCCGAACGCCGGATCAGAGCAGCGCCGCATCCGGGACAGAATGTGTCTTCGCCGCGGGCGACGTTGCCCAGATAGACGTAGCGCAAACCTGCATCCTTGCCGATACGCAGGGCCTCTTCCAGCTTGGACATCGGAGTTGGCGGCAGGTCGGTCATTTTATAGGCAGGGAAAAAGCGGCTGATATGCCACGGGGTATCCTTGCCCAGCTCTTTGGCCACGAAGGCCACCGCATCCTTGAGCTCGGCAGGATCGTCGTTGATGCCCGGGATTACCAGCGTGGTCACTTCGAGCCAGATGCCCAGCCGCTTGATTGTCTTCAGGCTGTGCAGCACTGGCTCAAGCCTTGCGCCGGTGTATTTCCTGTATGTTTCGTCTTTGAAAGCTTTCAAGTCCACATTGATAGCGTCAAGATAGGGCGAGAAGCGCTCAAGCATTTCTTCCGTCATGTACCCATTGGAAACATACAAGTTCGCCAGTCCTGCATCGCGGGCAATCCGCGCCGTATCGTAGGCGTATTCAAAGAAAATGGTCGGCTCGGTATAGGTGTAGGCGATGCTGCGGCAACCGGACTGGCTGGCGGCGGCGGCGATCTGGCCTGGATTGGCTTGCTCGCCAGAGATGAAATCCCGCTCGCGCGGCATCTGGGAGATTTCCCAGTTCTGACACCAGCGGCATTGAAAATTGCAGCCCGGGGTGGCGACGGAATAAGCCGTTGATCCGGGATAAAAGTGAAAAAACGGCTTCTTTTCTATCGGATCAATGTTCTGCGTGATCGTTCGCCCGTAAACCAGCGTGTACAGGATTCCGCCGCGGTTTTCCCGTACCCGGCAAATGCCCCGCTTGCCGTCGGCAATCAGGCAGCGATGCGCGCACAAGCCGCAGCGCACTTTATTGTCCGGCAGTTTCTCATAAAGCATTGCCTCTTTGATCTCATGAACATTGGATTGCGCGCTCATGATCTTTTTTTGAACCTCCGCCTGTAATCTTGGTGGTCTCCTGATGGTTGCCTGTCGTTGGCGCGATATATGGATGCCGCATCACGCTTCATCCCGTGCTTGTAAAAAGCATTTTACCAGGCCTGGCATGAAATATCAAGCATATTTGCCGGGCTATGACTGCTGCCCGGCGGCATGCCGGGGAAACATCCGCCGCCGTTCCGCAGGCCAGGTTGCGGCCGGGCAACGCTTTCAATGTTCGACGGAAGAATGATCAAAAAGCCATCCGGCAATGATTTGCTCGATTGTCTGAGAAAAACAACCGACAGGAATGGGCGGCTCATGCTGGTTGAATCCGGAAATGATTTCACCGATTGCCAATCCCAGGGATTTTTCAGCGGCAGCCGCAAACCGGCCGGAAAAGACCAACGCATCCACGCCGCCCATGGCGGCGATTCCCGCCCCGGCGGCGAGTTGAAACCGGTATTCGATCAAACGCCGGGCGAGCGAATCTTGCCGGCGTTTGTCCAGCAGCAATTCTTCGAAAGTAATTTTTTCGCCGGTCAGGCCGAACACTCCGCTTGATTCGGTAAGCACCCGGTTTATTTTTTCCGGCCCCCAGCGCTTTTTTTCATGAATGGTCAGGACAATGCTCGGATCAATGTCGCCGCACATGGTCATCCCGGGCAAACCTTCCAGCGGCGATACTCCGCCGGTGACCATCACCGGCCGGCCGTTCATAACTGCCGCCAATTCCGCGCGGAAATCCACGCAGACCGACAGGATCCGGCGCCGGCGCCGGTGCTCCGGCAACACCGGCGCATGGCGCGCGGCCGCCTCGTGATACAGGCCGTAATAACCATAGCGGCGAAGGTTTTGGTGTTCCGGCGTCAAATCCGAAAGCGCATAACTGCTTTCCCGTTCCGGCAACGCCGCGTAAAAAGCAGTCTCGCAAAACAAGACCCGCCTGACACGCGGGAAAAACCGCCGGCAAAAATTTGCGGCCGCCAATGCTGCCGGCACGTGCAACGGCGCCTGGCCGGTTAAAGACTCAAGCTTGCGCTCGCGCCGGGAATCCAAGTCTGTCGGTCGGTCGAACAACCGGCCGCCGAATGGGGTATGAATGGCTATGGTCCGGATCTGCGCGCGTCCGGCACACTCTTTAACCGGCCGGGCTTGCGATTCCAGCGGGCGATTGATTGCCAATTCGCCCCGGGCGCATGGAGACTGGGATTTTGGCGCATACAAGGACCATTTGATCCGGCTCGGAGTTGCATCCAGAATCAATATTTTATCGCGTTTGCATTGCATTTTGTATTATCCCCGGCCAGGCGGCTTTCCTCAGGTCAATTTTCATGGAACACAAAATAAGTTTGACGGGCAATGGCCAGTTCCTCGTTGGTCGGCATTGCCACAATCCGCACCAGGCTGTCATTTTGCGCTACATCCGCCGGTAAGGCGGATGCCGATGAATTTCTTTGATTGTCAATTTTTAGACCGAAAAAATCCATGCCTCCGCAAATCGCCGCCCGGATTGCAGGCATGGTTTCGCCGATAGTGTCGGTAAAAACCACGGCCATGGGAGATTTTAAAATGAACAGATATGCGCCGAGATATTTTTTCAAGCGCCAAAGATAAATCTGCAACGCGCGCCAAAGCGCCTGATTTTTGCCGGACGCGCCATGGCGCAGCGAGCCAAACACGTCGCGGATATCGCCCGAAAGGCCCGACAGGCCTAGCACGCCGCTCTGCCGGTTAAGCAGTTTTTCAACATCCCCGGCCGCGCCGTTGGCGGCATGAATCAGGCGCAGCACGATAGCCGGATCGATATCGCCGCAGCGGGTGCTCATTACCAACCCCTGGAGCGGCGAATAGCCCATGGTATTGTCAACCGATTGGCCGTTTTTAACCGCGCACAAACTCGCGCCGCCGCTGCCGAGATGGCAGATTACCGCCGTGAATTCTGTCAGCGGACACCCGAGGAACCGCGCCGTTTCTTCCGCCACAAAACGATGGCTGGTGCCATGGAATCCGAATTTGCGCAACCCCAATTCGTCGCCCAGCGGTCCGGGCAGGGCATATCTGGCGGCATAATCCGGGATGCCGGCATGAAAACCGGTGTCGAACACCGCCGCCTGGGGCAATTTCGGGTGTTGGCGCCGGATGGCAATGATCAAGTCGGTGGCCGGCGGATTATGCAATGGGGCCATGTTTTTGATCTGAACAAGTTTTTTGAGGCTTCCCGGGTCTATGCGGACGGCTTCCTGAAAAATGCCGCCGCCATGCACCAGGCGATGCCCTAAAATATCGGGGGCGGGCGCTCCGCCGCGATTGAGCAAATCCATGATCTTTTCGAATGCTGCGGCGTGATTATTCATCGGCGCCTGGAGGGTTGACGCGACGCCGTTGCACTGATGCACAATGCTGGCAGGGAGCAGGGTTGGCGGGCCAATGCGCCGGGCCTCGCCGCCCGCCAACTCGCGTTCGCCGGGCATCTCAATCAGCCGGTATTTCAGAGACGAACTGCCGCAATTCAAAACCAGAATGTTCATGTGCCGTCCGTCCCCGGTTAAATTTCGTCCGAAGTCCATCCGCATACCGGCACGCCTATGAGGCTCTGCACGATCGCCGCCGTGGCATAAGCCGTTCTGGCGATATTGGCGGCCTTGACATGCTCGCCGGCGGCATGCGCCTGTTCCTCGTCGCCCGGCCCGTAAGCAATGGTTGGAATTGCATACTCGCGCACCAAAACGCCGCCGGCAGTCCCGAGGCCCAACCGTCCCAATTGCCAACGCGCCGGATGGACCGGGCATCCGCAAGCATCCAGCGCCTCCCGGGTCCTTTCAACGAATGGGCTGAACGGATCGGTCTGCCAGGCATGCGCGATTGATTTCACCGTGCGCGTCACCCCGGTATACAGACGCTGCCGTGTTTCCGTAACGGCGACCTCAGCAGAGACATCGCCGGTGGCGCGGACCATTTGTTCCGCCGCGTGGCGCAAACGGACCACCACGCCGTTTTCATCCTCGTTCTCCCGCACCCGACACGCCACCTTTAAAGTTGCGCCATAACTGGCTTCCTCATTGCCGGCAGCATTAACGCCAGCCGGCACAAACCGCGACGCCCGGTCCCGGACGATCAATTTTCCGTCAAACCCCGCATCCTCGGCGATTCGTTCCGCCAGGTCGTCAACGGCAAACGGGCTGCGGCCATCAATGCGGATATTGATCTCAATCCATCCGTCATGGCCATAATACAGGTTCATGCCGGTTGGCTCTCCCAGCAGGGCAAAATCCGGCTTTAATGCGAGCGACGGCAAAGTGTTTTTAAGGAATCCCCGCAATCCGACGCTCAGACCGTTTTCCTCGGCTGTTGTCATGGACACTATCAAAGTGCCCCGCAGCGGCAGTAAACTTCTTTTAAGAATGATGCCCGCGTATGTCTGCGCCGCTATCCCGCTTTTGCAATCCGCGGCACCCAGCCCGTAAAGCGCACCGGCACGCACTTCGCCGGAAAAATCCCCGGCATCCCCGCCGGGCGCCGGAACCGTATCCATATGGCAGTTCAAGAGCAATACGGGACTCGACTGCATGCCGCGTAAAATTCCCGCCACATTGCCGAATCTGTCGCGGATTACCTTGTGATATCCGGAATTTTTCATCAAAGCCTCAACCATATCCGCCACTTGCGACTCATGCAGGCTTACGCTGGGAGTCCGCACCAAGTGACATGCAAATTCCACCGCATCTTTTTCCACCATGTTTGCGCCATTTTTTAAAATCCTGAACATGCTAACCTCCATGAAATTAAAACTAATTATTTGCCAACAACTAAGTATAATAGCTAAAATCATGCCAAAAGGATTTTATAAACTATTATAGCTTTACCGACAAGTACTTACAAGAAAACAACCCCTTGCATAACTTTTGGCTTGTATTGCATTATAAAACGGCTATCATTTCAATTATGAATTATTATTTTAACCAAGCTGATACTAAAAGAGCATTGAATGAAGACTGAAAATCTGCAGTTGGATGAGTTGATTCAATTTTCGCCGGGTGGCATTAACATGCAGGGACGGCGGTTGATTTTGCATGATCTGCATGCTTTTGGCCAATTCCGCAAGGACCTGGTGGATATGGTTGGCATTGAAAATGCCAAAAGAATTTTGACTCGATTCGGGTATTTTGCGGGGGAGGCTGACGCGGCGGCCATGCGCCGCGTGTTTGAATGGGATAACGCCGAGGAATTGCTGCGGGCCGGTCCCCGCATGCAATCAATCCAGGGTGTGGCCCTGGCCGAACTCCGGAGTTTTTCATACGATCAGGACAGGGGCTGTTTGTTCATGGAGGTGGTATGGCAGGATTCGGCTGAAGCCGATGAGCATGTAGCCGGTCTGGGCATTTCCGACAGTCCGGTCTGCTGGATTCTTTCCGGCTATATGAGCGGATTCGCTTCCTACTGCCTCGGGCGGAAAATATTCTTCATCGAAACCAAATGCCGCGGTTGCGGCGATGAAATCTGCATGGCGACCGGCAGGGACATTGACTCCTGGGGCGATGAATTGACGCCCCACGCCAAATATTTCGAAGCGGAGGATATTCACAGCAGGATATTGGCTTTGACCAAATCGCTCAGGGAAAAGACAGCCGAACTGGCGCGCCGGCGCCGCCCGGTTTTCCCGACAGCGGGCGGGACGGTGGAGACGCACAGCGAAGCGTTCCGCAAAATCATAATTCTGGCCAACCGCGTTGCGGAATTTGACACTTCAATTCTGCTGACCGGCGAAACTGGAACCGGCAAGGAAGTCATAGCGCGCTATATCCATTCGCTTTCGCCCCGCGCCAAAAACATTTTCCAGACCGTGAATTGCGGCGCCCTGCCGGAAACTCTGCTGGAAAGCGAATTGTTCGGCCACAAAGCCGGAGCATTCACCGGCGCCGTTAAAAACCGCACCGGCTTGCTGGAACAGGCCGAAGGCGGAACGATTCTCCTCGATGAAATAGGCGAAATATCGCCGGCCATGCAGGTCAAACTGCTGCGCGTGCTGCAGGAAAAAGAAGTGCTGCCGGTGGGCGAAAATCATCCGCGCAAAATCAACGCAAGAGTTATCGCCGCCACCAACCGCAACCTTCAAGCCGCTGTGAATGCCGGCAAATTCCGCGCTGATCTGTTTTACCGGCTGAGGGTGATGGAAATTCACATTCCGCCATTGCGGGAAAGGCGCGATGACATCCTGCTGCTGGCGCGGCACTTCGTGAGGAAAACCGCCCAGCGTCTGAAGATAGCGGGATTGCGCCTGGACGCCAAGTGCGTTGACGTTCTCATGGATTACAATTGGCCCGGCAATGTCAGGGAACTGGAAAACGCGATTGAACACGCCGCCGTGATGGCTTATGAACGGACAATCCTGCCCGAGCATTTTCCGCCCCAAATCACCCGCGAATACGCCCTGCGCAATTCAGGCGGAAGAACCATGGCCCGCGATCTTAATTCCGCCGCCATTGCCCACATGGAAATGGTGCTGCGGTCAGTCAACGGCAATCGCAGCAAGGCGGCGCGTATTCTTGGAATCAGTCCCACGACCTTATGGCGTAAAATGAAAAACCGCCGTTCCAAATGAAATGCCGGTTCGCCGCGAATTAATCAGCCTTTGGGATGACTTGCAGTCGAGCGCGCTTGCAAGATTATGCTCCTGTCCGGCTATGGCGAACAAGTTTTTAGCGCGGGGCAGCGTTGGCAAGGGTTCCATGTATTAGAATACACCATCACCCTCGCCGCCTTGCCCCGCGTCACACTTGCGCGGCGCAAAATTAAGGTGATATAATGGAAAATATATGTTATCCATAAAGCCGCTTGCAAAAGCCGGCTTTTGGAAGCAGTATTGAGCCTGTATCCGGCAGTTGGCCAGTTTGCCGCGGATGCGCGGCGCGGGCAGCGCTTAAAATTCACCAACGGCGGCGCCGATTTTCAGCGCAGGAACCTGGCGTTATAAACCGCGGGAAGACCATGACGGCGAAAAGTTCTTTCAAGGAAATCAAGCACCAGGCGGATTTATGCGTGGTCGGCGGCGGCCTGGCCGGCATGCTGGCGGCCATCAGCGCGGCCCGGCATGGGGCGCGGGTGGCGCTGATGCAGGACCGGCCGGTGCTGGGCGGCAACGCCTCTTCGGAAATCCGGATGTGGGTCTGCGGCGCGCGCGGGCAGGATGTCCGGGAAACGGGCATCCTTGAGGAAATCGCGCTGGAAAATCTGTATCGCAATCCCTACCGGATATACTCGATCTGGGACAGCATCCTTTATGAAAAGACGCGTTTTCAAAACAACCTGACGCTGCTGCTGAATTGTTCCTGCCTGGACGCGCAGATGGAGGGGGCCGCCATCCGCGGCGTCCGGGGCTGGCAGCTTACCACCCAGACCTGGCACACGGTGGAGGCGGGATTGTTCGCCGACTGCTCCGGTGACAGTATCCTGGCGCCCTTGACCGGCGCCGAACACCGTTGGGGGCGGGAAGCCGCCGCGGAGTTCAACGAAGACATCGAGCCGGCCCAGGCGGATGGAAAAACCATGGGCATGAGCTGCCTGATGCAGGCTCGCGAAATGCCGGGTCCGCGCGCTTTTATTCCGCCCGCCTGGGCGTACCGGTTTAAGACCGAGGATTTGCCTTATAAAATAAAGGAAATCCGGCCGACGGAAAATTTCTGGTACATGGAACTCGGCGGCGAGCAGGACGCGATTCATGATACGGAGGCGATCCGCGACGAGTTGTTGAAAGTAGCCTTCGGGTACTGGGATTACATAAAAAACAGCGGCGAATGCGATGCGGCGAACTGGGAACTGGATTGGGTGGGATTTCTGCCCGGGAAACGCGAAAGCCGGCGCTACACCGGCGACCATATCCTGACCCAGAACGATTTGCGCGCGGGCGGGCGGTTTGACGACATCGTCGCCTATGGCGGATGGCCCATGGATGATCACAATCCGGCCGGGTTCCGCCACACTTCCGGGAAAGGCACCACCGTTTACCACCAGGCGCCATCCCCCTACGGCATACCTTACCGCTGCCTGTATTCGAAAAACATAGACAACCTGTTCTTCGCCGGACGCAACATCAGCGTGACGCATGCCGCCATGAGTTCCACGCGGGTCATGGCTACCTGCGCGCTACTGGGCCAGGCTGTCGGCACGGCGGCCGCCATTGCGGCGGCCGCCGGCGCATCACCGCGCCAGGTCGGCCGGGAAAATATCCGCCAGCTGCAACAGGCATTAATGCGGGATGACTGCTGGTTGCCGGGCTTGACCCGGGCCATCCCGTCCATCACATCCCAAGCCCGGCTGACAGCTTCCGAGGGCGATCCGGAGCCATTGCGCAACGGCCTGGACCGCCCGATGGGCAGCGCCGCCAATGCCTGGGTCGGACCGCCCGGGTCGGTGGTTGAATACGGCTTTGGCGCCGCTACCCCTGTCCGGGAATTGCGCTTCGTATTTGACAGCGATCTCAACCGTCAAACTGTTTCTGAAGATATTCCCATCCCGCATTACACCAACATGTTGAGCAACATACGGTTGCGCACCGGCCCGTTGCGCGTGCCCCCGGCCATGGTGAAAGAATTCCGGGTGGATTACCTGGATGAGCAGGGCCAATGGCGCCGCGCGGCGCAAATTGACAATAACTACCAGCGGCTGGTGGGGATACCGCTGCAAATTGCCGCGCGGGCGGTGCGGTTTGTTCCTGAAGCAACGTGGGGCGACGGCGAAGCGCGGGTGTTTGCCTGGGAAGTCGGGTAAAAACCAGGATTGCGCGCGCGCTGCGCGCGCAATCCTGGCAATTCCATCCGCCGCCGGCCGGCAACGCCGGTCTGATTTCCGGGCGTTGCCGCCGGCATCCGGACTAGGACAGGATTTCTTCAATCGTGATGTATTCGCCTACGTGGCCGGTCATTTTCTCCACATCCGTATTCACGGGCAGGGTCTTTTTGCCTTTGCGCCAGCCGGCGGGGCAGACTTCCCCGGTCTTGTAGGCGTGCTGCCAGGCTTCAATCTGGCGGAGCAATTCGACCACGCTGCGGCCGACGCTGTCGGCCACTGTTTCCTCGGCCACCACAATACCGTCGGGATTGATGATGAACCGCCCGCGCAAGGCCACGCCTTCCTGTTCCACCCAGACGCCGAATTTGCGCGCTACATCTCCGGTGGTGTCCGCGCCCATGGTAAGTTTCAGGTTTTTCAACAGCGGCTCGGTTTCAACAAAGCGCTTGTGGCTGAACTTGGTGTCGCCGGAAATGGGCACAACCACCACGCCCAGCTTGGTCAGCTTGTCAAGGTGCGCGTTCATGGCGGCGATTTCCGTGGGGCAGACGAAGGTGAAATCCGCCGGGTAAAAACATACCACCGCCCACTTGCCTTTAAGCTGCTCGCTGGAAACTTTCGTGTAATGCCCCGTAGCGGCATCATAGGCATCCATCTCGAATTCAGGCATACGGCGCATTACCAGGGTTGTACTCATTTTTTTCTTCTCCTGTTTGGGTTCATTGTTGACCGCCGAAGTTTCCGGTTCCGCATCCTCAATCACCTTCATTTTGTCGCAAGGCATTCATACCTCCTTGTAAGCCGCTATGTTTCTAACTCAAATCAATTGTGAATTCTAGTAATAATTATTAAATAGTCCAGTTAATTTGCAGATGCATAAAGAAGATTGACACCTTCCGGAGATCATTTTAACCTGTATTCCATGCAGGCCGGGCTGAAATCTTCATCAATATTCGGAGGCCGCAACGGTGAAAAGTGATTGGACGGTCCGGCCGCCGGCAAGTTCTAAAGGGTAGAGTTGCTTTCAAAAGTCAGATTTTTGAAAGCAGTATTCAGTATCCAGAAGTCAGTAGTCAGAAGCGCAAAAGATATAAAATGTTTATAACCAACCTCTTGTATTTATTCTGAATTCTGACTCCTGAATTCTTTCAAAACGTTAGTTTTGAAATTGGCTCGGGAAAATACGGGTTTTGGCATTAAAAGATATTATCGGACGTCCTGACATGCCTCAAAGATTGCTGCTCCAAATGGTCAAGCATCCCGCGCCTGCCGGCTGGCTGCGCCGGCAGCCGGCGATGCGACGGGTGATGCTGGCGCTGATTCCCTGCGCCACCGGCAGCGTGTATTATTTCGGCTGGCGGGCGCTGGCGATGATCGCGTTTTGCTGCGCCTGGGGGTTCCTGCTGGAGTGGATTTTCTGCCGTCTGCGCAGCGAGCCGGTGAGCGAGGCGGTGTTCGTGACAGGAACGCTCTTTGCCTTGGTCATGCCGCCGGGCGTGGGCTGGCATGTGCTGGCGGTCGGCACGGGCTTTGCGGTGATTTTCGCCAAGGAAGTTTTTGGCGGATTCGGCCGCAACTTTTTCAATCCGGCGCTTGCCGGGCGGTGTTTTGTCTATATTTGCTTTCCCGTGGCATTGACCGGCGTCTGGGCTCCGGCGGCTGCCGGGCCGTTCGGCGCGCTGGACCGCTGGTCCACGGCCGTCCACGCCGACGGCGCGGATGCATCCACCAGCGCCACGCCCATGGCATATCTGAAAGCGGGGCAGTTAAAGTTGTCGGCGGACGAAACGGCGGCCGCCGCAATACCTGCGTCGGTCGGCGACCGCGAACAGGTGGCCATCCGCCCCGGCGCGCTGCTGAAGGCGCAGCTTTTCGGGAACCTCAGCGGCGCCATGGGCGCCACGAGCGCGCTGCTGATTATGCTGGGCGGGCTTTACCTGTTCTGGACCGGAACTGCCAGCCGCGCGACGATTCTCGCCCTGGTGCTCACCTACGCGGCGCTGAACCAGGCGCTTTACTGGCTGGGCGTCAAGCCCGTGCCGGGCGCCTGGCCCGCGCTGTTCGGCGGCGGTTTCCTGCTGGGGGCGTTTTTCATGGCCACCGATCCGGTCAGTTCGCCCCGGACAACGGCCGGGCGCGTTTATTACGGTATCCTGATCGGCGCGGCCACCCTGGTGATCCGCAATTTCTCGATTTTCAACGGCGGCCTGATGTTCGGCATTCTCCTGGGCAACATGTTTGCGCCGATCATTGATTACGTGGTGCAGGCCTGGCGCCGCCCCCGGCGCCGGCGGGAGGCGCGGCCATGACGCTGAAAGACCAGCCCTGGTTCCCGGTGGCCTACATGTTCCTGGCCACGGCCTGCGCGAGCGTGCTGCTGATCGGGCTGGCGCGGATAACGCGCGCGCGCGTGTCGGCGAACGAGCAGTTGATGTTTGAAAAGGCCGCCTTGGAAGCTTTCCCGGCGCTTGCAATGCCGCCGGCGCCGGAAGTGCATGCGCGGTTCAACCAGCTTTTTGAAAAAACGCCGGATGCCGCCGGCGCTTATGTCTGCCGCCGGGATGGCGAGGTTTTGGGCTATGCGGTGCCGATGTCAGGCCGGGGATTCTGGGCGCCGATCCGCGGGGTGGCGGGCGTGGCGGCCGACCTGGCGAAGCTTACCGGGCTGGGATTTTACGATCAGAACGAGACGCCCGGACTCGGCGCCCGGATTACGGAGCGGGGTTTTCGGCGTCAATTCGCCGGCCTGGCGGTCGGGCCGCCCGACCGCCCGGTGGGCATCCGGCCGCCGGCGTCGGCGCTCAATTCCAATGAAGTTCACGGCATCACCGGCGCCACGCAGACCTGCCGGCGCCTGGAACAACTTCTCAACCGCGGCCTGGCCGGCTGGCTCGCGGAGATGCGGGCCCGGGAGGCGGCACCATGAACGGCGCCAACAAGACTTCGCGCGATATCATGCTGGACGGGCTCTGGCGCGACAATCCCGTGTTCCGCCAGGTGCTGGGGATATGCAGCACGCTGGCCGTGACCAATGCCGTCATGAACACCGCGGTGATGTGCGCATCGCTGACCCTGGTGACGATGATGAGTTGCCTGACAGTGTCGCTCCTGCGGAACTGGACGCCGCGCAATATCCGCATGATGGTGCAGACGCTGATCATGGCGTTTTACGTGATCATCGTGGACCTGGCGCTGAAGGCGTACTGGCCGGAAATGAGCCGCAATCTCGGCCCGTTTGTCGGGCTGATCATCACCAACTGCATCCTGATGGGCCGGTGCGAGGCGTTTGCGTCGTCGCATGCGCCGGGTCCGGCGCTGCTGGACGGGCTGTTCAACGGCCTGGGATATTCCGCCGTGCTCCTGGCGATCGCCGTGCCCCGGGAATTGCTGGGCATGGGGACAATCCTGGGCGCGCCCATGCCGTATTTTTCATCCATGCACTGGGACAAGTGGATTATCATGGTCATGCCGCCGGGAGCATTTTTCATGCTGGCGTCGTTATTGTGGATTTGCCGCTCAATCGAGCCCGGGAGGATTAAAAAATGAACGGCACGGAAGGAACAGCCTGGCTGGCGGTGGTCACAATGTTTGCCGCGGCCTTCACCCAGAACATACTGCTGACGACGTTTCTGGGAATGTGCCCGTTTACCAGCGTGTCGCGCGAGGTCAAAACCGCCGCGGGGTTGGGCGGCGCGGTGGTGTTTGTGATGACGGCGACGGCGGCGCTGAACTGGCTGGCCTATTACTACATTCTGGCGCCGCTGGGCCTGGAGTTTTTCCGGTTCATCCTGTTTATCATCATCATTGCGGCGTTTGTGCAACTGGTGGAAATGGTGATTGACCGGTATGCGCCCCGGCTTTATCAGGCGCTGGGAATATTTCTGCCGCTAATCACTGTTAACTGCGCCATCCTGGGCGCGTCGCTGTTTGCGATCATCCGCGGGTATCCGTTTCTGGCGACCCTGGGTTACGGTTTCGGCAGCGGCGTCGGATGGCTGCTGGCGATACTGGCGATGGCGGGCATCCGGCAACGGCTGAACGAAGCCCGCGTGCCTCGCGGATTGCGGGGGCCGGGCATTACGCTGATCATTGCCGGCCTGATGGCGCTGGCATTTGTAGGTTTCACGGGCGTATTAAATTGAGGTCCTCGGCTTGGCGGGCATTTTTACAGCAGCCTTGATCGTCAGTTCCATTGCCGCCGGCCTGGCGCTGATGGTGGTTTTGGCCGAGCGCCTGATTGCGAATTACGGCGAATGCAGGATAACCATCAACCGGAAAAGGGATCTGACGGTAACCGGCGGCAAATCGTTGCTGTCGGCCCTGGCGGAGGCCAAAATTTACATTCCCAGCGCCTGCGGCGGGCGGGGAACCTGCGGCGCCTGCAAGCTGCGGGTGCTGGCGGGCGGCGGGGCGGTTTTGCCGACCGAACGGCCTTTTCTGACGCCCCAGGAACTGGCGGACCAGGTGCGGCTTTCCTGCCAGGTCAAGGTGCGGAACGACCTGGAAATCGAAATTCCCGAAGAATTGTTCAACATCCGGGAATATGCGGCCCGCTGCGCCCGCATCGAGGATTTGACTCATGACATGAAACGCTTCCGGTTGGAATTGACCGATCCGCCGGCGCTGGAATTCACGGCCGGCCAGTATGTGCAGTTGTTTTGCCCATCATACGGCCGCGGCCGCGGCAAGGTCTACCGGGCGTATTCGATTGCCTCCGACCCGCATGACACCGGCGCCGTGGAATTAATTGTCCGGCGCGTGCCCGGGGGAATTTGCACCACCTGGTGTTTCGATTATCTGAAAACCGGCGCGGCGGTGCGGTTTAACGGGCCCTACGGTGATTTCCGGCTCAGCGGCAATTCGGCGCCGATGGTGTTCCTGGCAGGCGGCAGCGGCATTGCGCCCTTTGTTTCAATTTTGCACGCCATGCGCCGAGGGCAGGACCGGCGCCCGGCGGTGTTTTTTTTCGGCGCCCGGACCGTCCGCGATCTCTGCCTGGCGGACCAGATGGCGGAGTTTGCCCGCGCCCTGCCGGATTTCACCTACGTGCCGGTGGTTTCACAGCCGGCCGGCGCGGACGCCTGGCAGGGTGAAACCGGGCTGGTGACCGAGGCTGTCCGCCGGCGGTTCAAGGATTTGAGCGGCCATGAAGGTTATCTCTGCGGCAGTCCGGGGTTGATTGACGCGGCAGTGGAGCTTTTCACCGCGCTGGGCATGCCGGGCGACAGGATTTATTACGACAAGTTTGCGTGAGGAGACCGGACATGAAAATATCGCTGCGGGAAGCGCAACTGGAAGCGCTGCTGCGTTCGTCGGCGCTGGTGGCCGACGGCTTCATGGGCCGGGATGAGCGCCGGGCAGAGGAAGTGATCCAGGCCGACGCCGAGATCCTGGCCCGGCGCGGTCTGACGCCTGCCATGCTGGCGCGGCGCATGCGCGAACTGACGGCGGCGGGACGGGCGGGACTGGGTGATCCGGTAGAGTTGGGCGGCTTGCGTGTGAGCGTCGAGGAGTACAAGGGCGTGCTGGTCTGCCCCTGGGGGCATCCGGGGCGTTATGCCAAGCGGGTGACGACCGCCGAGCGGCCGGCGACGGGCGCGGCGTTGACCTGGACGGATTTGAACGTCCATTTGATCGAGGCGCACGGTTTTTTTGAGGGCCGGGGCTCGGCCTTCCGGATTGAACCGGAAACCGCGGCGGAGTTTCTGTTCGGATAATGCCCGTGCGTTCAACATGCGCCAAGCTGCATGGTTCAGGCCGTATCCTCGACCGGCAGCATAATTACCGCCGTGGCGCCTTTCCCGGGCGCCGATTCGATCGCCAGCCGGCCTTTCAGGCTCTCGATGCGCTGGCGGATGCCGAACAGGCCGAATCCGCCCTGGCGCGGGTCGCGCCGTTCCAATTTGCCCGGGTCAAATCCCGCGCCATCGTCTTGAACACGAATCAGGATTTCGCCTTTGCGGCCGGTGACGGTCACGCGCACCAACCGCGGCCCGGCGTGTTTCAAGGCATTCATAATGAGCTCACGCACGGACTGGAAGATCAGGCCGCGGATTGGAATGGCCATGGCGACGGCCTCGCCTTCTTCCGCGACAAATACCTGGACGCCATGCTGTTGCTGAATCTTATCCGCCAGTTCCCGCAACGCAGGCACCAGCCCGAGTTCGTAGAGCAGGGAAGGCGTCAGGTCGGACATTACCGTGCGGCATTCGGCAATGGCATTGTCCACCAGGACCCTGGTCGTTTGCAATTCGACGCCATCCGTTTTAAGCCTGACCGCGGGCAGGATTTTCTGGGCGGCGCCAATTTTCATGCTGGCCAGCGAAAGATTCTGAATGATGGTGTCGTGGATATAGCGGGAGATTTGCCAACGCTCCTGCTCTTCGCTGGCCGCCAGACGCTCCGCCAGGCCGCGCAGGCGTTCTTGGTAACGGGCGGTTTCCGCCTCCATGGCCTTCTGCTGGGAAATATCGGTGCAAGTTCCCACCCATTCCCGCACGGTCCCGTCCGGTGCGATCACGGGTACGCCGCGGACAGCGAAATCAAGGTAACAGCCGTCGAAGCGCCGCAGGCGATATTCCGTCTTATACAAGGATCGCGTGGCGACCGCCTGCTCCCACACGGCGGCCGTCCGCTGGCGGTCGTCCGGGTGCAGGGCCCCGATCCAGCCTTGCCCGCGGATTTCCTCCCGGCTCTGGCCGGTGAATTTCCGCCAGTCCGGCAGGTCGTCCGCTACTTCACCCGTAGTGTTCGTGGTCCAGACGATTTGCGCCGTGGCGATCACCAGCGAACGGTAGCGCTCTTCATTCTTCCGCAACTTCGTCTCCATGTCGAACCGTTGCAATGCCTCTCCGACCAGCGGAATGATGGTCTCAATGAATACGACTACCTCCGAGGGAAACCTGTCCGGCCGTTCATCGGCCAGGTGGACTACGCCTAACGTCCGGCCCTGGTAGCTGATCGGCAGGACGGCAAGGGAGGCAAATCCGTATTTGACGCAAACGCCCCGGAACATCTGCCGGTCCGCCTCCTGCATGGTGTTGAATAAAACCGCGGTGTCGTTGCAGAAAAAAGAACCGCCCGGACTCAGCGCCGCGCGGTCGCATGGCAACGGCTGCGACGTCATGATGCGCGCGCAGACGCACGCGTCACGGTCGGGGCACAACCGCGATTCGGATGCCAGAAACTCCGGGGTGAACCCCTTGCTGGCCTCGTAGGGAATCTCCCCGTTATCGTTGCGGATCCGGATACCGATGCAGCGGCATCCGAAAACTTGCTGGAGCAAATCCGTCACGGCTTCCAGATAATCGCGGCGGGTGGTTTTCCGGGCAAAGAGCGCAAGCATGGCGCCGGTCACCTTGGCGTGCTCTTCCGACTGCTTGCGCGCGGTCACGTCCGTCCCCACGCACAGAATCTCGACCAGTCGGCCCTGTTCGTCGCGTACGGCGCGGTTGGACCAATGCACCCAGACCCGTTTGCCGTTTTTACAGATATTCTCGTTTTCGTTGATCGCGTAAGCGTCGGGGTCAACCGTGATTGACCGCATCATGGCTCCCAGATCGCGCCCCGCCGAATCCACGGCTGGAATAATTGTGCCGACCGCATTCCGACCCAGCAGTTCCTCTGGCGTAAAACCAAAGAGACGCTGTGCATACTCGTTTAAGAATGTGATTGTGTTATCGGGTGTGATGCGCAGGATAACGCTGTTGGCGGTTTCCACCAGTTCGCGGTATTTCCGTTCGCTATCCGCCAGGGCCGCGGTGCGCTCCTTGACCATTTGTTCCAGTTCGTCGTGCGAGCGCCGCAGCACGGCTTCCGCCCATTTAGGTTCCGTGATATCGTGCACCATACCGACCGAACGGATAATCCGGCCGCCAGCATCCCGGGAATGTTCGCATTTTTCGTGAACCGTGCGGATGGCGCCGTTATCCTTGCGGATGATCCGGTGTTCGACTTCATAACTGTCGCGGTTTTCGCGCACCGAGCTATGATAAGCTTCATCAACGGCCGCCCGATCGTCGGGATGCACGCGCTCCAGGAAAGCCGCGTAGGTCGGCGCGAACTCCCGCGGTGCCAGGCCGAAGATGCGGTAGACTTCATCCGACCATGCCAGCCGGCCTCCGGCGATGTCCAACTCCCAACTGCCGAGATGCGCGATCGCTTCCGTTTGCCGGAGGCGCTGCTCGCTGGCGGCCAACTGCGCCGTGCGGTCGGCCACACGCTGTTCCAGCGTCTCGTTGAGTTGCTGGAGCGCCGCCTGCGCCTGCCTGACATCCGTGATGTCCAGCCCCATTTCCATGATCATGGGCGACCCGTCGCTGTCCGTGAAGGGGAAGTCGTGAATTTGGTAGCTGCGTCCGTCAGGCCCGGTCCACTCCCAATGGTGCGGTGCTTTTGTTTGCAGCGCCTTGAAGGACTCGCAGTTTTGGCAGGCGGCGGAACGGTTAAAAAGGTGCTCAAAGCAGCGCTTGCCGCCGGCAACGCCAAACCGCTCCCGGAAAAAGCGGTTGGCAAAGGGCATGCGGTGATCCTGCGCCAGCAGCACCACGTAAACCGGCAGCGTCTCCAGCACGTCATAAAGACGCTGACGCTCAGCCAGCACCAGCTCCTCGGCGCGCTTGCGCTGGGTGATGTCGCGGGCGGCGGCGAAAACCCCCGCGACTTTCCCCTGCGCGTCGCGGTAGACCGAGGCGTTGTAAATGACGGAGGTGACATGCCCGTCCCGGTGTCGGATTTCCAGCGGGTAATCGCTGATACAGCCTTCCTTGAAGACCTGCTGGTATCCCGCGTGCGCCCGTTCCGGCTCCGTGAAGTAATCCAGGAAATCGGTGCCGATCAGCTCCGCCCGGGACCGCCCAGTCACTTTTTCCGTCGCCGTGTTGACGTCCGTGATCTTGCCGTCCGGCCCGATTGTCACCAGCGGGTCCGGGCTGGTTTCGATCAGACGGCGGTTGTAAGCGCTTTTCTCGCGGATTTCGGCGGTTTGCCCGGCCACGCGGCGTTCCAATTCGGCGTTGAGTTGCTGCAAGGCTTCCTGGGCGCGTTTGCGCGCGGTGATGTCGACGCCGTATATGCGTACGCGGTTGCGGTGCGGAGTAAAGCAGATTGATTGCAGAAAAGAACTATCGCCGAGCGTGATTTCGCGGGATCCGCTGATAACGCCGCCGTTTTGGCGGCAGACCTGCGCCACCCTGTTCCAACCCGCCAGCCAGGGATGCTTGGGACCGAGCTGTTTCAAATCCGGGAATAATTGCCTGGCTGCCGGATTCATGAAATGCACTTGCCCTTCCATATCCGCCTCGACCACCGGTTGAGGATTCAGCATTGGGAAGGAAGCCAGATGCGTAATCTCCGCCTGAGTCTGGCGCAGTTCGGTAATGTCTTGGATCGCCACGGCGCTGCCGACGATACGGCCGGCGTTGTCCCGTAAGGGTGCGGCGCTGTTGACGATATACCCGCGCACGCCGCCGGGCCGCTGGATTTCCAGCACCTGCCCGGTCACAGTCTCGCCTTTGTTCACGGCCCGGGCGGACGCCCATTCGTCGGGCTGGACCGGTTTGCCGGTATCCGCCCACCAAGCTTTATGTGCGGTGGGGATGACCGCATCCCCTGCGATCGGCTGCAGGCCCTTCCAGATGCGCTCAAATTCGGCGTTTGTCTGGATGCACACACCACGGGCGTCCGTGATTGTCACGCCCACCGGGAGGGCTGACAGGACCGCGGACAGCCAATTTCCCGTGGCAGCGCTGTCCGGGGCGACTGCAGGACGGAGCTGGTCGCTTGCGGCGGGCATGCGGGGAGAATTTTGCCGGACGCCGGCGAGTTTATCATTTTTCTTCAATTGCTCTTCCAAGAATGTCAGGCGCAATTTGCCAATGCCCCGCCGCTGTCAAGCCTGCGTGATATGCGCGCTTCGTTCCAGCGTTCCTGGGGCATTTTCGGACCGCTTGATTTTATACGCCGAAATGCCGGCGAAGGCAAGCATGATTGCGGATTTTGCCGGCGCTTTGCATAGGGTTTTACGCTGGGGCGCGTCAGGCTTTCCCCGATTGGCCCCGGCCGCGGTTTACGGCACAATAAAAATCAGAAAGACGGAAATCCGTTTCCGCCGGAACAGTTGCGGCGCATTGGTCAGACGGCCGACGCCGCGTACATGCATGATATCAAGGGGCAAGGGAAAAATATGAAAGTACTACTGGTGGACGATCATATTCCCATGCGGAAGCAAGTGAAAAGCCTGATCGGCCAGGAAAATGATTTGGATGTCGTGGCGGATGTCGGGTCGGCGGAAACAGCGCTGGCGCTGGTCCGGCAGCTCCGTCCCGATGTCGTGGTGATGGATATCATGCTGCCGCGGATGAACGGCATCGACGCCACTTGGGCCATCATGGCGGAATGCCCGGGAACGCGGATCATCGCGTTTTCAAATTATTCCGCGCCGATTCTGATCCAGGCGGTGCTGGAGGCCGGCGCGCTTGGCTTTGTCTGCAAGCCCCGCGCTTTGGAAGAATTGATTCCGGCAATCCGGAGCGTCGGCGTCGGAAGACAGTATGTCACTGGCCGCCCGTCCGATCAAATCGGGCCGGCGGAAGATCGGGGAAAGCGCAGGACGATCTCAGGTTGCCCCTGATTCACAGGAAATAACATCTTGTTAGGATAAGTGCGTATTAAAAAACCTGGCGTTATGCCTGAACGGAAAGGAGCGGTTATGAAAAGTTTGATGGACTTGCGGGTCGCGGCGGTGTTTGCCATCAGCGGGGCCTGGTTGCTGGGAACGAATCTTCCGGCCCAGACTCCCGCGCCGGTAGCCAGCCGGAATACGGCGGGTTATGTCAAATTCACCGTCGCGCGGCGCGGGCTTTACCAGATGCACTATCCGCTGATGCCCCTGGATCGGCCGGCGGTCACGGTGAATGACATCATGGCGCATCTGCCGAACGGTTCCGCCATCGTCTTTTGGGAGGCTGCGACCCAAAATTATTCGGCGGGCGATGCAGCGGAAGTCAAATTACTCGGCGCTTGGCGGCCAGGGACGAACAACTTGGTGGGCAAAACGTTCTGGCTGCAGGTAGGCGATAGCGTTCATTCCGCCTTCGAAATATATCTGACTGGTGAAGCGCCGGATTCCCGGTCGCTCCCGGTGGCGGATGTGCCCCTGGATGCCTGCGGCCCGGAGGCCGTCAATCTTGTCGGCTACGCCTATCCCGTGGAGATGCGTTGGACCAATACGGCGTTTGCCGCGGCGGCGGCCGAGGGGAGCGCCATCATGGTCTACGATTCCAGCGCCGGGGCCTTTCGGACCTCCGCCAAACGCAATGGCAAGTGGAGCCGGGACATGGTGCTTCCGCCCGGCCAGGGATTCTGGCTGAATGCGCGCGGCGCGACCAATTGGACGGAGGTTAAACCATATGCATATCCTTAACACTTTTAAGTCAACTCGCAGGCAATCGTTCAACCCCATCAGGAGAATGACAATGCAAAGTAAAACCTTAACGGCCGCCGCCACTTGCGCGGCGATTTACGCAATGATGACGTTGGCGGCGTCCGCCAGGATTAACGTGCAATGGCGGGCTTCCAATGGCCTAAACGATCCTGCTACGCCGGGCGCAAACGCCAATCTGCCGCGCGGCTCGCTGGTGGAATTGTATTACACGCCCGCGACGAATTATGCTAATCCCGTGCTGCTGGCGCGCGATTACACCACGCTGGAGGGGTGTTTTAATTTTGGCCCGCGCGAATTCGGAAGCGGAACCCAATACGAAGGCGGCTATCTCTATGTCAAGGTCTACAATCGCGCCGCCCCCGGCCCTTGCGATGCGGCCATTGTGAGCCGCTACAGCGATATGTCGGTTTCGCCCCTGCCCGGTGCTACCACTCCGGTGACGGTGGATGTTTCCCCGCTCACACTGATGGCCATGGAATATCAGCGTAATTTCGCGGCGGGCGACGGTGCGTTTGGCGATTATGACGGCGACGGCCTGATGGACCTGGTAGTTTACAATGAAAGCGCCGGATTCTGGTATTTACTGCTTTCAGGCAGCGGCTATCAGGAAACCGGCGGCCTGTTTGGCGGCCCGGACTATCTGCCGGTTCCCGGCGATTATAATGGCGACCGGATTACGGACCTGGCGGTGTACCAGAAATCCACGGGTCTGTGGAGCAGTCAGATATTGGCGGTCGGCTACATTCAAGCCGGCGGCCCGGGCTATCTCCCGGCCCAGGGCGATTACGACGGCGACGGCAAGTCCGATCCGGCGGTTTATCAGGAACTCACCGGATTGTGGGCTGCGCGCCTGTCGGCTGACCATTATGCGGAAGTTTCCCAGTTCTTCGGAGGCCCCGGTTACAAGGCCGTCGCCGCCGATTACGATGGCGACGGCATTACGGATCCTGCCCTGTATCAGGAAGCAACCGGGCTTTGGGCCGGGATGCTTTCCGCCGATGGGTATCAGGAGGTCACCGGCGCATTCGGCGGCCCCGGCTTCACCCCGGTGCCGGCGGATTACGATGGGGATGGTCTGGCGGACCCGGCTCTTTACCAGGAAATCGCCGGCGCCTGGATGATTTTGTTGTCCAGTCAGGATGACGCCGTAATCAACGATCTGGCTTTCGGCGGACCCGGCTTCATTCCGGCGCCGGCGGATTACGATGGGGATGGTCTGGCGGACCCGGCTCTTTACCAGGAAACCACCGGCGCCTGGCGCGCCTTGCTGTCCACTCAGGATTACGCCTCCGAAGTGGGAGTGATGCTGGGCGGTCCCGGCTACAAGCCGGCCGGCACGGGGCGGTAATCCGTCCTTGTTGAACTATGGCGCCGGCCCCGGCCTTTGGGCCGGCGCATTTACGGCGGTTTTAAGGAGAATTAAATATGTATGCTAATCGGCTTATTCGAATGCCGGGCCCATGGCCGGTGCTGGCCTGGATTCTAGGCATGGCGGTCTCCGCGGCAATCCCCATGTCATCCGCGGCGTTTTCCTTGCGGGTGGTGGATGAAACCGGCGCCGCCGTCAGCGGTTTCCGCTGGCTGGTGGAAAAGGATACGACAACGGTGACCGTTCCAGGCGCCCAGGTGGCCGACAGTATTTCGCTGGCTATCCATAAAAGCTATGCGCCCTTAGTCAGCACCGGGCATACGGCTGGCGCGGCCGCCAATATCGCCATCCCGTTCGCCGGCCGCTACCTGGTCTCGGTTCTGCCGGATGACGGGCACACATTGAGTTCGGCGCTGATTACCAACGGGCAAACCGGCGCGACGATTGTCGTCAACCGGCTGCCGGTGCCCACGGCGCAGATTTCGATCCTGGTATTCCAGGACCACAACCCGATCAATAATGTTTATGACAATGGCGAGCCTGGATTGGCGGACTTTAAAGTCATGCTGGCGGACTTGGGCGGGCCGCTGATGGCCGATGCGTTCGGCAATCCGCTGGGCACCACCTATCGGCAGGACGCCGACGGCCAGTACGAGATGGACGCCGACGGCAATTATATCGTGGACATGATGGGCAGCGGCGTGATTCAAACTGACGCCAACGGCGAGGCGCGCGTGCGTTTTCTGGCGCCGGGCAAGTATGGCGTGACGGTTATCCCGCCGGATGGGACGGCATGGGTCCAAACTTCCACCATCGAAGGCACCATGGTGATTGACGCCTGGGTGAAGGCCAACGAGCCGGCGGTGTTTATCGAGGGATGGGGCGGCGGCTTTAAACACGTGGCCTTCGGGTTCGTGGATCGCGCGCGCCTTCCCTGGGTTACTAATCCGCCGCCCGCGGCCGCGGACAACGGGCGGGTACGCGGCCGGTTGGTTTACAACCATTTTTCCAAGCCGCCCAAAAACCAGGGGTTTTTCCCGGGCGAACCGGTGCCGGACGGCTGGATCGGTTTAAACGGTCCGGCCGCGGCCCCCGTCGGGCTTTATGCCGCTCCTTGCGATGCTGACAGCATGTTCGTCATCACCAACGTGCCGCCGGGCATCTATCAACTGGTGACCTGGGACATGCCATTGGACGCGTTATTCGGCTTCAACACCTTCACGGTCACCAATGGCGCGGATCTCGATCTGGGGAATGTCCTGAGTTTCCGCTGGTTCGGCGCGCTGGAAGGATCGGTTTTCTACGATGCCGATCAGGATGGATTCCGCGATCCCGGCGAGGCCGGCATTGTCGGCCAAGCAGTCAATCTGCGCTTCCGCGACGGCAGCATTTACCAGGGCCGGGTGACGGACGGCGCGGGGAATTACAGCTTCAGCGAGGTGTTCCCCTTCTTCAAATGGCTGGTCGCGGAGGTGGATTTTGCGCGGTATAAGGCTACCGGCATGACCGCCATCATTGACGACGGCGGCGAGGTGTTGCCCGACAACGGGTGGGCGATGCCCTCCCGCAACAAACTCACTCCGCAACCCCAGGTCAACATGGACACCAATTCCACCGATTATGGCCAGCCGATCATCAATCCCAACACCGGCAACAACCTGTCGCGGACGGAAACCGGCCCAGTGCTGTCCGAGGCCATCATGCTGTTCCTCAACCAGATCAACATAATTGACTGGGGCAAGGTAGACTACGCCGCCGGCGAGAACGGCGGAATCTCCGGCATTGTCCATTACAACACCACCCGCGCCGAAAATGATCCCCAGGAGGCGGCGGCGGAACCTTGGGAACCCGGTATCCCACGGGTGCAGGTGGCGCTCTACGGCGACAGCGATGCGGATGGCGTCATTGACGACAGCGATGGGGATGGCCGGGCCACACTGGCCGATGTGGACAATTATCCTTTCGATTGGCAGGCTGGCGGCGCCAGAGGGGCGGAGGATGTAGATCGCAATGGCAACGGGATTTTCGATCCCGGCGACGCGCTGCAAATTACGCAGACGGACAGTTGGGATGACAGCCCGCCGGAGGGCAGCATCATGACCAATGCGCCGGTGATCCACGGCCAGCGGGTAACCCCGGGGTTCGATGGTTATGGCACCTGGAATCAAGTTCGCCCGGGCGTGTTTAACGGCGGCTATGCCTTTGTTTCTTATTTCCCCGGCGGCATGGCCAATCAGAACCAGTCGGAGGCGGAAGGACTTCCGCCGGGCACATATATCGTGGAGGCTGCCGCGCCGCCGGGATACCTTCATTTTAAATCCCAGGATAAGAACGTGGATTATGGCGATACCTATACCCCGGCCAAGACTTCCCTCCCATTGGCAACGCCGCTTTGCGTAGGCGATCCTTATGTAGTGCCGGCGGAACTCACTCTGTTTCCCGGGACGCCGGCGCCGTTGGCCGGCCGGACATTGAGGGGACCCGACCGCAAACAGGTTAAACTCGCGGATGGCGGAAACCCGGGCGTCAATTTCTTTCTTTTTACCGAAGTTCCCAAAGCGGCGCGCGCTGTCGGCTTCGTCAACAACGATCTGTCCGCGGAATTCGATCCCACCAGCCCGGTGTATGGCGAGAAAGCCGCTCCGGCCTGGCTGCCGGTGGCTTTTGAGGATTATGCCGGCCACGAAATCTTACGCGTTTATACGGATGAGTTCGGCGGTTACAACGCACTGCTGCCATCCACAATCACGGTCAACGTCCCCTCGCCCAGCGGGGTGTCGCCCAGCATGTTGACCCTGGTAATTAACAAGCCGACGATGCCGGATCCGAACCATCCCGGCATGCGGATCGTGGATCCTTTTTATGATCCAAATTACAGTCAGACTCCATGGACCTTCCAATATTATCCGGCGATGACCACCTATCTCGATACGCCGATTGTCCCCCTGGCGGCGTTCGTCGGCGACCGGTATCGCAAGCTGGATATTGAGGCGCCTGATCGCACCCCGGTCATCCATTCCGTGGCCGGATCGGCCGGCGGCGCCCTTGTCGCCAGTTCCACGGGCTTGTTGACGATTGTCTCCGTCGGGCCCTCGATGGTTCCCAACCCGGACTACTACCTGACGACATCAAACCTGCCGCCGTATATCACCCGCGACTATGGATTTGGCGGCGTGGCCGGGCAGGTGACGGTCGGGCAGGTTCCGCTGACGGTGTTGTCGTGGAACGATGGTTTGATCGAGGCGCGCGTTCCGGCGGGCACCCCCGGCGGGCAACTGCTGGTCCGGCGCGGGGACAATGGCCGGCTTTCGCCCATGGGCGTGACTTTGACGACGTTTGAAAGCGGCGCGAACGTGCGCCATGTATATCCGGCCAGTTATCCGGCGCACCCGATCCAGGATGCCGTGGATGCCGCTGCGGCGGGAGACCTGATTCTCGTGCATCCCGGCGTGTATGACGAAAACGTCATCCTCTGGAAACCTGTCCGGCTGCAAGGCGCCGGCGCGCCTTCAACGATCATCAATGCCAATCCGGTTCCGAGCGACCGCGTTCCCGCTTGGCATGCAAAGGTGCAGGCACTGCTCGGCACGCCGGGCGCCGATCCGTTTGCCGCCAGCGAATGTCCGGGCGTGCTGGTGCTGGGCGACGTCGCCGGACATCCTTTTGCGTCCGGCAATCAAGCGCGCATTGACGGGTTCACGATTTACGGCTCGCTGATGGGCGGCGGCATTCATGTTCCCGGCGCCATTCATGGTCTGCGCATCGGCAATAACCGGATTCAGGGCAATCAGGGCCAATTCGCCGGCGGCATAGCGCTGGGAATACCCGATGCCGGCCTGCCCGCGGATAATGACGGGATTGTTATCCATGACAACATGGTTTTGAAAAATGCCGGCATTACGGGCGGCGGCGGCATCGCCGTGTTTGCCGGCTCGGCCAATTACGTGATCACCAACAACACGGTGGTCGGCAACCTGACGCGCGGCAACGGCGCCGGCATCTGCCATGAAGGTTTGAGCACCAACGGCCTGATTGTCGGGAACCGGATCGTGGCCAATGAAGTATTTTATGGCGCCAATATTGGCGGCGCGGGCGGCGGCCTTTATCTGGCAGGGGAAGCGCCGCCTGTGGGTCTGGTCACTCCCGGCGCCGGAACAATCACCGTGCGGAACAACCTGATCCAGGGCAACCTTGCGGGTGGTCAACATGGCGGCGGCATTCGGGCAGCGCATTTCAACGGCCAGGATGTTCAGGCCCACCCGGGGCAAACCAATCTGTGGCATGCCCTGAATCTCTTCAATAACATCATCGTTAACAATGTCGCCGGCTATGCCGGCGGCGGCGTATCGCTGCAGGATGCGGCGCGGTGTTATATCATCAATAATACCATCGCCAACAATGACAGCACCGCCACTGCGGAACTGGCCTTTCCGCCGGGGGCGCTGAACTCGATACCGCAGGGCGCCGGGCTGGTGGCCCATGCGCACAGCCCGGCATTGACCAATGCCGCCGGCCAATTCCATGCCGATCCGGTCTTGGAGGATAATATTATCTGGCGTAACCGGTCGTTCTACAACGATGCATCCATGAATGGCGGCGCCGGCGGCCTGGCCACCAATCCCGCGCAGCCTTATTGGGATTTACACGTGGCCGACGGCTTGGAGTGGAAATTGCATCCGCGTTATTGCCTGTTGACCGATGCCGCGGGGTATGAAGCTTCCAATCTAGCCGCTGCGCCGCGCTTTGCCGCCGGCTTTGTCAACCAATTACAGTCGGCCACCGTCCTGGATGAAGGAGGCAACAGCATCTCGGTGAAAATGCATCCGATCGGCTTGAGAGGCGATTATCACCTGACGGAGTTATCGCCCGCCATCGGCCGCGGCGGCGGCCGGTTGACCGGCAATTTTCCGGCGCTGGCCCTGGATTATGACGGCGAGCCGCGGCCGATGGGCGCGGCCGCCGATATTGGCGCCGACGAGTACGTGGATGCCAACGGCAACCGCGCGCCGGATTACTGGGAAAGAGCGTTCGGGCTTGCAGTGACGGCCGTCTCGGATGCGGATGGCGACGGATTCCGCGACCTGGATGAATATTATGCCGGAACCGATCCGCGCGATGCGGAATCGCTGCTGCGGATTACCGCCGTTGAGCGCGGGGGGGGCGGTATCAGGCTCCAATGGCAAAGTGTCTGGGGCAAGGCCTATGATATCACCCGCACCGCGGATATCGAGACCGGCGGCTATGTGCCCGTTATGGAACATTTGCCGGCTGACCAACCGTTGAACCGGGTGGACAATCTGCCGGATTTGCCGGATCGGCTGTTTTATCGGATCGAACTGGATCAATCCGAAGACGCGGAGGTTAATCCATGAACACAGGTATGTATATGAACACGCGCAATGTCGTGAGTGGTATTTTAAAGTATGTCAGCCCGGTGCCTGCCGCCGGCCGCGGGGCCGGGCGACGGTTCGGACGCATGGGTCGCGCGCCTGGTCAGGCTGGCGTCGCGGCAGCTTCCGCCGCCAGGCTGGCGCTCGTGGCCGTGGCGGCCGGAATGCTGGTGACCGCGGCTGGCGCGGATGTGGTCTCGAACTGGAATGTCATTGCGGTGTCGCTGATTGCCGGCAATCAGCAGATGGCTATTACGGCATCCCGGTCGCTGGCCATGACGCATGCCGCCATGTATGACGCGGTTAATTCAATTGACCGGTCGCGCGCGGCCTACATGGTGTCGGTCACTCCCCGGCAGCCTTGTTCCATGCCGGCCGCCGCCGCCGCCGCCGCGCATGCCGTCTTGACCGCGCTCTATACCAACAACATTGCGGTGCTGGACGCCGCCCTGGCCGCCTCGCTGGCGGCGGAGCCGGATGCCATGGCCCGCGACAACGGGGTAGTGCTGGGTAATTACGTGGGCCGGCAAATGGCGGCCATGCGGGCGGATGACATGTCCGCGATGTCCACCAATATGATGCCCTATGTTCCCGGCACCAATGCCGGGGATTGGCAGCCGACTTTCCCGGACTATCAGCCGGCCATGATGCCCCACTGGGCCATGGTCATGCCGTTTGCCATGACGGGTGGCGGCCAATTCCGCCCGCCGCCGCCCCCGACACTGGCGGGCGCCGAGTATGCCGCCGCATTCGAAGAGGTTAAACAATATTCGACCAACGTGGTCTGGACCAATGCCGAGCAGCCAAAAATCGTGTGGTTTTGGATTGATATGCCCGGGACGGCAACGACTGTCGGGCGGTGGAATGAAATCGCCCGGTCGGTTGCCACCAATCTGGGGCTGGCCGATAGCGTGCGCCTGTTTGCGCAGCTCAATGTGGCTTTGGCGGACGCCGGCATCAGCGCCTGGGACGCCAAATACCATTATAACGCCTGGCGGCCCATTACGGCCATTCGCGCGGCTGAAACCGACGGCAATCCTTTGACTGCAGCCGATTCTAACTGGGTTCCTTACGTCACCAATACGCCCCGTTTTCCCGAGTACGTGTCGGCGCACAGCCTTTTCAGCGCGGCGGCCGCCGCCGTGTTGTCAAATTTTTTCGGCACGGATGCCATGGCATTTACCGTCCGGCCTTACAACATGATGTCCACCAACCGTATGTATACCGGGTTTGCCCAGGCGGCGCGGGAAGCCGCCGATTCCCGGCTTTGGGCCGGGATACATTTCTCGTTCGGCAACAGCAATGGCCTGGTTGCCGGGGCGGCGGTGGGCAATTACGTGAGCAGCGCATATTTCGGCGTCCCGTCCGATTACGTGCCCGATCTGGACGGCATTGATACGGACGGCGACGGCAACGTCAGCAACGATTACGTCAACGTTCACCTGGGGGCGGGCGATGGATTTGTCAAGGGCGCCGACGGGCGCGATTTCTATTGCTTCGGCTTCTCGGACCTTAACGGCATCCGGCCGGACCAGAAAATGATGGCCGGCATGCTGGCGGCGGAATTATCCGGGCCGACCCTGCGGTTCAAAGAGGGGCAGCGCGTCTTCCTGCGCCTGAGCAACGTCGGCATGATGATGCGTCCCGACTTGTTCGATCCGCATACCCTGCACTTCCATGGCTTCCCCAATGCGGCGCCGATCTTTGACGGCGAGCCGATGGGATCCATCGCCATCAATATGGGAGGCATGCTGACGTATTATTATGAGATCGTCGAGCCCGGCACGTTTATGTACCACTGCCATGTGGAAGCCACCGAACATATGCAAATGGGGATGCTGGGAAATGTGTCCGTGGATCCGATTCAAAACAACCTGCCCGATGGCACCGTGCTGGGCGGCGGCTTCGTCCATTCCAACGGGTACCGGTATGTATATAACGACGGCGACGGATCAACGTATTACGATGTTGATTACCTCCTGCAACTCGGCGGTTTCGACAGCCAGTTCCACGACCAGAGTATCGACGTCCAGCCGTTGTCATTTTCCATGATGAAGGATGATTATCCCTGGATCAACGGACGCGGGTATCCGGACACCGTCAACCCGGGTTATATCGCCAATGTCAACGGCTTTGACGCCCAAAAGCTGCCGGCCTTGATTGTCGCCAAGCAAGGCCAGAAAATTCTGCTGCGGCTCTCGAGCCTGGATACCGTCAAGTATCATACCGTAACGGTGCTCGGCCTGCCCATGCTCGTCGTCGGCCGTTCCGCCCGGCTGCTGCGCGGTCCCGACCCGGATGGCGCCGGGCCGCTGCTCGGCGCCAACCTCTATTACCGGACCATGTCGGTCACTTTGGGCGGCGGCGAAGCCTGTGATGCCATCCTGGACACAGCCGGCGTGCCGGTTGGAACCTATGTGTTGTATTCCACCGACGTAGAAGACCTTTGCAACGGGGCGGAAGATTACGGCGGAATGATGACCGAGATAGTGATTCAGTGATTGCCCAACGCCTTGCATCCCGAACTTACCCTGTCCGGGGACGGGCGGCGGCGGGCGGCATAATCAGCCATAAGGAAGGAAAAGCGATATGCGATATTACCAAACTGTGCATTTGGCGATCTACACGGCAGGGCTGCTGGCGCTTGCCATCAACCCGGCCTCCGCCGCGCGGCATTGGATTGACGGTCTGACAGTGGCCGATGGCGGCGTGGTTGAACTGACGGCCCGCGACGGGTATATCCTGACGCCCGACGGCGCTTCGATTTACATGTGGGGATTTGCGGCCGGATCCGGCGCCATGCAATATCCCGGCCCGACCCTGATCATGCGTCAGGGCGCCAGCGTCCAAATCAATCTGAACAACACCTTAACGACGCCCGTGTCCATGGTTTTCCCGGGGCAGGTCGGCGTCAGCGCGTCGGGCGGAGCGCCCGGCGCCCTGACCCGGGAAGCGCCGCCGAATGGCGGCACGGTAACATACCATTTCACGGCCCACCAGCCCGGAACCTATCTTTACCAGAGCGGGACGCGCCAGGATATGCAGGTCGAGATGGGTTTGGTTGGTGCTTTGATCGTTCGGCCGGACGTGAGTACGCAGGCGTATGACCATGCGGCTACCGTTTTCGACCAGGAATATCTGTTCTTGCTGACCGAGCTTGATCCTGATGTGCATGCGGCAATTGAAGCGGGCCGGCCGGCCCGGGCGGATATGACGGCTTTCTGGCCCGTATATTGGTTTATCAATGGACGCTGCTCGCCGGACACCATGCTGCCGGCATTTGCGCCGTGGCTGCCGCACCAGCCCTATGATTGCCAACCCACAATGCTGCCGGGCGAAAAACTGCTCATGCGGATGGTCGGCGCCGGCCGCGATGCGCATCCTTTTCATTTCCATGGGAATAATGCCGCCATCCTGGCGCGTGACGGGCGTTTGCTGGAAAGCCAGCCGGGAGTTTCCGGGCCGGATCTGGCCGGGTCGGAATTCACGATTACCGTGGCGCCCGGGCAGACGACGGATGCGGTTTTCGAGTGGACCGGCGCCAAATTGGGCTGGGATATTTACGGGCATACCAGCACCAACGAGCCCCTGCAGCCCCATGAATATGCCCCCGATCACGGCAAACCATTCCCCGTTACGCTGCCGAGTGACATGGATTTGACCTACGGCGGGCATTACAGCGGCAGTCCTTTCCTGGGGGGGATGGGCATGCTGCCGCCCGCCCACGAAGGGCTTAACCCGCACGGCGCCTTCATGTTCATGTGGCATTCGCATAACGAAAAAGAGATCGTGAACAACAATGTGTTTCCCGGAGGCATGTCAACCATGATGATGGTAATGCCGCCTATAACCAACAGCATGCCCATGCATTAATGCGGCGCAATGCAATTTAGTGTTGCCAGGATAATATCAGGAAGGATGGACTTTAATGAAAAACATACTCAGCGGCGGATGGAGCGCAGCCCTGATGCTCGGAATGGCGGTATCCGTTGAAGGCGCGGAATTTTTTCTGCGGGCGGCGCCTGTGACTAATGCGCTCCCCAACAACGGCGGGCGGATGGCGCAATGGGGATTTGCGCGGGATACCGGTTTTGCCAGCCGGGATGGCGCCGTAACCGTGCCGGGCCCGGTTTTGACGGTGCCACCGGGCGATACGATATTAACCATCCATCTGGATAACGATCTGCCGGAGCCCGTTTCACTGGTGATCCCGGGCCAACCCCTGGCTGCCGGCCAGGCGCCGGTGCGCAATGGCGCCGGCCGGGTGATCGCTTATGCCCTGGAAACAGCGCCCGGCAATAACGCTCCGGTGGATTATGTATGGACTGGCATCCGGCCCGGGACGTATTTGTATCACAGCGGATCCCATCCGGCCGTCCAATGCCCCATGGGCCTTTATGGCGCGGTGATTCAGGATTATCAACTCGGGCAGGCCTATTCGAATGTGGTGTATGACCGCGCGATCTTGCTGTTTTACTCCGAAATTGAACCGCGGCTCGCCCAAGCAGTCTCCCATGACAACTTCGGCCCCGGGCGGATGGTTTCCAGCACGATGGACTACCAGGCCGGATATTATCTGTTGAACGGCGAGGACCGCACCAATGGCGTCTGGTCAACAGCGGCGGCGGATGGCGAACGGGTGCTGTTCCGCATGATCAATGCGGGATCCCGGCTCCGCATGCCCGTGCTTGCTAACGCCTATGGCCAGATTGTGGCTGAGGACGGTTTCCCTTACGCGTTCCGAAAATGGCAGTACAGCGTCATGTTACCGCCTCGCAAGACAGCCGATGTGCTGGTCGCCAATCCGGCCTTGCCGGCGCTGACCTGGTATGACCGCCGCGCGGTGAGCAATCCGCCGAAACCGCTGGATTCCAATGTCAACGGTTTGCCGGATGTCTGGGAGGAGACCTGGTTTGGTGGTTATACCAATGGCGTGCCGGATGCCGATCCGGACGGCGACGGATTTTCCAACCTGCAGGAATATGTGGCGGACACCAAACCGCTGGATGGTCAGTCGTATGTGCACATAGCCGGCATTGCCGTGAATGGCGGGGGACAACAGGTGCGGGTGGGCGCCACCTCGTCCGGGCGCAGCTACCGCTTGTTTTCACGCAATCAACTCCTGCCGGGCGGCGGATCATGGGAACCCGTGACCGGGCTTGAACCTGGCGCCGACAATGTGACGACCTTAACGGATACCAACACTCCGCCCGGCCGGTTGCGGGTCTACAAAGTTGAAGTTGATTTGCCATGATGCAAATGGATATTAACTATAATCTCCGTCCAATTTGCCGGGCGGCGGCTTTGATGCTTGCACTGACGGCTGGATGCGTGGCGCCGCTGCCACCCGCCTGCCCGCTGCCGCCGGATGCGGCGGCCAACGACGCTCCGCCCGCCACCGGCTTGTCAAGCGCGCCGGCGTCCGGTTTGGCGGAACGCTGGGGCATTCGTGTTGAAAGCCTGCGGCTGTCGGCGCAGGGGCATATCTTGGATTTCCGTTACCGGGTGCTTGATCCCGATAAAGCGGCGGCGTTGACCGATCGTGCGCAGGTGGCATATTTGATTAACGAGGCCACGGGTGAACGGCATAAGGTGCCGAAGATGCCCAAGATGGGAACCCTTCGTTCGACGGCTGTTCGGCCGGAAGCGGACCGGATTTATGTCATTCTGTTTGCCAACCCGGGCGCCCGCATCCAGTCCGGCAATCTTGTGGCAGTGACAATCGGCGCATTCAAGGCCGAACATCTGGTCGTGGAATGATTTCAGCGCGGCCTGGCGGCGGTCAGGACTTGACGCGGCTTGGCGCCAGATGTTCGCAGACCTTGCGAAAATGGCGTCCGTAGATGGCCAGAATCACGGCTTCGGGGATGAGACGCGGCCGACGCCATTGCGTCCAGAGCAGGAGCTTCCAATAGTACAGCCTTTCCTGACCTACGATCCCCAGCCGATAGAAAGAACGCGCCAGCGCGAGCAGGTGGGAGAATTGCAGGTGTCCATGGCGCCGCGGCGGGGTGTATTCTCTGAGAAAGGTCTTGATCCGCGCGTAGTAGTGCTCCGGTGCGTAGATGTACCGCAGAATGCTCTGATAGCCGGCGCGCAGTATTTCCAGATTCATCACCGGAACGATGTTGGTTGTCCCGTCCACATTGTCGCCGGATGATTCCCCCAGCAGCCGGCCGGCGCATTTCATTCGCTCGTAGAGCCGCGTTCCCGGGGGAGCCTGCAGCAAGCCGACCATGGCGGTCACAATGCCGCTCTTTTGAATGAAGTCAATCTGGCGCTGGAAAATCGAAGGGCGGTCGTGATCGAATCCCACGATGAACCCCCCCTGCACTTGGAGCCCGGCACGCTGGATGAGCTGCACATCCTCCACGAGATTGCGGTGCTTGTTCTGCAGTTTGCTGCACTCGGCCAGGCTGTCTTCATCCGGGGTCTCGATGCCGATAAACACCTTGTTGAACCCGGCCGCAACCATCATGTCCATCAACTCCCGGTCATCGGCCAGATTGATCGAAGCCTCGGTGAAAAAAAGCATCCCCGTCTTGCGCCGCCGCCATGCGATCAGGGCCGGCAGGAGTTGAGTCTTCAGGAATATCCGGTTGCCGATGAAATTGTCGTCCACAAAAAACACATCGCCGCGCCAGCCGCGCCGGTAGATGCCGTCCAATTCGGCGATGATTTGCGCCGCCGATTTCATGCGGACGCGGCGCCCGAACAGGGCGGTGACATTGCAGAAATCGCAGTTGTACGGACAGCCGCGCGAGAATTGGATGCTCATGCAGCCATAACGTTTGATTTCCAGCAAATCCCAGCGCGGTATGGGGGTTTGTTGCATGTCGGCAAACTGGTCGGAGACATAGACGCGCCGCAGCTGCCCTTGCGCCAGGTCGCGCAGGAAAAGCGGCAGCGTCAGTTCCGCCTCGTTCAATATGAAATGGTCCACGGCGGCGATCTGCTCGCTGGCGGTTTGAAACAGCGGCCCGCCGGCCACGATCCGCAGTCCCGCTTCCCGGCACTGGCTGATGATCCGCCGGGCTGATTCGCGCTGGACGCCCATGGCGCTGATGAACGCGCAGTCGGCCCAGGCCAGGTCCTGTCTGGTCAGTTTCCGGACGTTGGCGTCCACCAGCCGCTGGGACCATTCCCGCGGCAGCATGGCGGCGACGGTAAGGAGTCCCAGCGGCGGCAACGCCGCCCGCTTGCCGACGAATGCCAGCGCGTGTTTGAAGCTCCAGAACGTGTCCGGGAATTCGGGATATATCAGCAGAATGTTCATTTGTTTGACTTTGGCGCGCGGTTCGTCAGCGCCATGCCGGATTTGCCGACAGGTTCATGCCTGCCGCTAAATCCCGGCTGAAATTTTTACTCCCCCCACTTGCAGTTAAGCTTAAATGTATTTTGGAAAAATGTCAATCATTATTTCCCCCCCCCGTTTTACACGATCTTCACCGGCTTGGAGGCTTGCCAAAGGCCGTGGATATTGCAGTAGGCGAGCGCCGTCATCGTTCCGGGCTTGCCGACGGCATTGGCGCATTGACGCCTTCCGGCTGAAAATAGAGCTGTATCCATCGGATGTACTACTCTGTAGTATTCGGGTGCGCTACGGCTTTTCCCAGAGTGGCCTATCGGGCAAACCCTGAAATACGGGCGCGGAAAGCCCTTGTCCGCTAAGGGATTTCGCCATGCTTGCTAAGGGATTTCCCGATGTTCGCGGAGATTTGTTTATCCTATCATTAAAAGCAATGGTAAAATCAATGGGGCGGGAGGGGTCAAATCGGCGATATACCGGGCGCGCCGCGATAATCCTGGAAGGCTGGGCAAGGCCCGGCCGCGGCGTTGCGAGGGCGGCCGGCGACCGCGGAAAAGGCTGGCATTTGATCGTTTTGCATGCTATTAGCATGCAATATTAAGACATGATGTTTTAAGCTTTAACGCAAGCGAATCAACGGAGTTGCATATCATGGATATCCGAATCTTGCTGGCAGACGACCATCAAATGATGCGTGAGGGCTTGCAGGCCATGATTGAAAAGGAACGAGGGATGACCGTAGTCGGCACGGCCGCCGACGGCATGGCCACCGTGGAACTGGCCCGCAAGGCCGGCGCCCATGTTGTAGTCATGGACGTCGCGATGCCGGATTTGAACGGCATTGATGCGACGCGCAAAATTGTCAAAGCCCATCCCAATCTCAAGGTGGTGGCTCTTTCGGGGCATGCGAATCAGCGCTTTGTGCGCGAGATGTTTGCGGCCGGCGCGTCGGCGTATATTCTCAAACAGACTGCTTGCGAAGAACTGGTGCGCGCCATTCGTGACGTGATGGCCGGCAAAAAATATCTGAGCTCCGGGGTGGCGCGCGGCGTGGTGGATGCTTACGTCGAGTTATCCCAGCCCATGAGCAAGGCCCCCGCTTTTGTCGTGCTTTCTGAGCGGGAACGCGAAGTGCTGCAAATGATTGCTGAGGGTCGGAGCACCAAGGATATTGCCGGAGCGATTAAGGTCAGCGTGAAGACCGTTGAGACTCACCGCCACAATATCATGGAGAAACTTAACCTGCATAGCGTGGCGGAACTGACGAAATACGCGATCCGGGAAGGACTCACGGCGGTGGAACATTGAGACGGGAAACGTTTGGGCATGCCGGTGATGCCGGTCCGGCGGCTGCGGACTTTGGATCTGCCGCGATCGGATGAATATTGGTGAATGCCGACACCCTCTGTGCGCTTGCTGGGAAAATGGTCAAATGAAGATTTTATTGGTGGATGATCATGTTCCGATTCGCGAACAGGTCAAGCTCATGCTTGGTCTGGAGCCGGATATGCTGGTTGTGGCGGATGTCGGGTCGGCGGAAGCCGGAATTGAGGCAGCCAGGCAATACCGCCCCGATGTCGTGGTCATGGACATCATGCTGCCGGGTATGAACGGCATCAATGCCACGTCTGCCATTTTGTCAGAGCGCCCGGAAACGCGCATCCTGGTGCTTTCCAATCATACCGGCGCGGCACTGGTGCGCGCGGTGCTGAACGCCGGGGCGCTCGGCTTTGTGTCCAAGCACCGCGCCGCCGAAGAGTTGATTCCTGCGATCCGGTCTGTCGCTGCGGGAAAATGCTTCCTCGGCGGAAGCGCGGAATGACGCCTTGATCCGTTTAACGGTTAATAACGGGGCAATTACCCTGCCGGCTGCAACACATATGTTCGCCGCCCTTATGCTCCGGCTAGCGGACATGGGCGCGGACTATGTCCGCCAGACGGTCGGCCAGTTGTTTGGTCAATTGTTCGTCAAAGCTTTCCACCATGACCCGGCAGATGGCCTGCGTGCCGGAATACCGTATCAGCACCCGGCCGCGACCGGCCAGTTCCTTCTCCGCGTCCCGGATGGCTGCCTGCAGCGGCGCGATGTTTTCCAGGGGCGGTTTGGCGGGGACGGCGATGTTGATCAATTGCTGCGGTGCGCGGCGGATGACCTGCGCCAATTCGGATAACTGGCAGCCCCGGGCCTGCCGGATCGCCAGCAGTTGCAGCGCCGAGATGATGCCGTCGCCGGTAGTGTGATGTTCCAGGAAGATGATGTGCCCCGAATCCTCGCCGCCCAGCACGGCGCCGCGCTCGCGCATCATCTTCAACACGTAGCGGTCGCCGACATCGGCTTCCGCCGTTTCAATCTCCATCTCCCGCATGGCCGCACGGAAACCGAAATTGCTCATGGGCGTGGTGATCACGAGGTTGTTTTGCAGGCGGTTGCGCTTTTTCAGGTACTGCGCGCAGATGGCGATAATGTGGTCGCCGCTGAGCAGGTTGCCACGCTCATCCACCGCCACCAGGCGGTCGCCGTCGCCGTCGAAGGCCAGCCCGGCGTCCGCGCCCTGCTCCCGCACGGCGCGCGCCAGGTCCAGCGGCGCCGTGGCGCCGCAATGATCGTTGATGTTCATGCCGTCAGGGTGGTCATGGATCGTGACGACGTTCGCGCCCAGCTCGGCGAAAATGATCGGGGCCACCTTGTAGGTGGCGCCATTGGCGCAGTCCAACACGATTTTCAGTCCGCTGAGGCTCAAGTCGTACGGAAAGGTGTTTTTGCAGAAAACAATATAGCGGCCGATGGCGTCGTCAATCCGGTAAGCCTTGCCGATTTCGGCGGCGGTGGGGCGGATGCCGCGTATTTTTTCAGTGGTGACCAGGTTTTCGATTTCATCCTCGACCGTGTCCGGGAGTTTGAATCCATCGCGCGAAAAGAGCTTGATGCCGTTGTCCTGGTAAGGATTGTGCGAGGCGGAAATCACGACCCCGGCGTCGGCGCGCATGTTGTGGGTAATGAAGGCGATCCCGGGCGTCGGCATGGGGCCGACCAGCAGGACGTCCACGCCCATCGAGCAAATCCCGGCCGTCAGGGCGTTCTCCAGCATGTAGCCGCTGACGCGGGTATCCTTGCCGATGACAATCCGGTGGCGGTGATTATGCCGTTTGCAGATGTAGGCCGCGGCGCGGCCGATGGCCAGCGCCATTTCCGCGGTCATGGGATGAATATTGGCCACCCCGCGCACGCCGTCAGTTCCGAATAGTCGTTCCATGGTATGATTCCCCTTGCGGAGGGTTAACCCGAGAATGTTCAACACCGACACCGAACAACACTGGACACCGGAACCGCCCTCAACATATTTCACTTACGGCGGCAACAATCCTGGTCAGCCAGGCCTGGGCGGATTTGCGGGCAGGCGGCGTCAGCGACCGGACGGCCTCGATGTAATTCTTGCCGGACTGGCCTGACAATTCCGCCGTTAAAAGCGCATCGGGCGGCCAATTTTGTCCGGCAATTTCCCGGATGCGCCCGCGCATGGCCGGCCAGCGCTCGTATAATCGTTGCTGTTGCAGCAGGCATTCCTTCCCGGCAAAATCGCCGGCCGGCGCCGCGCCATGCAACTTGATGGACGCGGGCATTTTGCCGGCCAGCTCATCCAGGCGGCGGAGCCGCTCTTCCAGGATTTCATCCAGGCGTTGCAATGCCCCGGCATGGCAGGCGGCTTGATATGGATCAACGCGCATGCATCGCGCCCGGATATTAACGTACCAGGCGCGCAAGGCGGTAATGTTGCCGATGTACCGCAGGTTGGCGGACAGTATCCGGTCAATCCGGTTGTAGCGGCCGGGCTGATAATTGCGGGACGGCAATTTGCGCTCGGCCGGCGGCAGATAAAGCCCGGGCGAAGCGATGTCGCCGCGGACAATCACACCGGCCGGCACGATTGCCCCGTAAGCTACCCGGGCCGGCCCGACCAGGCCGCCCTGGCCGCCCATGAAAATCGGCGGCTGATCCAGCAAGACGCCCGCCGGGACATCGCCCAGCAGCGAAGGAGTAGCCTTGTCCTGGTGCGGAGTGAAATTGAAGTGGACGTAGGAAGATCCGATTTCGCTGTGGTTTTTGCGGGAAGTGCCGCCGGCCATCAGGCAATCGCAGAAATTCACCAGGCTGCCGAGGGTGACGAAGGGCATCAGGACGGTTTGCTTCAGGCCGACCGAGTGCGCGCCGCCGGCTTCTTCCTCCAGCAGGCATCCCGGCCGCACCTGGGCGCCGCTGCCCATTTGCGCGCGGTCGAGGAATACCGACCGGCTGAAATAACCGCCCTTTAACTGCACCGCCTGGCCCAGTTGGCAGTCTTCCAAGGTCGCCGGCGCTTCCGCCCCGATCTCGCAGTCCGGCCCGATGGAGGTGTTTTTACCGAGAATCCGGCAGCCGGGATGGATGGTTGCGCCCGCGGCGATCCGGCCCGGTATGATTTCCGGGGAGAGGCAGACGGATTCCGGATGCGGCAGGCGCACACCGCGTTCCAATAATTGTTGCACTAAGGTGGCTAGTGGCATAAATTTAAGTATTGTTCAACGACCCGCTGCAGGCGGTCGTGAGCCTGCTCCAGTTCGGCGACCATTTTGAACTGGACGCGCGCGCGGTCCAGGTTCTGGCCCGGGCGATGGGTTTTGAAATAAACATCGCCCTGCAGGTAGTCGGTAAGAAACCGGATGCCGATGGTGAAGGTGACTAATTGTCCGGCAAAGGCCAGGTGTTCGATTTCCACCGGACTGAGAAATGCGCCCGCGGATTCGAGATAGCCGGCGGCCAGCGCTTCGAACATGCGGGTATCCAGGCTAACGCGGGCGAGGTTGGGTTCGTCTTCTGGGCAGGTCCGGGTGATGGTGCGCACCATGTCGCCGAAATCATACAGCACGCAGCCGGGCATGACCGTGTCCAGGTCAATGACGCAGACCCCGCGGCCGGATTCAATGTCCATCATGACGTTGTTGATTTTCGTGTCGTTATGGGTTATGCGTTCTGGCATGAGTCCCCTGGCCAGCAGGTCGGTTACCTTGCCGGCCATGGCTTGGCGCGCCAGGCAGAACTGGATATCGGCGCGAACGCCGGCGGCGCGGTTGCATTTGTCCTCCTGAATTGACGATTCCAGCGCCTGGAACCGGCGGGGCGTGTGATGGAACCAGGGTATGGTTTCGTGGAGGCGCGCGCCGTTCAAATCGGCCAGGTCGGCCTGAAACTGGCCGAAAGCGCGGGCTGCCTCGCGGGCCAGGCGCGCGTCCGGACAGACGTCATAGGTGCGGGCCTTGGTGATGAAAATGTAAGTGCGCCAGAAATTGCCCTGATCGTCCCGGAAAAACAGCCGGCCATCGCGGGCCGGCACCACGGTCAGGGCTTCGCGTTCCGGTTGCGCTCCCGGGCGGCAGGCGATTTTCCGCCGCAGATGTCCGGTGACGCGCTGGATATTGTCCATCAGGCGCGCGGGATCCTTGAAAACAAAGTGGTTGATGCGCTGGTGGATATACGCGCGCGGAGTCCGGCCTTCCATCCAGCAGGCGCGGTAGGTATCGTTTATATGCCCGGTGCCGTAAGGCTCGGCATCGTGAAAAATGCCGGGAATATTGAATTCCGCGCCAATTTGCCTTAAAAATGCCGGAGAATGCCGCATAGACGGGAGATTATGCATAAAGAAGTGCCTTAGTGTCAATAATTTACTGGCCTGGATTTTGCTGTTGACAGCGGCGCTACTATTCAACAATATATGCCGAACTGAATGCCATGTTCTGGAAGTTTTATGTTTCGCAGACTTTTCGACTTCTTTTCAAATGACATTGGCATAGATTTAGGCACGGCCAACAGCCTGGTTTATGTCAAGGACCGCGGCATCGTCCTGCGCGAGCCCTCGGTGGTGGCTATCCAGACGGGAACCAACCGGGTTTTGGCGGTGGGGGGCGAGGCCAAGCGAATGCTGGGGCGCACCCCCGGCAACATCACCGCCATCCGCCCGATGAAAGACGGCGTCATTGCGGATTTTGAAATAACCGAAGCGATGTTGCGTTACTTTATTCGCAAGGTGCAGGGCCAGCGCGGCATGGTCAAACCGCGCATTATTATTTCAGTGCCCAGCGGCATAACAGAGGTGGAAAAGCGGGCTGTCAAGGATTCGGCGATTCACGCCGGCGCCCGCGAAGTGTATTTGATTGAGGAGCCGATGGCGGCGGCGATTGGCGTCGGCCTGCCAGTGCAGGAACCGGCGGGCAACATGATTGTGGATATTGGCGGCGGCACCACTGAAGTGGCGCTGATTTCGCTGGCCGGAATCGTGTTCAGCCGCAGCGTGCGCATCGGCGGAGACGAGCTGGATGAATCCATCATCCAGTACATGAAGCGCGTTTATAATTTAATGGTGGGCGAAAGGACAGCGGAACAGATCAAGATCACGATCGGGTCGGCTTATCCTCTGCAGGAGGAAACCAGTATAGATGTTAAAGGACGGGACCTGGTGGCCGGATTGCCGAAAACCATGACATTGACCTCGGAAGAAGTGCGGGAAGCACTGCATGAACCGGTGTCGGCGATCGTGGAGGCCATCCGTTTCACACTGGAACGCTGTCCGCCGGAATTGTCCGCCGATTTGGTGGATCGGGGCATCGTGCTGGCCGGCGGGGGAGCGCTTTTGCGCGGGATGGACAAGCTTATATCGGAACAAACCGGTTTGCCGGTGCATGTGGCTGACGATCCGCTGAGCGCGGTGGCCGAAGGCACGGGCATGGTTTTAAGCGAGTTGAAATTCCTCCGCAAAGTTGCCAGTTCGTCCTATTGATTCCCCGTGATGCCCGGCTGCCGCTTTGTTTCCCGCCACCGGCGCGCTCTCTCTCCGCCTGCACGGCGCTTTTGCCGCCCTCCTCCGCCATCTGATTCGATGTGAAATCAGCGGTATACAGCATAATTTGCGCCGGGTTGGGCATTCTTGCGCTCTGGCTGATGCCCGACCCGGCCGCCCGCCGCCTGCAGGCCGCGGCGCGGGATGCGTTGGCCCCGTTCATGCCGGATGGGTCCGGCTGGCGGCGGCTGCGCCATACTTTTGACGGGCGGGCGCGGGAAGCGGAAATCACAAAGCTGCGCGAGCATGTTGCCCGCCTGACTGTTGAAAACCGCGGTCTGCAGGCGCGGGAACTCGAAAACCGGGAACTGCGCCGCCTGCTCGGGTTGGCGCGCCAGTTGCCCGTACGCCTCCAGGCGGCCCAAATTGTGGCGCGCAATTTGACCACCTGGTGGCAGACTGCCCGGCTGAACCGTGGCGCGCGGGACGGGATTTCGGCCGGGATGCCGGTGCTGGCCGCGGAAGGCCTGGTGGGGCGGGTGTTGGAAGTTTCGGAGCGGACATCCGATGTTTTATTCCTGATTGATCCGGCTTGCCGGGTAGCCGGCGTAATTCCGCGGGTGGATGCTTATGGCATCGTGCAGGGCGAAGGGATGAGCTTGCGCGGCCCGCCGCTGTGCCGGATGGATTTCATCGCGCGCGAGATGGCCGTCAGTCCCGGGGATGAAGTTGTCACTTCCGGGCTGGGCGGAGCATACCCGCCCGGCCTGCTCATCGGCTATGTGCGCCAGGTGCGCCTGGATGCCGCAGGCCTGTATCAAGCGGCCGAAATTCTGCCGGCCGCCGATTTCCGCAACTTGAGTCTGGTTTTCATGGTGCTTGGCGGCCCGGCGGCTGCCGCTCCCGCGCGGGAGGGACCCTAGCATGGTCTGGTTGATAATGTTTCTGGCCCTGGGCGCGGCGGCGGTGCTGGAACATGCCGTGCCGGCCTGGCATTTAGGCGGATTAACCCGCCTGCCGGCGCTGTTGTGCGTGGTCATGTATTATGCCCTCAATCATTCGCCGGGCGTTGCCTGCGCGGCGGCGCTGGCGGCGGGCTTCCTGGCGGATGCTATCGGCGGTCTGCCGGCGGGCAGCACGCCGCTGGGGCTGGCGCTGCTGGCCGTTGCGGTCAGCCGGAACCGCGGCTTTGTGTTCATACGCCAGTGGCTGACGCATATGGCGCTGGGCGGCGCGGCGGCGGCGGCTTTCACGCTGATCATGTATGGAGTGCTGTCTTTGCGCCTGGAGCAGATGCGAGCCGTCACGCCGTTGATGGTGGCGCAGAAAATGGCGGGCGCGGGTCTGCAGGGCATGTTGCTGATGCCCCTGGTTTTTATGGCGCTGGAAGCATTGGAAAAAATGACCGGCTGCCGGAGGAGTTTCATCGGGGATGAGTTCGGTATCTTTGACCAAACATGAAATGCGGCGCCTGTTCTGGCTGTGGGCGGCCATGTTTGCCGGCCTGCTCTTGCTGCTGCTGGCGCTGGGCCGCATGCAGTTGGGGTTGGGCCGGCAATACGAAGTCAGCCTGGAACGCCAATCCGTACGCCGGGTGCGTATACCCGGCGTGCGCGGCCGCATTTTCGACCGGGACGGCATTTGCCTGGCCGATAATCGCCCCAGCTACGGCATTGCGGTTTACGTCGAGGAGCTCCGGCAGGCCGGCCGCCTGGCCAATACCGTCCAGGCCGTCCGCCGCCTGCTGGACCAGGTTGCCGGCGTGATCGGGCCGGCCGCGCCGGTGACCGACCGGCAGATCGAAGAACATCTTAAATCCCGCCGCGCCCTGCCGCTGGTGGCTTGGCGCAATTTGGACCGGCGCGCGATGGCGCGTTTGGCGGAGGCGGGTTCCGGCTTGCAGGCGGTGGACATCGTGGTGGATGCCGAGCGCTTTTATCCCCAGGCGGAGGCCGCCGGCCATCTGCTGGGATATGTCGGGAAAATGGAATACACGGCGGGCGAGGAATCATATCATTATTATCTCCCGGACTTGACCGGCCGCGCCGGCTTGGAACGGCGGTTTGACGACTTGCTCGCCGGCCGGCCGGGCGGTCAGTTGGTGCAGGTGGATGTGGCGGGATTCCGCCATGCGGAAATCAGTTCGCGGCCGGCCGTGCCGGGCGGCGACTTGATCCTTGCCCTGGCGCTGGATGCCCAGCGCGCGGCGGAACGCGCCCTGGCAGGCGCGGTCGGCGCGGCCGTGGTCCTGGATCCCGGCAATGGCGATGTGCTGGCCCTGGCCAGTTCGCCGGGCATTGACCCCAATTGGTTTACTCCGGTCCTGCCGCGGACGGTCTGGTCCCGGCTGCTGGCCGATCCCGACAAGCCGCTTTTGAACCGCGCCTTGAGCGGCGCCTATCCGCCCGGCAGCATTTTCAAGCCCATAGTCGCATTGGCGGCGCTGGAACAGGGTGTGATTGACCGCGATTACACGGTGGATTGCCGCGGCGCCTTTGCGCTCGGCCGTCAGACATTTTCCTGTTACCATGGCCATGTTCATGGCCCGGTTGATTTGCGGCGCGCACTGGAGGTTTCCTGCAACGTGTATTTTTACGAAGTCGGGCTGTTATGCGGAATTGACGCCATCCAGGCTTCGGCTCAAATGCTGGGCCTGGGCCGGCGGACCGGCATTGCCGCCGAGGGCGAGACGCCCGGCCTGGTTCCCGGGCGCGAATGGAAACGCCGGGCGCGCGGGGAAGGTTGGCGCGAAGGAGATACCTGCAATGTTTCCATTGGCCAGGGCGCGCTGCTGGTGACGCCCCTGCAGATGGCTGTGGCCGCGGCGGCGATTGCCAACGGCGGGTTTGTGTATCGTCCGCGGCTCGTGCTGGGCCGCCGGCGGTCCGGCGCCGGCGGGTACCGGGAAGAGCCGCCGGCGCTGTTGCGCAAGATCAACTGGCGACCGGAAAATCTGGAACTGGTGCGGGCCGGCATGCTGGACGCGATACAAGGCGAGTCCGGCACCGGCCGGCAGGTGCAGTTGCCGGGGATAGCCGTGGCCGGCAAGACCGGCACGGCCGAATTCGGCCCCAAGGATGCAGGACGCAAGCATGGATGGATGATTGCCTTTGCCCCATTTGAGCAGCCGCGTTATGCGGTGGCCATGGTGCTGGATGAAATCGCCACGGCCGGCGGCGCTGAGGTGGGACCGCGCATGCGCCTTCTGCTGGGGGCGTTGTTTGGAGCGCCGGAGGAATCTTTATGATGCGCCGGTGGATCATGTTATTGAAGCGGATGGATTGGAGCATGCTGCTGGCGGCCGTCCTGCTGCTGGGCATCGGGGTGGCCTTCATCTACAGCGCCGGCCAGGCGCAAAGCGCCGCTTACCAGCGGCTTTACCTGAAGCAAATGATCTGGGCCGGCATGGGCATTGTTTGTTTCCTGGGATTTGCCTGCCTCGACTACCATCGGTTGTATCACCGCGCCTGGTGGCTTTACCTGCTGGGGTTGGCGTTGCTGCTGCTGGTGTTCGCCCCAGGGGTCGGTGCGAAAATTTCCGGCGCCCGCCGCTGGATACAAATCTCCGGGGTGCGCCTGATGCAACCGGCGGAGCTGGCGAAACTGGCGCTGATTCTCGCATTGGCCCGCCTGTATGGCGCGCCGGGGCGCAATACCCGCGGCCGCCGGCTGGCGCCGGTAGGGCTGGCGCTGGCGCTGGCGCCGTTTCTGCTGATTGCCGCCCAGCCGGACCTGGGCACCGCGCTGGTGCTGCTGCCGGTGCTGGGGTCCGTCATGTTCGCCGCCGGCGCGCCGGCTGGCGCGCTGTGGAAACTGGCCGCCGCCGGCGCGCTGGCTTTGGGCGCGGTGCTGGTTCTGCTGCTCGCGCCCCCGGCGCTGGGCTGGGATGAAGCGCGCCATGAGGCATTGCTGGAGCGTTTCGGCATCAACGCGTACCAGAAAAACCGCGTCATGGTGTTTCTGCGGCGCGATGCCGATCCCTTGAATGCGGGCTGGAACAAGGCCCAATCGCAAATCGCGGTCGGTTCCGGACGGATGTGGGGCAAGGGGTTTCAGCAGGGAACCCAGAATATACTGGGTTTTCTGCCGCGCACCGTGGCCCCCAACGACTTCATCTTTTCGGTGATTGCCGAGGAAAAGGGCTTTGCGGGGGCTTTGGCGGTGCTCGGCCTAATGGCCGTGCTCATCGGCGGCGGCTTGCGCGCCGCGCTCGCGGCATCCGACCGGATCGGCCGGCTGCTCTGCGTTGGAGTTACCGCCCTGCTTTTCAGCCATGTGTTTGTCAATATCGCCATGACGATCGGTCTTTTGCCGATCACGGGATTGCCGCTGCCGCTGCTCAGTTACGGGGGCACGTTCATGCTGGTGGCGATGAGCGGGCTGGGAATAGTGCAAAGTGTTTATATCAGAGGAGAGCGTAATTAACGAAAGGAACGGATTTATGTTTGGTTTTCGCCGCCGGAAGGCTTCGAACAAGAAAGAAATCATCATCAGCGTGGAAAGCCTGGAAACCCGCGTGGCGGTCGTGGAAAACGGCCGCCTGGAGGAATACAAGGTAGAACATCCCACCGCCAGCCGCATTGTCGGCAGCATCTTCAAAGGCGTGGTGCAGAACCTGGAAGACGGGCTGCAAGCCGCCTTCATTGACATCGGCATGAAGAAAAACGCCTTCATCCATTACTGGGATATGTTTCCCGAGGATTTGAGCCGGCTGGCCGCCGCCGAGGGCGAGGAACAGGGCCGCCCCATTACCCGCCGCCGCCAGTTCACCCGCGAGGAAATTGCGCGCCATTTTGCCGTCGGCTCCCAGATCATCGTCCAGATTTCCAAGGGGCCGATCGGCACCAAAGGGCCCCGCGCCACCGCCAGCCTCAGCATCCCCAGCCGCTATTTCGTGCTGATGCCCGGCAGCAAACTCCGCGGCATCTCGAAAAAAATCGAGGATGAAAAGGAGCGCCGCCGCCTGAAAAAAATCCTCGTGCGTCTGCCTGTCCCGGAAGGCTGCGGCCTGATCATACGCACCGCCGGCGCCGGAGTCAGCAGCACCGGGTTCGTGCGCGATTTGCGCGGCCTGCTGGCGACCTGGAACGCCATCCATGCCGCCGATGAAACCAAGCGCGCGCCGGCCTGCCTCTACCAGGAGCCGGACCTGGTGGAGCGCGTCGTCCGCGATTCCGTCACCGAGGATATTGACACCATCATCGTTGATTCGTCCGCCGATTACGAACGCGTGCGCGATATTCTTGCGAATATATCGCGCCGGATGCGCAACCGCGTCAAGCTTTACGAAGGCAGCCGGCCGATTTTCGAACAATATGAGGTGGAACAGCAATTGTCCGACGCCCACCGGCGCAAGGTGATGCTGAAGTCCGGCGGATGCCTGGTGTTCGATGAAACCGAAGCGCTGATCGCCGTGGATGTCAACACCGGCCAGCATCGCGGCGCCTCCAATCAGGACGAGACCATCCTGCAGGTCAATACCGAGGCCGTCCAGGAAGTGGCCCGGCAGCTGCGCCTGCGCAACGTCGGCGGGCTGGTGGTGATTGACCTGATTGACATGCGCCACAAGAAACACCGCAATGCCGTGTACCAGTCGCTCAAGGAAGCCCTGCGCAAGGATCGGGCCCGCACGAACGTCCTGCCGATTTCTCCGCTGGGCCTGATCGAGATGACCCGCCAGCGGGTGGATGAGAGTATCGAGGCCACAATGTACACCGATTGTCCGTATTGCGCCGGGCGCGGCAGCGTCAAGTCGCCGCTGAACATGAGCGTCGAAATCCAGCGCCGCCTGATGGCCATCCTGCGCCAGTACCGCGAGCGCTCCCAGCCGGTGCCGGAACTCCGCATTGTGATCAATCCCGCCATCCTGGCCCGGCTGCGCGACGAGGACGAGGAATTGCTGATGACCATCCAGAACAAGTTCAACGGCCAGCTCCGGTTCCGCGCCGATCCTAATTGCCATATCGAGGAAATCACCGTGGCGGACGCCGCCACCAACGAGGTGCTGTATTCCCATGCCGGGCCGGCGTTAAAAAATCCGGCGGAACGGAAAAACGGCAATAAATCGGATTAAGCTTGGTTTCCGGCGATGTTTCTGTTAAATATCTGGTTCATATCGCGTAAAACGGCGCCGGCGCCCCGCCGGCGTTAAAGGCTGTTCTGTTATCATGGAAATATGGCATAAGCTTGGGCGCCGGCCGGTCCTGCGCCGCTCCGGTTGGCGGCGCGGCGCGGCATGCCTGGCGGCCGCGGCGCTGTTGGCCGGCGCGGCGCTGCCGGCCGGCGCCGATGACGCCGTCCGCCCGCCGCCCGCGCCGTCCGCCGTGCGCAGTGAAATCACCGAGCAGCTGGAGCCGGCCGACCTGCGCGATCCAGCCGGGCTGCTGACCCGCCTGCGCCAGGCGCGCGATCCGCTTTCCCGCTATCTGCGCGATAACTGCGCGCCGGCGACCCGCCGCATGCTGGGCGCCTACACCGACCCGTCCGCGGCGCCGGATGCCGCCCTGGTTCAGGCGGTCGTCGGCGATCTCAACCGGCAATTACGCGCGGGCAGCCTCTACGAACCCGACCGGTTTGACGGCGTCAGCCTCGACCCGGCCACCCGGAAATTGCTGCGGACCAATCCCCGCGGCGCGGAACTGGTGCATCTCAACCGCTTGCTCCTGGAAGACGCCTATCCGGAAGCGCTGGTCCGCCGCCATGTTCAACCCCTTGACGTCAAGGCCGACAGCCTGGATTTCGAACATGAAAAAGACATCATGATTGCCACCGGCAACGTGGTGGTGCGCAAGGACGATGAAATCCTTCGCAGCGATTACGCCGTGATCAACCTGGAATCGCAGGATGTCATGGCCGACGGCCGGGTGGCTTTCCAGCGCGGCAACGACACCTGGGTGGGCGACCGCCTGAATTACAATTTCAAGTCCAAGCGCGGCGACTTCGGGGAATTCCGCGCCTTCCTCGCGCCGTTCTACGTCAACGCCAAATCCTCGCAGCGGACCGCGGCCGACGAGTTCCTGCTGCGCGATGCCAGCTTCACCACCTGCGAAGGCGAGGAACCGGCGGTGTACCTGCGGGCCAAAACCGCCCGCATCATTCCCAATCATTCCGTCCGGGCCTATCACGTGGTGATGTATATGGGCGGGATCCCCGTTTTTTATTTCCCTTTCTGGTTCCAGAATATCGGCACCCGCAATTTCATCAGCATCGTGCCGGGCTACAACAACCGCATGGGCCTGTTCCTGCTGACCGCCCTGAATTACCGCCTCTCGCGCCACCTGGAGGCCGCCACCCATGTGGATGTGCGCACCCGCCGCGGCCTGGGGGTGGGGCAGGATTTGATGTGGAGTTCCAGCGGCAACTCCCGCGGACTGTCCACGGAGCGCTATGCATCCGACGACGATGAAGATGAAATCACCGACATCTGGAATGTCGGAAGCCGTTACCGCAGCCTGGATGAAATGGAGGCCAGCGACGACCGGTGGTTTGGCGACCTGATCGCTTACTATACCGGCGATTCCCGGCCGGATGAAGGCAAGGAGCAGGCCTATCCCCTGGACGGGGACCGCTACCGCCTGCGCCTGTATCACAACCAGTCTTTCACCGACAATGATTACCTGCTGCTGCAGGCGAATTATCTCAGCGACCCGAAGGTGATACAGCAGTTTTTCCGCGAGGAATACAAAACCTATCCCGAGCCGGAAAATTACCTCGTCCTCGGCCACCGCACGCAGAATTACTCTCTCAGCATCCAGGCCCAGAAACGCTTCAATGATTTCTACACGGCCGTGGACCGCGTGCCGGAGGTGAATTTCGACATCACCCGGCAGGAAATCGGCGAAAGCCGCTTCTACTACGAAAGCGAAAATTCCGCCGCCTACCTTGAGAAAGTCTGGGAGGAAAATGCCACCAACCAGCAGGATTATTCCGCCGGCCGGCTCCACACCGCGCACTCCGTCAATTATCCGGTGAAATTCTTCGGCTTCCTCAACCTGATCCCCCGCGCCGGCTACCGCGGCACTTATTACTCCCACACCAAGGAAGACTACCGGGTGGTCTCCACCAACACTTCCCTGGACACGAACGGCGTGGCCGTCTCCACCGTTTCCACTAATCAAGCCATGCGCGAACTGGACGCCGATTTCCGCAACTTGTACGAATTCGGCCTGGAATCCTCCTTCAAGGCATTCAAAGTCTGGCAGACGCATCCGGGGGATTTCATCAACAACCTGCGGCATATTGTCGAGCCTTACGCCGATTACACCTATATTCCCGAGCCCAACCTGCGGCCGGCCGATCTTTACCAGTTCGACGATCTGGATGAATTGGACCGACGCAACGACATCAAGCTCGGTCTGCGCAACAAGATTCAGACCAAGCGCCGCGAAATCTACGACTTGATCAATGCGGACATCTGGACGTATTACCGGCTCGACCCCCAGGCGGACGAAGAGGATTTTGACAGCTTTTTCTTCGACGTCCGCTCCGAGCCGTGGGATTGGGTGGATTTCCGGATTGACGGCGAATACGACCAGTACGAATCCGAGCTGAAAACCTTGAACACCCGCCTGCTTTGGGAGGAGCACACCTTCTGGTCCTGCGAGTTGGAACACCGCTACCGCCTGGATGCCAACAGTCTGCTGAACGCGGAACTGCGGATCAACCCCTTCATCAACTGGGGTTACAAGGCCTATACCCGGTATGAATTCGAGGAAAGCGAGATGGAGGCCTGGGGCATCTCCGTGCGCCGCACGATTGATTGCGTGGCCGTCGAAGTCGGCTACGAATGGGAAGACGACGACTACGAAGTCTGGCTGCAGTTCTGGTTCACCGAATTCCCGCGCGGCCGCGTCAATGTCGGCCTGTAACTTTCCCGGTCACACGTTGAACCGGAAATGGCAGATGTCGCCGTCGGCAATGACGTAATCGCGCCCTTTTAACTGCATTTTCCCCTGGGCGCGCAGCGCCTCTTCGCTGCCGGCGGCGACCAGTTCGTCGTAGCGCATGATTTCCGCGCGGATGAACCCGCGTTCGATGTCGGTGTGAACCTTGCCGCCGGCGGCCGGCGCCGGCGTGCCGACGCGGATGGTCCAGGCGCGGACTTCGTCTTTGCCCACGGTATAAAACGACATCAGCCCCAGCGCGGCGTAAGCCGCCTGGTTCAGGCGGTCCAGGCCGGATTGGGCGACGCCCAAGTCCTGGAGGTAAGCCGCGCGTTCCGCCGGATCCAAGTCCATGATTTCGCGTTCAATCCGGCAGGAGACCTTGAAATCGGCGCCGGCTTCCCGGAGCTGATTTTCATCCACGTTGTACACCCACAGCACGGGCTTGCATGACAGCAGTTCCAGGCTGCGGATGGTTTCCAGTTCGTGCTCTTCCAGGCCGGCAGGCATGCCGATTTTCATAGCGGTTTCCAGGTGCGCCTTGACCTTTTCCAGCGTGCGTTCCTCCAGCGCCTGGCGCGCGTCCTGTCCCGTTTTCTTTTCCCGCGCGATGCGGTCGAGGCGCTTTTCCACCAGTTCCAGGTCGGCCGCCCAGAGTTCCGTTTCCAGCGCGCCGCGGTCGCGCGCGGGGTCCACGCTGCCGTCCTGGTGGTAAACCGCCGGATCGGTGAAGGCGCGCACCAGCAGGCAGAGCAGCTCGCAGCGCTTGGCGGAGTCCAGCCAGTCGCGCCGTCCGGCGATGATCGGCGGACAGAGTACGATCCGGTTTTCCGCGTATTTCGTGCGCTCCGGCCGGTACATTTCGGTTAATTTATCCACCCGCGGATCGCGGATGGGAGCATTGCCTTCCAGGCTTTCGCCTTCCTTCAGGCCGGGCGGAACCTCGCGGCCGGTCAGCAGCGAAAAAAAGGTTTTGCGCCCGGATTGCGCCAGGCCTAATAAAGCGACTTTCATGGTTTGTTTTCCTGTGCGTTTTGAATCCGGCCGCCGGCCGCCGCGGCGGCCGGCTTCTGAATCATAATTTCCAGCGTGGTGGCCGCCTGGCCGAAACGCGGGATTTCCAGCAGGGGCGTGTAACGCTGCGCGATGATGCCGCGGAAATAGTCCCGGTCCGTTTCCGGCACCCGGCGAATTTTTGGGGACTCCAGCGCCAGCGCGTAGCCGCTCAACGCGGCCACCGGGGCAGGACAATTCCGCAGAAGTTCCGCCAGGCCGGTGCGGTTCAATACGCGCCGCCGCCGCGCCTGGGAGTCATCCAGGCCGGGGAAGTAGCAGAATTGACCAAGCTCCAACCCCGGCGGTAGACGCCGGTTGGCTTCCACGGCCAGGTAGGGGTCCTGGGTCAGCAGGTAATCATCCGGTCCGCTCAGGGATTGGATCAGGCGCGCGGCGGCGCGCAGCTTGAAAAGCGGCGGCGTGTCCTTGATTTGCCACCAGATGCGGTCGCGGCCCTGGATGAACCAATCCTGGTTGAGCGGCGAGGAACCGGCGGCGGCGGCGGAAAGCAGCAGGCCCAGCAGCGCCAGCCGGGCCGCGCCCGCCGGCGTCGCCGTCAGGCGGCGCAGGGCGAAAACCGCCACAGCGCTGCCCAGCAGGGGGTAAGCGAAGGACTGGTAATCGTCGTAAGGGAAGGGCGCCAGCAGGTGCAGCAGGGTAATCCCCGCCAGGGCCAGCCAGAGCGATGCCATGGTCAGGCGGACACCGGCGCCGTCCGCCCGCTGATCGGGCGGCGCCGGCGGCCGCTCAATGCGGATGGCCGCGATCGTCAGCAGGGCCAGCGCGGCGAAATAGGCTTGCACCACGCGGGAGATGAAGCCGGCCTTGTACACCAGCGCCTGCAGCAGGGCGCCCGGATCGCGCAGGGCATGGTAGCTGACCACGTTGAACCAGAAATTTTCCGGCGCCATTGCGAAGAACGGCAGCATGAGCGCCGCGCCGGCCAGTGCGCCCCCGGCCAGGAAGTGCAGCCAGGCGGCCGGCAGGCCGGCGCGGCGCCGGCCGGACCACAAGACGATCATGGCGGCCAGCGGCGCCATCGCCGCCGAACTGCGCGTGCCCGCCGCCAGCGCCATCAGGGCGCCCGCCAGCCAGAGCGGCGCGCGCCGCCGGCGTTCCAGGCCCCATGCCAGCGCCAGGAACCCGCCCGCCAGGCAGCAAGCCGCCAGGGAATATGTTTTGACTACCGTGGTGAAATAGTTTTGATATACATTGACGGCAATCAGCGCAAAGGCCAGGAGCGCCGCTTCGCGGCGCCGCGGTCCTGCCAGCCGGGCTGCCAGGCCGGCCGCCAGCAGCGCCGCCAGCCAGCCGAACGCGGCCGTGACCAGGCGGCCGCCGGCCAGACCCCAGGCGGCGACGAACCGGTCAAACGGAGCGTACACCAGCGGCAGGAGCGGTCCCTGGGTATAGGCGAAATCGCGGTACGGGACGGCGCCGCCGGCCACCATGCGCGCGGCGTAAAGGTACCAGCCCTCGTCCTGGTTCAAATCGCCCAGGATCAGGTTGGCGGCTGTCAGTCCCAAGGCTGCCAGCAATGCCGCGACCCAGCCGGCCCGGATTATTTTTAGTTGGGTTGACATGCCTGAATTTTTATTTAACGTGATATAAGCGCATCATATCAACTTGACGCTTATAGACCAATCTTTTTTAAACGATACACTCGCAAATCGGCAAAATGCACGTCCCGTTGCTCCCGGCCGGGCAAGTGTATGGTCATGAGCGCCTTGAACAGTTTGCCGTGATTCGGCACGCGTAAATGCAGCAATTCGTGTACCATCACATAGTCTTGGAATTCCGTATCCGTGTTCAAAAGATTTGTGTTGAAACTGATCCATTGGCCGGGTGAACATGAAGCCCATTTGTTGCGCATTGGCTGCACGCGAATTTGTGCGGGCTGAACCTTCAGACGCGTGGCCCAGGCGCGGACTGCCGTTTTGAAACAGGCCTTGCGTCGGTCCATGGCGCGCCGGCCGGTTTCGTGTGGCTTGGATTTTTGATTCATTGCCCCTCCGCGCGGAGTAACTTTTCCGCCAAGGGAACCATGTTTGCCTTGCCGACTAATGGCAGCAGTGTCTTATATAGATCGGCTTTAAGTTGGCGCAATTCCGTTGCGTTGTCGCGGTGGTGCGGGAAGCGGCTGAAGATCGCCCGAATGACAGGTGCGGCTTGCTGTGGATGATCAACGTTGGCCTGTTTCAAAGTCCAGAAACAGGCGAAAGTTGGGGCGTCAAAACCCATTTTTGCCTGCTGCTTTTGCGCTTCAATGATTTCTCGGATCAACGTTTCAATCTGCTTAAGCGCTTCCGTGGTTGTGCTTTGGCGCTGATCGTAGGCGTCCATGATAGCTTCCGCGCGGTCGCCGATGAGTTTCAGGTATGGGTTGGCGTCGGCATCTTCAAGCGTCGTTTGCCTGATACTGTTAGTCAGGTTAATAATTTTGGCCTTGTCGGAACCGCCGCGTAACTTGATGGCTTCCAGCGTTTGAGCGTCAATTTTCACAACGGATAATGTGGTGTCAAGGCCGTAGCTTGTCGCTTTTTCCCGCACCAACTGCTCGGTTTTGCCGGCCAAGTCGTCGTAGAAGACGGTCTGCTTGCGAAATGCATTGCGGACGATTTGATACAAGAGGGAAAGACAGCTAAAATCCTCGATAAAATCCCGCAAAAGCGGCGATGGCGAGAGGATTTCATAAAGCGTTTCAAGTTGTTTGTAAACCTTCAGAAAATCTTCCCGTTTGGCTGGATCGGCGAAGAGTTCAATGGCCTGCTCGACAGTCTTGTCGTCAATCGGCCCGAGGCAGAGGCGCAGATATTCCCGTGCCGGGCCGTTCATAAGCGTCTTAAACCTGGTAAAAAGGAGGTCAAGGTCTTCAATAACACCGGTGACCACATCCGAGTCGAACGCCAGGGCCTTTTCCAATTTCTCGAATATGCCGACGAAATCAACTACCAATCCGCACGGTTTCCGGTTCGGCATGGGAGTGATCACCGTGGCCAATGGCGTGTCGCGCGAAAATGGCGTTTTGCCGTCTCCATCCCGCTGCGCCGGGCGGGGTGTGGTTTCATAAGGCCGGTTTACCCGGGCAATTGCCTGGAGCAGGACATGATCCCGCATGGGCTTGTCCAGATACATGCAATACAGCACCGGCGCGTCAAACCCCGTCAAAAGTTTGTCGGTGACGATGAGTATTTTAGGCAAAGTATCGGCCTTCAGAAACAGTTTGCGCGCCTTTTTTTCCGCGTCAGGTGTCGTTTGGTATTTGTACACGAGTGGATATTTTTCGCTGTCATGTTGCGCGGGTGTGTAAACAGGCAGGGAATATTCCGGGGGCAGCAGCTTGTCAAGCGCCGCTTTGTAAAGCGCGCAGGCCTCGCGGTCAACGGCCACCAGGAAGGCTTTGTAGCCCAACGGCTCGACATTTTTCGTAAAATGCTCCGCTACGAATGACGCGACTTTACCGATGCGGTCATCCGCCTTTAAAAAAGCCTTCAATCGCATGGCCTGATCCAGGATTTTGTTCAATTCATCCACATCCGTTACTCCCTGTGCGTGGGCGAGTTCCAGAAATTCTTCCTCAAGTTGTTGTCTGGGAACCCGGATTTCACTCGGCGCCAGCGTGTATTTCAATGGGACGGTGGTTCCGTCCTCAATGGAATCGGCAATGGCATATTTATCCAGGTATCCCCGCGCATCTTCATGGCCAAAAATCTTGAATGTGCCCTTGCCGTAGGCGGTTTTGTCAATGGGTGTGCCGGTGAAGCCGATCAAGGTGGCTTTCGGCAAAGCCCCCAACAGGTAATTGCCGAGATTGCCGCCGGTGGTGCGGTGCGCCTCATCCACGAGCACAAAGATATTGTCGCGGGTGTTGATGTCCTTCCGGATGCCGTCAAATTTATGGATCATTGACACGATCAGCCCGCGGAAGTCGCCCGCCAGCAACTCGCGCAGCCGGCGCTTGCTGTCGGCGTATGCGATGGTGATATCATGGGCCGTCATCTCGCCCAGAATGCGGTCCACCCAACCGGCCAGTTGGCCCTCCAACTCGTTGCGGTCAATCATCAGGATGACCGTTGCCTTGCCGAACCGGGAGCGGTCCTGCAAAATCATCCGCGCCGCGGTGATCATGGTGAAAGTTTTACCGGAACCCTGAGTGTGCCAGATCAGGCCGGTGGTGCGTTTGGCGTCGGCGCAGCGGTTGAGAATACGTTCCACCGCCCGGGTTTGATGCGGGCGCAGAACGGTTTTTTGGAGTTCATCGTCTTTATAGAAAAACAAAATCCATTCCTTCAACATTGTCAGAAACCGGCGGCGGTCGAAAAACGACTTCACCCGGTCTTCGAAGGAGTGGGTGTCCGCCGCGGGCGCGGCGGCCGGCGCGATAAACTCCTTTTCAACTCCCTTCCACTTGAACAGATTTTTCCGGTCAAGATTCCATGTTGCGCCATAGTGAAAATCCAGCAATTGGGTGATATTGAAAACTTGGGGCGTGGTCAGCATTTCCGGGGTTTCATGGTGGTATTCCCGGATTTGGATCAGGCCTTCCGCGATGCCGCTGGTTTTGGCGGCGTTCTTGGTCTCAACGATGGCGACAGGGATGCCGTTGATAAGAAACATCGCATCCGCGCGGCGGGTTTGCTGCCCATTCGTGTATTGCCATTCCGGTGTGACATGGAAAACATTGGCGTCCGGCCGTATGAAGTCAACAACCGTCACATTCCGTTCGCGATTTTCGGCATCGTCGTGGATGCTTTGTTCGCCGCGGAGCCACGCCAATATTTCCGCGTTGCCTTCGATGGTATTCCGCGCGCCCTCAATCCGGCGGATGACAGCCTGGGCATGATCGGCGGTCATCAGTCCGGGATTCAGCTTGATCAGTTTTTCCTCAAGTATCCGGTTGAACAGGAGCCCGCCGGTGCCCCGGCGCAGCGCCGTCGCTTCGGCGGGCGGAACGAACGTCCAGCCCGCGGCTTCCGCATAGCGTATCAACGGAGTATGGACAGAGTTGTTTTCCGCGGGTTTGGTCATAGCAACGGCCTGATCATTGAAGCCTCAATGGCGTTGATATCGTCCAAACGAGCCGGTACATCATAATCGCTGCAGTCAGACGCGGCTTTCAGGGCCGCCCGTAGATATTGTCTGGCTTTTTCAATGTTCAGCCGGCGGTTAAACCGGCCTGCGTTCAAGCAATAGTGGTCCGCAAGTTCCACGTATCCTTGCGCGCTTTGGGGGCGTTTTTCAACCATCCCTTCCAGGATCGCAATGGCCTTTTCATGCTCGCCTAATAACGCCAGGCAACGAGCCTGGTCTGCCTGCATGTTCTGCTTTATATCAGGATTCAAAAATTGAAAACGATTTTGGACTGTTTCAAAATATTTCGCGGCATACTGAGCGGCCATCAGACTGTTTCCATTGAAATCCATGAGAAGGTCCTCAAAGTCCTGCAACCAGTTCACAAGGCGTTCATAGCCTTCAAATGCGCCAATCGCCTCGGACTCTTCCGGGTTTTGTAAGGATGACGGTAAAACGCGCAGCAGCTCTTTCCAGCAGTTTTGCCAGCATTTATATGCCGGCCAATGACGATCTTGCCGCAGGTGCCGGTAACCGGCTTCCATCCAATCATTCGCCGCAACATGCTCAGCGCGGATTAGATTGCCCCGCACGCTGACAACGGGCGGGAAAGCCGGCATTTGTGGGCCGTTAAGGCAGCACTTTTTAAATTTCTTGCCGCTGCCGCATGGACAAGGATCGTTGCGTCCGGTTATTTTTGACGCTTTCCGCACCGATAGCTTACGATCATTGAGTATTTGCAAGAAATTAAGGTCTGCATCGTCGGTATTTTCTTTTCCCCGGTTTCTGACAAAAAAGGCCATTTCCGCTTCCGTGGAGCGGAAAGGCCGCACACGCTCGCGGATTTGGTCAAGCGTGACATTCCGCAACTTGTTGTATTTCTTGATCCTTTCATCAAGACTTGCGTGGCTTGAGTCGGCCAGTTTTCTTTTATAGGCGGCCTGGATAAGCGGTAATGCGCCGGGGACACCAAGTTCGCAGGCAACATCAACGGCTGCGTCCCACGCAAATGACGCCTGCCGCTCAAGTTTATCGGAAAGCAATTCGATGCAATAGTCTGAAAGCTCCGACTGGCTCATATCGCCGTTGGCAACCAACAATACTAGAGTACTCAGGGCCGATCCGCGCGCATATTCATTGAGCGCCGAATCTTCAATTAGCGCCTTAATATCATCAATGCGGCCGCCGCAGGTGCGCGCCAGCATTTGCGGGAATGCTTCCGTCAGAATATCGCCAATTAAATCATAAAGAAGTAAATTTGGCAAACGCGCAATTATTGTAAAGAGGGGGAAAGCTTCATGGCAGCGCATTTCCGCGCACAGATGTATCGCGTAGAGAAAGAGAGCGTTGTTGTCCGCCGCCCCTGGCGCCTCCAGCCTTTTCTCGATTGCCACCAGTAAAACCGGCGCCGCTTCATCCCAATGCGCCCGGACATATTCCAGCGCTTCGGTTGGCGGCTTGGCGGCAAAAGGAATTAAAGCGTTAATGGCTTCGGAAATATTCATGCCTCTAACCCCTTAATATCAATATCCAAATCCGCGATACGGATATCGCCGGCCATCAGCTTGTTCAGAGTGGTCTTGAAAAGGTTTTGAAGTGCGGATAATTTGGATTTG
>CAYXEK010000001.1:105312-120474 GCA_964463985.1 uncultured Verrucomicrobiota bacterium
CAGCTTGTTCAGAGTGGTCTTGAAAAGGTTTTGAAGTGCGGATAATTTGGATTTGCGAATACCTTTGGCACAGTCGATTATTGATAGAATATGCCCAATCTGCTGCTGTTCTTCTGCCTGGGATGGTATGGGTATGCGAAGAGAAGACAGTGTCGAAGAATTTGTTCCTCCTTTCATATTATTCCCCTTGTTTGCCAAAATATGCTGCCAGTATGTATTTGTGTTGAGGAAGTAAAATAGATATCTTGCGCTTAAGCCAACTGTCGGGCGCAATCTTATCAAATATGAAGCGAAAATAGCTTTTGGTGGGTTTTTGATTAAATAGCTCTTGCCTGTTGTTGCGCCTATTCGAGCTATTAGAATGTCATTCTCTTTTACGAGATACTTGGCGCAATCAGATTCGGAGCATTGGCAAAACGGCACCGTATCCCAATTGACACCTTTTTCAGTTATATCCGTTATTCGTAATAGCTTTGGCCCGATTGGTTCATATGATGCGCTTGCTGTGTATCCATATTGGGGTTTCTCGCAGAAGCTACCGATACTTTTCACCTCCCAACTCTCCGGCATCTCGCCAATTGCGGTGGATTTGGTTTTTTCACCGCGCAAGCCGCGGGTGAACACGAAATCCATGGTGGTCTTCTTTAAGTCTCGGAGCGTTCGGATTATTTTGTCCTGCGTCAAAATCGCCTGCTGCAATTTCAATAACACGGCCGCGATCTTTTTCTGTTCGGGGAAGGGCGGGAGGTAAACCTCTTGTTTGAATATATCTTTGTCTGTAACTGCAGGATAGCTGGCTCCATGTTGCGCATCCGCGATAGACTTACTGACGGTATCTGACAACAAGAGAAAGTACAGGTATTCCGGAATGGCCTTCTTTTTGTTTGCTCTGACAACACAAAAGGCTGTTGAGGCGATGTGCTTGTCATATTCGGGGGGCACCAATGCCACGCGTTTAAGCGTAGGGCGTATAGTAGCGTAGAGGACATCACGAGAACATAGAATCTTCCGTGCTCGTCCCGGTGCAGTATCATATGTGACAGTCTGCGGCCGCGTGATAGAAAAGGTATCGTTTGAAACGGCGGAGACATCAATATAGAAAAACTCATCCCGTGGTTCTTCTTTCGGATTCCACTGGTATGTTTGCTCACAGACATCCCGTAATATTACTTTTCTCCATCCTTTTATCATTTCGAGCCTTCCGAGTGTGTCACGCCTTGGTCCGTCGGCGCCGAAAAATGTTTTTCAGTCCCATACCGCGCCCGCAACTCCCGCACAAGTTGTCCGGCCTTGCCGTCATCCGCCTTGATCGGACTTTCGAGAATCTCGCGTTCCAGAAATCGTTGCATGTCGTCTTTGCTGGGCAGGGCCAGTTGGTACTTGGAGACGAAAAGCCGGTTGTTAATACCGGCGAGCGCGTATTCAACCAGCGCATGATCCTTTCGCGTGCAAAGGAGGATGCCCACCGGCGGATTGTCGCCTTTGGTCATTATGTTTTTGCGATACCAGCTCACATAAGTATTCAGCTGGCCTATGTTCTCATGGGAGAATTCCTCAAGTTTAAGGTCTATTAAAACATGGCACTTGAGCACGCGGTGATAAAAGACCAGATCAACAAAACCATACGACTCGCCGATCAGAATGCGTTTTTGACGGGCTTCAAAACAGAAACCATGGCCAAGCTCCAACAGGAATTCCTGCAGCTTGCTCAATAAAGCATCCTCCAATCCGGATTCGGCCATGACTTCGCTGGGCTTGATGCCGAGAAATTCAAAAATATACGGATCGCGAATGGCCAGTTTCGGATCGGATTGTTCAGCGTTGGACTGGGTCAGACCGGCCAGCTTGGCCTTGTTTTTTGATAGACCGGAGCGCTCGTAGTAAAGACTGGCTGTCTGGTGCTTTAATTCGCGGACCGACCAGTTGCCGCGCATGCATTCGAATTCATAAAATGCGCGTTTGACATCGTCATCAATGGCCACCAACTGTTCAAGATGTGTATATGAAAGTTTCTGGATGATCTGCTGCGGGTCGTTCCCCGAAAATGCGGTCGGTGACCGCATTTTGTCACCGCGCGCCATAACTTCTTCAGGAACAAGGTTTTGAAATTGTGCGGTCACTGACCGCACAATTTCCGGGTAGACTTGGAAGAAACGGAGATATTGGTAAAGTTGGCGCTTCTCGCAGCCGCGCACGTTCAGCTTGGCCAATTCATCGGCGAGTTGGGGCAGGAGCCGTTGCCCATATGCCGCTCGATCAGCGCCGCGCAATTCGTATTCGGCAATGTAGCAGCCAATCAGCCAGTTGCGCAATGTCAGGCTGATATTGACCGCCTTGGCGGCATGCGCCTGCATTTTTTCGCTGACATCGCGGATCGTGGCGACCAGTTTTTTAAAAGTAGTGTTCAAGGCGTGAACCCCATCCGCGCAAAAATTTTCGCCAGCTCAGCGTCCAGTTTCCTTGCGTCTTTATTCAATGCGTTCAGTTCGCCCAGAATTTCCGGGATCGGCCGGTACGTTTCCCGATGGCTGGTGTCCACGTAGCGGGATGGGGCGAGGTTGTAATCGTTGGCCGCCGCCGCATCGTTGGTGATTACCTTGACGAACCGTTCGACATCCTGCCCTTTGATGAAAGCTTGGGCGATTTTATGGATGCCGTCTTCCGGAATATAATTCTTCGGCCGGCCTTTCTTGAATTCCTGGCTGGCGTTTACCATGACGATTTTGCCCCGGCGTTGCGGCATTTTGCAACGGTTGAGCAGGATAATGACACCGGCGGCGGTCGTGTTGTAAAACAGATTATCGGGAAGCAGGACCACGCCTTCCACCAAATCATGGTCAACAAACCACTTGCGGATGGCTTTTTCACGATCCTCGTTGCGCCCGCCGCTGCCGCGGGTGACGGCGCCGGTGTCCAGCACGACGGCGGCCCGGCCTGTGGGCTTGAGCGCGGCGAACGTATGTTGCAGCCATGCCCAGTCGGCTTTGCCGGAGGTGATGCCGCCGTGTTCCTCAAAGCGTCCGAACGCGTCGTTATCATAAACGGTTGCATCGAATGGCTGGTTCCACATGGGGTTGGCGACAATGATGTCGAAATTCCGCAATCCGCCGTCTGGCGCGCGGAATTTGGGGTTGGTCATGGAATTACCGCGCACGATTTCACCTTCCATGTCGTGGATCACCATGTTCATCCGGGCGATGGCGTAACTTGATCCGGTCAGTTCCTGGCCGTAGAGTTTTAGCGGCCGGCTGACCTTTAGTTCGCGTTCCATCAACGTGAGTTCGCATTTGATCAAGAGTCCGGCGGAACCGCAGGCGTAATCGTGGACCTCCTCGCCCTGGGCAGGGCGCAACATGTGCGCCATGATCCAACCGACTTCCGTCGGCGTGAAAAATTCGCCGGCGCTTTGTCCCTGGCCCTCCGCGAATTTACGCAGGAGGTATTCATAGCAACGTCCCAGAAAATCCGGCTCAACGTCATACAGGCCGAGGCGGTAGCGCGGGTCGGACAGGGTTTCGATGATGCCGGCCAGGGCGGTATCGCTGATTTCCCTTTCGCCATTCCGGGTTTCGTTGAAATCCACGGTGTCAATGACCCCGCTCAAATCTTTGTGCCGGTCGCCGGCGTTGGCTTTCACGATGGCACGCATGGTGGTTGTGATCTGTTCGCCCAGTGTTTTTGGCTTCTGATTCGCGGGCCAGGCAAATTGCTCGCGACCGCTGACCACGGCCCAGCGTGCCTGGCGAGGGATGTAAAAGCGGACCAGACTCGGGTCCGCCTCGATGATGTCCATCGCCTCCGCGCGGTTGCCGTACGTTTCCGCCAACCGTTCGACTTCGTCGTCAAAGACATCGGACAACCGTTTAATGAAAACCAACGGTAGAATATAGTCCTTGAATTTCGGCGCGTCTTTTTCACCCCTGATCGAGCAGGCAGCGCTCCAGAGCATTTGCTCCATTGATTTTGTCGTTAGCAGGTCTGCTTTTGATGCCCGACGCCTGCGGCCACTTGTGCGGTTGCCCTCGCGGTCAGGATTGTCTTCAACCTCGGATATTAACACCGAAATTGCCTGCATAGCCTTGCCGCGCGGCACGCTGTGCCCGTTTTCCCAACGGTTCAGGGTGGAAAAGGCGACATTGAGTTTGGCGGCCAATTCCTCCTGGCTTAGATTAATTTTGGCGCGGATGTTTTTCAGAATATCCGGAATCGCTCGGTCGTCCATGCGTGGGTGCTCCTTTGTTTGATTGGTACGCTATAGCATATATAGCGTATTTGCGTCAATTGAAAAACTGAGATGGATACACTTTTGAGAAAATTAAGGCGGCGCGGGGTGACGCTGAGTCCCAGCTTTAGGGCGTATTTCTTATGCGCAAGCTGGTGTCGGAATATTTGTTACGGCGTGGCCGCGGCGCCATCCGCCGGCTGGGCGCCGGTTTTTCCGCCCGCCTGGTAGAGTCCCTGCAAAAAAGAACCGATGACATCATCGCTGGTCAACAGGCCGGCGATGGCAGCCTCAAAATCGGCGCGGGGCGCTTCCAGCGTGCCGCTGAGCGGAATGCGCAAGGCGAACACCTGCGGCAGGGGGATGCCGTGCAGGCGCTGGCGGGTTTCCGGCGCCAGACGCGTTTCGCTGAAGTTGAACTGCAGCATGGATTTTTCGGGGTCCAGCACGTTGTTCTGAACTTCCAGGGTAATCGTGCAGGCCGCCAGTCCCTGCGCCACGCCCAGCCATCCGGCCAGCGGCGGGGCGTCTTTCAAGTCGAACGGCTTGGTGGAGCCGGTGAGTTCAAAGGTCATTTGCCGGGGGTCCGCCAGCGGCGCCATCCGTCCGCGCAGTTCCAGTGGAGTGCGCCGGCCGGCGGCGCAGATGGCCCCGGTGACTTGCAACCTGCCGTTCAGCTTGCCTGCCTGGCCATAATTTGCCAGACGGTCCAGGGCGATATCCAGGTCCAGTTCCAGTTGCAGGGGCGTCGGCTGGAAAATCGGATTGTGATCGGTGTATTGCACGCGCGTATGGATGCGCGCCTTGTCAATCGCCAGACGCGGCGAAGTTTCCGGTAGCGGCGGCCGGGGCGATGATTCCCGGCGCCCCGGCATTGCCGTCCGTCCGTCCGGGCCGGCTGCAGCCGCCGGGGCGCCGCCGCCGCCGGATTCCGCGGCGCCGGCCAGGTTCAACCGGCCCTGGGGATTGCGGATAATATTGAGCCGCGCATCCTTGATGCGCAGGCTGCGAACGGTAATGGTGTCTTTGCGCCAGAGATCGTGCAGCGCCAGCCGCAGGCGGAAGTGCGGCATTTCGGCCATGGCGGCGCCGGCGAAATCCGGCGGATTGCCGATGGTGGCGCCTTCCAGCACCAGCACGCCCGTCAGGATATTGACGGATATGTTCTCCAATTTGACATCGGCTTGATAACGCGCCTGCAGCCATGGCAGAATCCGTTGCCGGGCCAGGACGGTGCAATGGCGTTCCAGCACCAGGTGCGCCGCGGCCAGCAGTACCAGGATGAGCAGCAGCAAGCCCAGGAGGACGGGGGCCCGTCTGCCGCGGAATGATTTTCCGGTCCGGGCCGGCGGGATTGTGTTCATGACGTTCATAACATGTCGCATTCCTGTTCTGCAGCGCTTCGCCACGCCGGCGCGAGTTTCACAAGCTGCCCAGCAGCGCTTCCACCCGCCGCGCGGAAAGGGCGGACTTGGCGCCGGTAAGTATGGCTAGGCTGGCCCGGTTGGCGCATAAAAATTCGCCGGCCAGCCGCCGCAAATCCTCCGCCGAAACCGCGTTCAGGGCGGCAATGACTTCTTCGGGCGGAATAATGCGCCCGTAATTGAGAATGCTGTCTCCCAGCCAGTGCATGTGTCCGGATGGGCTTTCCAGCGCGAGCAGCAGGCTGCCGATGGCGTATTCGCGGGCTTCCGCCAGCTCGCGCGCCGGGATGGCATGTTTTTTCAAGTTGTTCAATTCCCGGACGATCAGCGCCAGTGCGCGGTCGGCGCGGGCGGTGTCAACGCCGGCGCTCACCGCCAGCACCCCGGTTTCGGCGAACAATTGCGCGGCGGAATGCACGGAGTAAGCCAGGCCGTGTTTTTCACGGACGCTCTGAAACAGGCGGGAGCTCATGTTTTCGCCCAGCACCACGTTCAACAGGCGCAAGGCGTAACGGCGTTTGTCAAACCGGCCGAACATGCGGAACCCCAGCGCCAGGTGGGTCTGCTCTATTTCCCGGGCGCGCAATTGCAGCCGCTCCTGCTCCACGGTCCTGGTCACCAGGCGATAGGCCGGCTCGGGCTTGCGCCGCAGGCGCCGCGTGAGGTCGCGGGCGCCGGCCGCGCAGGCGCTGTGTTCGACCGGCCCGGCGAATACGAAAATCGTATTTTCGGGGACGTATTTTTTGTTTTTGAATGCCAGCAGATGGTCGCGGCCGATCTTTTGCAGGGTTTCCGGCGTGCCGGTAAGCGGCCGGCCCAGCTCGTGGTTGCGCCACAGCATGGTGTTGAGGATTTCCTGGACCAGCTGCTCCGGCTGGTCGTTGATCATCAGCACTTCTTCCAGGATGACGTCTTTTTCGCGCGCAACATCATCCGCGGCGAACCGCGGGCGGAGATACATGTCGGCCATGACATCCAAAATATCCCAGAGATGCCGGCCGGCCATGCGGGCATAGTAACAGGTGGATTCTTCCTGGGTGAATGCGTTGAAATAGCCGCCGCGCCCCTCGATGGCGCGGGTGATTTCACGGGCGCTGCGCTGCGTGGTGCCCTTGAACAGCATGTGTTCGATGAAATGGCTGATGCCGGTCATGGTACGGCATTCATGCCGGCCGCCGACGCCCACCCAGACGCCCATGGCCGCGCTTTGCAGCCCGGGCATGGCGGAGGTGGCCACGCGCAGGCCGTTGGGCAGAGTCGAAATTTGTGCGTTTAAAATCATGCTGAAACAACCTTTTATTTTTAAACCGGCGCCAAACCATCTGTCTGTAGCGGCGGCACGGTGTGCGGCATTACCTGAACCCAGGCGGATTGCGCCACACCGTGGCGCCAATACAGCCGCATGATCAATCTTTTAAATGCAAAGCCGCTGTCGCGCGCCATCACCCCGCCGCCGCCAGCAACTCCGGCAGCGTGGCGGTTTGTTCGTAAAGAGCCTTGCCCACGATGACGCCGGCCAGGTTGGGCAGTTGCAATTGCGCCAGGCGGCGGACATGCTCCGCCGCGGCCACGCCGCCGGAAGCGATTACCCGGCAGGCGGCGGCGCGGCACAGGCGCTCCACGGCCGCGTAATTGGGTCCTTGCAACATGCCGTCGGTGGCGGTATCGGTGTATATGATCGTCTGTATGCCGGCCTCAGCGGCGTGCCGGGCGAGGTCGGCGGCGTCCGTGGCGGTGGTTTCCGTCCAGCCCCTGACCTGGACCATGCCATTGCGGGCGTCAATGCCCACCGCCAGGCGCGGGCCGAATTTGGCGGCCAGGCGCCGGAGTTCCGCCGTCGAACTTAATGCGCGCGTGCCAATGATTGCCCGCGCGGCGCCGGCGTCCAAAAGATTCTGCACATCCTCATCCGTGCGCAGCCCGCCGCCGACTTCCACGGGGACAGGCTTGACGGCGGCGATCATGGCGCGGATGACGGCGGTGTGCGCCGGCCGGCCGGCGAAAGCGCCGTCCAGATCCACTACATGCAGGGCGGCGGCCCCCTGCGCGGCCCAATGGCGGGCCATTTGCTCAGGTCTGCCGGCGTAAATGGTGGCCTGATCCGCCAGCCCCTGGCGCAACCTGACGCATTGACCGCCGCGCAGATCAATGGCGGGAATGACCGTGAAGCCGGACTTCATATCCGCCCCTTGCTGGATGGAACGCCGGATTCGCGCGGATCGCGCGCCAGCGCCATGCGCAGGGCGCGCGCCAGAGCCTTGAATACCGATTCCACGGCATGGTGGGGGTCCTTGCCGTAGAAATGCTTAATGTGCAGGTTGAGCCGGCCTTGCACGGTGAAGGCGCGCAGCATTTCCTCGATCAGGCCGATGTTGAAATCCCGGATTTTCTGTTTACGGCAGGCGATTTCGTAGTGCAGGAACGGCCGGCCGCCCAGGTCCACCGCGGCCCGGCAAAGCGCTTCATCCATCGGCACATAAGCATGGCCGTAACGCGCAATGCCCCGGCGCGGCCCCAGGGCCTCATCCAGCGCCTGGCCCAGGCACAAGCCGATATCTTCCACCGTGTGATGATAATCCACCGCCAGGTCGCCCTTGGCGGCCAGGCGCAGGTCCAGCAAGGCATGCCGGGCCAGCAGTTCCAGCATGTGGTCTAAAAACGGGATGCCGGAATTAATCCGGCAGCGGCCCCGGCCGTCCAGGTTGACGGTCAGGTCAATGCTGGTTTCCCGTGTTTTGCGTTTGACGGCGGCGGTTCTGGCGCGCATAAGCGGTTTTCCCCTGGTCAACTGCAGTAATGTGAAATTCAGCAATAAGCATACGCCACAGCGGCGCAGGCGTCAATTTGAAATCGCCGGCGCCTTGCAGGTCGGCATCTGAGCCATATCTGCCCTGCGGCCGGGCTGCGGATTTAGTTTGTATTGAGCGGCGCTTGCCGTTAAAATAATTGGCGCGGAGAAGAAATGGCGGAGTTGGCAAATTTGAGATCAACGCCCCCCGGCGTGCGGGCAGGGATATCGGCATGCGAAAATATATATTATTGATATTGTCAGGTTTGACGGCGCAACTGGCCGCGGGCCGGCCCAACCCGGCTGCCGCTTATTGCGAGCGCATGGGCTACGAATATCGCACCATCGCCACGGCGTCCGGCGCGCAGGGAGTGGCGGTGGTGGCGCCCGGCGTGCAGTTTGACGCCTGGGATTTTTTTAAGGGGAAGGCCGGCCGGGAATATTCGTTTGCCGCCCTGCACGGCTATGACATCGAGTGTGTCCGCGCCAAAGCCGGCGGTTTTATCCGCGAATACGCGGTTTGTTACCCGGCCGGAGTCCGCGCCAGAGCGGCCGCCGGCGCGGGGATTCCGCTCGTGGAATTGATGCGCCGGAAAGGCATGCCGCTGTATGATGCCGATGCGCCGGGCGCGCATGGCAAACTGTTGCCGGCCGTCCGCGCCGGCCGGGCCGAAGATGACGCGGACTTGCTGGGCATTTACCGGCTGATGGACGGACGGACCGAACTGCCGCCCTCCTTTGACTGGCGGAACCTGACCGGACAAGCTTATATTGGCGCCGTGCGTGACCAGGGTCCCTGCGGCAGTTGCTACGCTTTTGGGGCCGCGGCCGCCGCCGAAGGCACCTATAATTGGGCCATGGGGCGTTACGGCGCCGATTGCATTGATTTTTCCGAATCGTTTATCATGTGGTGCCTCGGAAGCTTGCCCGAATATGCCATCCATTTCGGCGGCTGTGATGGCGCGGATTACGATTACGCCGAGTTGACGGCCCTGACCGTGGAAGGCGTTTGCCTGGAGTCCGCTTTCCCATACACCATGAGCGATCCGGGTTGCGCATACTGGGGCAGTCCGCGGGAGGTGTTCACTTCCTGGCATCGAGTGCCCTGCGGCGATGTGGAGGCTATCAAGACCGCCATCGTGACTTACGGCCCGGTGGACGCGGCCGTCTATGTGACCAGTGCCTTCAACGATTACACCGGGGGCGTTTACGATGATGACGCGACGGACTGTTACGCCGATCCCTGCTATTATACCCCTGTGAATCACGCCATCGCGCTGGTCGGCTGGGATGACAACCCTCCCGAAGGGGGCGGCGGATGCTGGATATTGCGCAATAGCTGGGGCGCCGGCTGGGGAGAAAGCGGCTATATGCGCATCCGTTACACCGCCGCCCGGGTGGCCTGCGAAGCCTGTTACATGGTTTATACTCCGCCGGTCATGCGCACCCTGACGGTTAATTCCGCCCATGGCGGCGCGCAACCATCCGTCGGCAGCAATGTTTATACCAATGGGACCGTCCTGGCCTGCACCGTGACCAATTCGCCGGTGAGCGCCGGCAGCAACCGCTATGTCTGCATCGGTTGGACAGGCGCCGGCAGCGTGCCGGCCGCGGGGTTCGGCACCAATACCGGGCCGTTTGCCCTCACTGCGGATTCCAGCATCAACTGGCTCTGGGCAACCAACGTGCTGGCGGCCCCGGACGCCGTGGCCGCCGGCGCCGGGACCTCGGCGGATGGTGTGGAAGTATCCTGGGAGGCGGCTCCAGACGCCGCCGGGTACCGTATCTGGCGCGGCCTTTCCAACAACCCCGGCTCCGCGGCGGTACTGGTTACCCAAACGGCCGCCTTGAGTTACACGGATACCAATACCCTGGTAGGCAAACTGTATTATTACTGGCTGCAGGCCACCAATGACGGCGCCGTAAGCGCGTTCAGCGCCTACGCCGCCGGCTGGCGCGGCGGTATATCCTCGGGCGTCAGCGCGGATTACGATGGCGACGGCCTGGCGGACCCGGCGCTGTATGGCGAGGCTTCCGGCGCATGGCGCATCATGCCGTCGGCATACGGCTACAGCAAGCAGATTTATGATTTTAACAATCTCGGCGGACGCGGCTGGGCTTCCATGTCGGCGGATTACGACGGCGACGGCCTGGCGGATCCCGCCGTGTATCAGGAATTAACCGGCGCCTGGTACGCCTTGTTCTCCGGCAGCAATTATAACTACCTGGCCGCGCTGGCATTCCCTTTCGGCGGGAACGGCTGGAGCGGTGTGGCGGCGGATTTTGACGGGGACGGCCTGGCGGATCCGGGCATTTACAACCGCGCCTCGGGCGATTGGCAGGCGTGTCTGTCAACCTTGAAATATGCGCCGCTGGCGCGGCCGGATTTTCTCGGCGGCCCGGGCGCCTGGCCGGTGGCGGGCGACTTTGACGGCGACGGCTTCGCGGATCCGGGGGTATATCATCCCGTCTCCGGTATTTGGCGGTTCAGACTCTCCGGCATCAATTACGGCGAATATGCCGCGCCCTGGCCGCTGGGCGGACCGGATTACATCCCGGCGCCGGCGGATTACGATGGCGATGGGCTGGCGGACCCGGTGGTCCGGCCGGTGTCCGGGAATGTATGGCTGGCAAGGTTGTCCGGCCAGGCATACAAGCTGTCAGCCATCCCGCTGGATTTTTAAGGCGGGATTGGATTTCCCGGTTTAATCAATTCGGTAGCGGACAAAACCGTAGGAGGCCGGCCGTGGCAGGGCCACCCGCGCGACGCCGCGCCGGTCAACCTTGAGATCAGTGGAAGATAACTTGCCGGCAATCCGCTCCAGTTTCAGCCGCGCGCCCGGCGGCACGCCGCGCAGCGCAAATTCCCCTCGGCGCCGGTCGGTCATCTCGCGCAATACCATCAGGTATCCTTCCGTCGGCCCGGTCACGGACTGGAACCCCGTCCAGGCCCGGCCCGAGGGCTCTTCGCCGATCGGGAACACCCGTCCGCTCAGCAGCGCCTGTTGATGCGGCCGGTAGGCGTGGATCAATCCGGCCAGCGCTTTTTTGTCCCGCTCCGACAGGTGCTGCGTTTCCATCCAGCACAGCGGGTTGGCAAACAGCACGGCGGCGCAGGAATATTCCGTGCCGAACGCCGCCGGACGGAACGGGTCGTCTTCCGCGTACTGGCTGGACTTGCTCTGCGCGTCAACGAATTCCATGTGCAGGCGATAACTCGGAAAATAGCGGCACAAATGCCAGAGATTGCGCGTGGTGCGGTAGGGATAATACGTCCGGTCATGCGCGTAGCGGTTTTCGACGAACAGGTTGCCCACGCATTCGGTTTCGTAAAAATGGCCGATGCGGCTGCCGGCGCCGCCGGTGATGTCGAAGTTGATGCAAATGCGCCGGTTGGCCCCTTCAAAAATCCCGTGCAGAAAGGCCAGCAGGTTTTTTTCGCCGCGCTTGTTGAGCAGGCTGACGCCGTCAATTTTCACGGCGTCGAAACCCCAGTCGCGCCACAAGCCCAGCACAATGTCCCGGTCCTTTTCCCAGCAGGCGTAATCGTTCGCCATGTCCGGCGCGAACCAGATGCCCAGGCGGATGCCTTTTTCGCGGGCGCGCGCGACCAGCGGGGCAAACCGGTTGGGGAATCTTTCCGCATGAATAGTCCAGTAGTCGGGATTGACTTCGTAAACGCTTCTGCGGAAACGCTCTTCGACCTGCAACCAGCCATGCTGAATGCCCTGCTGCCACCCGGCATCCAGTTGGACGTGGGTCAGCCCGAGCCGCGCGGCGGTGTCAATTTCCGCCAGCATCAATTTCTCGCAGATGGCCCTGGACCCGTTGCCGGAGCCCCAGTTGTTGGCGAGTATATTGAAATTGCGCTCCGGGACGGGCTTGTGGCGCAGCCGGTCCAGCCGGTAAAACAGTTCCATTCCCGCCGCGTCGCTGCCGTCGGTTACACCCACCGCGCTGGCATAGGCCGGCCAGGCCGCGCCGGCCTGCAATTCCGCTTCGGAAATCCCCGAGCCGGCAATGGAAAAAGTTTTTCCGCAATAAGCGAAATCATACCCCGGGTAATTTAACTGCTCGCCCGGCGTGGGCGCGATCTTCAGCGCCAGCAGGCCGTCTCCCGAGTCGCGATCCCGGAAATGGATGAAGTGGCCGGCCTCCCGGATGCGTTCCTTGTTGTAGGTATAGGCGTGTTTTTCCCGGACATGGTTGTCATTCCAATCGGATTGACATGAAAATTGTACCGCATGATAAGCCAGGTGCAGGGGCGCGATGCCGAAAGTGTCTATCCGGTCGTCCACCATCAGTATGTGCAGCCCGCCCGTCCCATTGTCGAATTTGGGCTCCACCGCGACCGGCGCCGCCGCTGCGGTCAGGCGGACGGTGAATTGGGAGAGTATGATTGGCAGGCCGGGCCAGACACGGTGGGTCCAGATCAATTCGGCGTTGGGGTATACCAGGTGGATGGTTGCCAGCAGGTGTTCTTCCGAGCAGCCGTTCCGGTCGTCCGCGGCGGCGGCGAAATGGACGTCCGGCCGTCCGGCGAGCGGCAGGATTGACCGGCGGAAAACATCCCGGTAGGGCGGTTGCCAGGTCCACTCACGGTTGCGGATTTTGTCGCGGATGGAAGCGCCCTGCGGCGCGCCTTCGCCGATTTCCCAGGCCCGTTCAAACCCGGCGTTGCCGACCGTCAGCCTGGTGCCGTCCAGCCGCGCGTAACAAGCAGCAATATTGTTCATGGCTTAACCTTTGTAAAATCATATGGATGGGGGCAATGCGGGATGATTCAATGTCTCACGGGTCAGGTTTCAAAGGACGCAGGTTGACCGGGTGGCTCCATCACCATGAACTTTTTTAACCTTGAACCGCTTTGGCCGCTTGACGCATTCCCGCCCGCCACCGCCGGTTCGGCCGGACCCGGGGCGCCAGGCACTATGGCGCCATGTTTCCGGAGCAGGCTGATCAAATCGTTCATGGGCAAATCTTCGGGATCAACACCAGTTTTGGCGCTGAGGGCGGCCATGGCGCCTGCCGCCTGGCCCATGGCCATGCATGGGCACTCGACGCGCAGGGCCGAGTTCGCTTCGCGGTCGCTGGCCAGGCATCGCCCGGCGGCAATCAGGAAGCTGCTGCCGGCGGGCAGCAAGGCGCCGCGCGGAATGGTGGGCAGCACGCCCGGCCGGAGCGGCCGGGTATTGATGCCCCGGCCGTCGTTCAGGTGTTCGTCAATCGGGTAGAAAGCGAAGCACACGGCATCCTCGTAAACCTTGCCCGCTTCGTACTCGGAGATGGCGATCGTCCGCTTGCCTTTGATTGTGACGCTTTCGCGAATGCCGATTTCGGGACTGACCCAGTTGATCCGGAAATTTTCCAGGCCCGGCTGCCGCCGCAGGAATCGGAATGCGCGCAGGAGCGCCTTGCGCCCTTCAATCTCGGCCTGCGATCTTCCCTCGCTTGTGTCTGTCCGCGGCGCCCGCACATGGTTGGCGTTGTGCCCATGTTTCTTCAACAAATTCGCCGGCCCTTCGCGACCCCTGGCGATATCTGTGGCGGCCAGTTCTCCGGCGGCAATGGCTTTTTCCGCGGCGGCTTTCAGGGCCGGGTAGTCCAGGCCGTCGGGATCATACCCGGCGCAATCGAAGTTCAGCGTTGCCGGCTGGACGGTTTCCGGGCGGACCACTTCAAACCCGGCCAGGCTGACCAGGTTCGCGTCGCCGGTGGCGTCAATCAGCGTTTTGGCGCGGCAGGTTTGCAGACCGGATTTCGTGCATACCTGCAACGCCCAGGTTCCATCCGATCGGCTGACGGCGGCGGGCATGGCGTGAAACAGGAGATCAACTCCGGCGGCCAGCGCCGCTTCATCCGCCAGGGCGGCGAATGCCGCCGCATCCACGCGCAGATGCCGCGTCCCTTCCGCGGGTTGGGGCAGGGACTGCCCGGTTTCGGCGAAGGTCCCGGCGCACAACTCCCAGCCGATCCCGCCGATGATCTGTCGCCCCCAGGCAAAAAAGTGGCCGGGGAAATTAATGCCGGCAACAGTCATCGTACCGCCCAGCAGGCCGTTTTTTTCCACCAGCAGCGTGGAGGCGCCCGCCCGGCCCGCCTGGATAGCCGCCACGGCGCCGGCGGTGCCGCCGCCGACAACAATCACGTCGTATGCCTGTTTCATTTCCGCTTGACCGACTTGATGATCACCGGCTGGGCCGGCACATCGCTCATGCCGTTTTGCGTGGTGGTCGGGGCCGCGGCGATCTTGTCCGCCACCTCCATGCCGGCGGTGACGCGGGCAAACACGGCATAGCCGTAATCGCGGACACCGTGATTGAGGAAGTCGTTGTCCGCCACGTTGATGAAAAACTGCGCGGTGGCGCTGTCAATATCCATGGTGCGGGCCATGGCCAGCGTGCCGCGGTCGTTTTTCAGTCCGTTTTGCGCCTCGTTTTTGATGGGCGCCCGGGTGGCTTTCTGCTGCATGCCGGCGTCGAATCCGCCGCCCTGGATCATGAAGCCCGGGATGACGCGGTGGAACACGGCGCCGTCATAGAATCCCGCATCCGCGTAAGCCAGGAAGTTGCTGGCGGATGCAGGCGCCTGTGAGTCGAACAGCTCGATTTCCATGGCGCCATGGGAGGTTTCCATCACTACTACGGTATTTTCCGCGCGTTTTCCGGTCATGTTCGTCCTTTCCATGCTGACGCAGCCCATTTGCAAAATCAGAACGGATAATATTA
>CAYXEK010000002.1:0-92290 GCA_964463985.1 uncultured Verrucomicrobiota bacterium
TCCGGCAAGCCGATGCGGCAAACCACGCCGGCCTCCGGTTCGGCGGTGTAATAGTTGCGATCCAAATATGCCTTGAAACAATCCAGTTCCGGTGGCTCGACGATTATGATGCTGCCGCAAGGATCCCCGGCGGCCGTTTCAAGATTGACGTGTATGTTCCGGCGCATGATGGCCGCCACCGGCACGGAGATTGTGAATTCCGCGTCGGCGTCACCGCGTAGTTCCAGTGCGGCCTCCGCTTCCCCGGGGCTGCCGGTATCCGGAATGTCGCGCACGCGCAAACACACCTGGCCGGCCTGCCCGCTGTAATTGCGTATCCGTCCCGATACATCGTACCGGCTGGCACCGCCATCGAACTGGTATCCGCCTACCTGGGCTTCCTCCAGCACAGGCAAAAACGGCTCCTTAATCACCGCCCCCGCCAAGCCCGCCACAGGCATGAACCGCTCCGGCGTGTTCCACCAGTCCGGCGCCGTCGGCGCCCAGGCGGCCACGATCCGGGTTTCGCCGACCACAACGGCATTCGCATCGCGCACCGGAACGAATAAGTGAACCAGCAGGTTCATGCGCGCCTTGGCGGGATCCCCATCCTTTATCAGCCACGATAACGGCAATTTCAGTTCCGCCTGCCAGCCAGTGGCGCTGATGCGCGTGGCCGAACGCAGGGGGATGTTCCACCGCGCATTCCCGCCTTTACCGTCATTGCGCTGATCGGCCACGACATTCCCGGCGCTCAGACGGATGTGATACCATATTTTGCCGTCGGTCCCGGGATCGAACGCCACCTTGACGCAGTTTTCCCCCTGCACCCGTTCGTCGCGCTGCTGCGCTTTCGGTTCGATGCCGCCCGGTTCCGGATGCCGGATGTCAAATCCGATGAACAACCATGCGTCATCCCGCATGATGCGCGCGGTTACATCACCGCAAGCGGGAAAGCCCTCCGCGCCTAAAACGACAAATTTGGTGACCGCCAGCGCGTCGCGCCAGGCCGGGTCATCCAGGTTACCGTCCCATTGCGGTGGGTTAGCGCAAACCGGAATCGCCGGCGGCCGGGCCGCCGCGGCGGCACAAGATAAAATCCAACCCAGAGTTATCCCAGCGCATACCGCCAATTGCATCAAGCGCATTTTGACTCCTGTTTCGCCGCATTTACACCCGCCGCACCATGGCCGCCACCCGGGCTCTTCCGGCGCCCACACCGCGGCCGGCCTTGAACCGCATGCGGTTGGCGCCGCGCCGCATTTTAACCGGACCACCCGGCAGTGGCATGGTACCCCGGACATGGCCATACGGACTAAAAACCACCGCCTGGCCGGCCGGCGTGATTTCCGTATAATCCCCCGCCGACAGATCAAACGGCAGGATGATCTCGCGGCCGGCAACGGCCAACGCGGGGTGGTGCAAAACGGTTTTAACCAACGGCAAGGCTCGGATTTCTGAAAGCAGGCATGTGGCGGCGCCGTTCACCGGCACATGATTGAGCCAGAGATTGATGCCCGCCACCTGGTCCATGGCCAGCCGTGAACGATAGATGTCGTAAACAGCGCGGCCGTAGGGCCAGACATATTGTTCGAACCGTTCCGATTCCGGTTCAATCAACGCCTGGTAACGCCAGCCGGTGTAGTCCAGCGGCACGTAATGGTCTTCCAGCGACTGCCGGCGCGCGGCGCCGACAAGTTGCACATTCAACACAGCGCCGCTGCCGTCGCTGTGTACCCACAGACCGTAGACCGGGCATGACGACAAATCTTTTACGGGAGCAAAACGTTTGCCCAACCATACCCAACTGGCGGGACGCTCCCGGTAAATCCGTTCCCCGTGATCCAGCAACGACAGGTCATCGTCGGGAGATGACCCGGGGAAAGAACCCGCACCGGCGCTTTCGGCGCGGAAACGCACTACCGCGGCTGCCGAAGCATCCGGGGAGCGCTCGGCAACCGGAGTCAGGTACGCGCGCAGACCCGGCGCGGCACCGGGGTATGCATATTGTTTCCCGCTGTTGAGAATGCTTGCGGCCGACAGATCGCAGTTGAATTCGCCGTGCGCCTTGAAATCCGCCAGTGTGATCCCGCGTTCATCGTTATAGGGCGCGGCCGACCAGAGCGCCTCGATGCGCAACTTCACCGCCTGGGCGCCGTAGGGGTTGTCAAACTCCCATGCGGCCGACGCATCATCAGGCCCGCGGACGGTATACATTAAACGCTTGCGCTCCCGCAACGCGATCCGGTGCGCGGCATCTTCCTCCAAGGCATGCTCCTTGTCCGGCGCGCACAATTTCCGGCGCAGGGCATTGGACAGCCGCAGACCGCGGGCCCGGGCGTAGCGGTTGAAGACTTCGCCCAGCCGGCGCAGATGCGGGATATCCCCGACCATCGGCGGCGACAAGCCTTGCAGGGAAAAGCCGATGTCCGCACCCAAAGCCTTGATGCAGAGATTTTCCGCGTCTTCGGGAAACGTGGTTTCGGTTTTGCAGGCATACGCGTCAACCTTGTCCGGATCGTTTTCCGCCACGGCAGCCATGCCGGCGGCAGCGGCGGTGCGCGGCACCCACCATCCCAGATGCGCAGGGAGAAAAATGCGCGCGCATTGCGCATTTGAGCGCAGGTGGTGATTTAAAAACGCGCCATACCCGCGGATTGGATGATCCCATGCGCCCAGGCGGGAACGCAGAAACCATAAATGATGCAAGAACGCCGCCATTTCCATAATGACCGGGCGTTGCAGGCGCTGAAAAACTTCAAACGCGAACTTGGCGCCATAATGCCAGCGGGCTTCCTCGCCCCCCAGGATGTGAATGCCGTCCAACCCATCCAGATAGATCATGTCAAACCCGCATTCATTGACCACGTTCGATATGTTGCCGGCAATCTCGCTAAACAAACTTGTTTCGCCATCCGGCGCGAAAAGCCCCCAGCAAGAGCACAAATGATACGCAGCCGTGCCAGCGGCATGACCTTGGGCGCGTGTGCCCCATGCGCCCCGCCGGCACCCGCCGACCCCGGCTGACGGACGATCGAACACCCGCGCATACTCAATCAATTCGTCTCCGATTTGGAGCGTCATGCTGCGTCGCAGAAAATACCCGATCTCCCGGGGTAAGCCGGCCGTGTCCTCCATCAGCTTGATTTCGGTAGCACTGTTCGAAATCGGGGTGGCCAGCGTGTAGCGGCCTTCCTTGGCCAGACGTCGATCAGGAACGGGTGACACATAAGCGGTATCCTGGGCGATTGAAAAAGACATGGTGTGGAGGCCGGCCCGGAGGCCGGCCGCATGCAGGCGGTCCACCACCGTACGCACACCGTTCAAGCCGTCGGGAAATGATTCCGGATGAGGAGCATAATCGCCGTAGCGTAAGGCCTTGGTCCCGGCAAAATGCAATTGATCCATGCCAAAATCATGACACAACGCGATGTATTCGTCTACCGTCTCCGCATTCGCCGCGCCAAACATGTATGATGTTTTATTTTCCGGCGCATCCAAAGCCCATGGCCCGCCCAGGGGCGATCGCGGCAGGTCCGGCGCAGCATTGACCACCCGCATCAAAATCCGGCGCATTTCGCGGAAGGGACATCCGATGATCGCCGCCGCCGCGCCCGCCACCCCGAATTTTGGATAACATTGAGCCGTCAAACGCCGTTGCGGCCCCGGCAGTTCATCCACGCGGGTTGCTAGATTCAAAGCCAGGGCGCAGGCGCAGAAAACATCAGCCTGCCCGGCTCCGGCGAGCAATGGCACATCCAGAAAAATCAACCGATCAAAACGCATATGCGTTACGGAAGCGATCCGTAAAACCAGGCAATCGCTTTCCCGGCGAACATCAATGGTTACCGTTAAATCATCCGGAAAGCGCACAATTAATTGATCATTGCGATTTTCCACCGCCAACGGCAGAACTTCCCGGCCAGCGCACAGAATGCGGCAAAAAGCTACTGGATCGGCGTTTTCCAACAGGCTAGCGCCAGACGTCAAACTGCGGAAGGCCTGCGTTACCCCATTGTCGCCGATCAGCCAAAAGATTCTGCCGTTTTCTATCGTTGGCATGTCAAAGTTTAAACTGTACGCACGTGTGTTTTCATGCTACAAGAAATGACAATTCTCTGTTCGTAGCGCCAACTGTAATGGATCAAACCGCGGCCGGCAATGGGCGAAATCAACAAAGTTGTTTGGTATATTAGCTGTCACGGGGGGGCGGAAAATATCCACTGATGTAGTTATCCCGCCGGCGCCGGCCTATAAATGCTATGGCATCTGCTTATGTTCCTCAATCCCCGGCATAAAACAATTGCCTATACGCCCCAGTTGGACATTTTGGCTTTCGGGCGGAATCCCAAACTCCATCAATGGCATTATGACCAGGTGCTGGTGCCCTACTGGCGCATTTACTGGAATGACCGTGCCGGAGCATGGCTGCGGGCTCCTGATGGCCGGCGTTATGAAATTGCACCGGAGCGTTTTACGCTAGTCGCCCCCAACACTCTTTTGTCCAGCCGCCAGCAACGCATGGTTTGCCATTACTTCACGCATTTCATTGCCGGGCTGCCTTACGCACATATCCATGACAGGGTTCATACTTTGTACGCACAGCCGCAGTTGGTGCATGAAATGGTGCGCAATTACGCGGTGCCCGCCGGCCGCGATGCCGGCGTGACGCAGAACTTGGCCACGGCCTTGAAATTATGCTGGCACGCTTTGTCGACCTTGCCGGACGCCTGGCTGCAATCCTGCGCCACCTGCGCGCGCTTGGACGACGCGCTCCACTGGTGGGAGGGGCAAAAATGGCGACAGGTTTCGAACGCCGAATTGGCCGCGTGCGCCGGCATGCATCCCGCTGCATTTTGCCGCCATTTCCGGCATGCCATGGGATATACGCCGCACGCCTATGGATTGCTCAAGCGCGTGGAAGAAGCCTGTGTTTTATTGCACTTTACCAACCACAGCATTAAACAAATTGCGGATCAAACCGGGTTTTGCGACCGTTATTATTTCTCATGCGTATTTAGGAAATTGCGCGGCGTCAGTCCGGCGGCTTACCGCAGCCAATGCGCACAGAATCATCAAGATGCAGCGCGCCCAGAGGGGAAAGCAGCGGATGGGGATGATAGACAGGCTCCGCCCGGCGGGCGCATTACTCCCGGTTGAAGCGGCACCACCGCGGCACACATTATCAAAACGCTAATTGTATTGGCAGCCAATCTGCGCGGCAACTTATCTTGCACGCCAGCGGCAGCCCTTCTGCCAAAGGGCTTGCACTGAATGCTAGCGAAGGACCGAGCCATGCGCCGAGTATGATACAGTCCTGCTCCGCGTAATTGCCGCATTGCCTTCTTTGCGCATGCGGCGCGATGACAGTCTGGCCGAGAGGTAAACCGATCTCCGGCCCTTTTGCATGCCATCCGAATACCTATGGCCCATTTTGTCACTTGCCCGCGCAGCGCGCGCGAAACCAGGGCAACTCGCCCCAGTTGGACTTCCGGTCCCAGCAACGCTCCGGCGTGCGCATCCAGCCGCGTGCGGGCAGTTTTTTCACGCGCTCCAATTCCGGCGCCCACCGGGCCAGAGTCCGGCGCGCCAATTCGCTGACCGCGGCCGCATCGCCGCGTGCCTCGGCTTCGGTGATCGCCTGGGCGGCGCGGTATAACTCCGCCGCCATGTGCCAGTGGCCCAGGACTTCGCTCCATGTTTCCGAAATATCGGGCAAAATCTTCAACCACTGGGCGCTACGGTTCGGAGAGTCGCCGCAGGACTTGTATCCATTGTCGCAGATTCTTCTCCGCGAGCTTGGCGTCGGTCAGCTCCTTTTCCTGGTGCGCGACATAGGTGTTCCGGAAGTTGTTGATGTCGGTGACGGCGGCCAGCAGGTCCCCGGCCCGTGCGGCTCGCACCCGGTGCGCACTCGGTTCCTGCCACGTCTCAAACAGGGGTTCGAGAACAGATGGATTGACGAAGTATGGCTCTGGCATTCGACTCCCCAAAAATTTGCCTTATCTCTTACCTATGACCAGCGTTAAAAACAGGCAAAACTACCATATATTGTGGTAAATTGCCGTAACACTAAAAGAACACACAATTTAACCCTTCTTAAGACCCTCCCTATGGGTGGCCTCAGAAAGCAATTTCTGCCACAGGTCCGTCAACGCATACTGCCGGACGCGCAAGGCCTCTTCCCGCTCCGGCCTGACAAATCCGTCCATGCGCCACCGGCCCAGCCATTCCCGCGCCGTTGCCCCCGAGATGCCGTACCATGCGGCAAGGTCTCGCGGTCCAAATAACGAGGCATTCGGATCGTCTTCCATCCTCCGCAGCATCAGCTTACTGAGCAACTGCTGTTGCGTACGGTGGAGATAATCCCAGGGCGCGCTGCGTCTTTCCTGCGGATGGATGGCTTCCGCTTGCTTTCTGAGCGCATCCGCTCCGCGGGCCATCGCTCCGCAGAAGAACTCCAGCCAGCAGGTATGATCCGGATCATGCCGTCCCTGGTAGTAGTCCACCGGCAACCCCATCTGCAGACTGCCGTAGTAAGCAGCCAGATTTGGGGTATAGTACTCCTCCAGGGACAGGAATCCCCGCATGTCGTATCCGCTGCGCCACAGTTCAACGGTCGCCAGCGCCCGCGCTGTCCGTCCATTGCCGTCGGAGAAGGGGTGAATGCTGACGAAACGGTGGGCCAGCAAACCGGCGCGGAGCGGAGCGGGCAGTGTCGTGGCGGACGGGCTTTGCGCCCACGCCAGGAGATCGCGCATCAGGTTCGGCACATCGGCCGGCTCAGGCGGGCCGTAGTCAATCGCGCGCGTGGCGCTATCCACCACCGGGCACTCGTTCTTCCGGTATTCGCTTCGCGCGCCCCGGCGGCCATGCCCGCGGACAATGATGATCGCGTGCAACTCGCGGATGAAGTCCTCCGTCAGGTTGCGGTGTTCTTCCACCTGTTCCTCGATCCAGTCCAGGGCGCGCCAATAGTTGCGCACCTCCTGCGCCATGGCGCTGCCGGTCCGGTCCGGGTGGGCGACGGCTCTACCCACTTCGCGGCTGTCGAGCGTGTTGCCTTCGATGGCCGTGGAGTTGCGCGTGGCGCGTTGCCGGGCCTCATGCCGCAGCAACAGAATCCGATCAGGCGGCAAGGGCAGCATGTCTATGACGCTGCGCGCCGCCTCAATCCGGGTGAGCGCATGGACCATCTCATGCGTATAGGTAAAACGCGCGCGAAACGGCACGCCGGTATCGCGTCCGCTCATGACCTGACCCCCAGGAAGCGGGAATGTTGAAGGGCAAGCGTTGAAGTGTGACCACAGCGCCCTTTCCCCCCCTTCGATCTTTTTCTCAACTTTAACATTCGCGCTTCACCCCTTACACTTCAACAATCACACTTGCCGAAGTGTCGCAGCCGAAGGTATCCACTACCTTTACGCACGCCGTGTATTTCCCCTTCTTCGGATACAGGTAGCCGGCGTCGCTGACCGTCTGGAGCGAGCGGGCCTTGCGTGTGCGAAAATCCTGCCAGTGATGGTGAACGGCTTGCCCGGCTGCCAGTCGAAGTCCACGGCCCAGAAATCAATGAAATCCATGCCGCTTTTGACCGCCCGCGCCTGTCAGGGTCAGCCCTCGCCTGTCAGGGTCAGCCCTTGAATTAAAATTTAATATTTTGCTGCACGTTTAAATTCTAGAAACTTGCCGTTCAAGCAAGCGTCCGGCTTCCGCCACCAGATCGCGCAACCTCCGATCCGTCTCCAGCAATCCAACCACTTTCCGCATCTGGTGACTGACCGCTGCCCCGCTACCCATTCCCAATACCGCCGCCGCCTCGCGTTGCGTCAGCCCCGCATACTTGCATAGCAATCGCGCCGCCACCCCGCGCATAGCCGAATTCCGCCGACGACAACGGAACGTCTCTTCCGGCATGTTAAATGCTTTTGACAAGATTGATAACACCAACGACTGGTCGAGCGTCTTTCTGGTGTTGCGAAAACTCGCATCTTCCGGACGTCGGCTCCCCCCAACCCGCTGCCGATACAACCCGTCCACCCACACGCAGAATGATTCTCCACCTATGCTACGCGGCGAAATTTTCAGCGCCGCTTGCAAGCTCTTATCTCCGGTAGAACATCCCACCTCAACAAATTTCCGGTAACGCCCGTGGCATACACGACGATTTGCGCTAATTTCCATTAATATCGGTTCATATTCCACAAAATCCAACTCTTTGAACTTGCCGATATAACTTGGATAACTGCTCCACGGATACGCCTGCAGGTAACGCATCCGCTCAACCATCGCTTTCTTCTTCATCACCCCGACCTGCACCGGATTCAAATGAACATAACGGGAAAGCGCCAGCAGATATGCATCGCCCTCAACCAGTTTCGCCTTGTACCGGCCATCGAACAAATGGCCATGCCGGTTGTGTCGCAGGTTATAATAGACCGTGTAGGCCGTCAAAAGCGCCTGCATGAATTTCGAGCAGTTCCCCGCCGGCGTTTCGAATACCAGGTGGACATGGTTGGTCATCAAAACAAACACATACAACCGGATGTTGTATTGCTCAACTCCACCGGCCAGGCATTTCAGAAACCGTTCGCGATCAGCATCATCCCGGAACAGGCGATTCTGAAGCGGCCAAATCGTATCGGCGCCGCTTCCCGGCACAGGCGCATCTCCCAGCATCCGGGCCGTCGCGTGGTAGATCGCACCTTTAAATTCAACTCTTAATTGCCGTGCCATGATTGTTACTATGCCACGACAATTCCGATTTTGCAACAATATTATCTTTTATTTCAAGGGCTGACCCCTATCTGCGCCCTTGCCGCGCAGCGCGCGCGAAACCAGGGCAGGGAGCCCCAATCGGTTTTTTTATCCCAGAAATTGCCGGCCGTGCGAATCCAACCGCGGACGGGCAAACCTTCCACGCGGCTCAATTCCGGTTCCCATCGCGCCAGCGTCCGGCCGGACAGGTCCCGCACTGCGGCCGCATCGCCGCGCGCCTCGGCTTCGGTGACCGCCTGGGCGGCGCGGTATAACTCCGCCGCCATGTTCCAGTAGCGCAGGGCGTTCAGGAAGTCCGCCGCCTGCCGCCGCTCGCGCGCGTCGGCCGTCCCGCGCATGGCGTTTTCAATCCGCGCCAGGGCGGCCGGCACATCCAGGCCCTCCAGCAGGAAGGCGATATTGCGCGCATTGGGCAGCAGGCAACCCACTGCCGGCGCTACCGGCTGCATGAATGGCGAAGCCGAACCCTTTTCCTCCAGAAGTTTCACCTGCCGCTCGAAATTCTCGAACACCGGCCGGACCGCCTCGGCCAGCGACCCGAACATACCCTCCAGGAATTCGTCGCGCATGGCCGGGTAATCCACCCGCGCCTGCCAGCCCATCCGCGCAAAAGCCAGGTAATTCAGGGCATAGACATGATGATCCCGCTCGCGCGACTGCACGGTCGCCCCCCCGATGCCAAGCCGTTTCAGGCGCGGCCATTCCCGGACGATGACGTCCGCCATGGGATACGGCAGGCCTTTCTGGGCATTCATCCCCATGTAATACTCGTATAAAATCAGCTCGCACGGCTGGGAGCGGCGCCACTGCTCCAGAATGTCCAGGAAAAACCGGTTCATGGGACAGGCGTCCGGCGCCAATGCATGCGCGCCGCAGCGCCAGTAGATGGCCATCCAGATGACAATATTCGGTTCCAACTGTACGTCCCGCGGCGGCCATTGCAAATCCACGTAAGCCGCGCCGCCGACCTTGACCCGCGGGAATTCCCGGCCGACCGCCTGCGCAACTTCGTTCAGCAGCAGGGCGTACCGCCGGGATTTACTGCAATTTTCGGCCTCCGGCAGGCGGTGGGTGCGGAATGGTTTGGCGGCGTCATCCGGACTGGCATCCAGTTCCCGGCATTGCGCGCACTGGCACATGCCGATGCCGTCTTCGGGAATCACGCCCACAATCCGCGTCTCGGGATTTTCCCGCAGGTATTGGAGCACGTTCTTGATCAATTCCGCCACGGCCGACCGGTTGCTGGTGCAGAGGCAAAGCTGCGCCGGCACGCGGCTGCGCCGGCCATCGGCCCCCTGCGCGAACCATTCCGGATGGTCGGCAAAATATTTTTCAGGCGGCAGCCAGTAAAACAGGTTGTGATGGTTCATGTCCACCTTCAACCCGCGCTTCGCGATTTCGGGCAGCAGGCGCCGGCGGAACCAGGCATTGGTGAAACGGCTTTCGCCGCGCGGTACGACCCGTCCGGTTTCCGGATCGAAGGTTGCGGCATCGTCCAGCGGCAGTTCCGGCCGCAAATGGATCAGGACGTAATTCATCCCGTTTTTCGCCATCCAGTCAACGCGCTTTAATATCCACTCCAAATCTTCCGGCAAAGTTGAAAACTGGAGTCCGCGGTACCATAATTCCGGGCGCATCCGCACCGCGCCCATGGAAATCGCCAACCGCTCGATCCGCGGCACAAGTTCGCCATCCGGAGCGTACCCGCTGAACCGGCAGCCGGCATAACGCCGCAAGAATTCATAAACGCCGTACACGGCGCCGGCCGGACCGCCGCCGCGGATGCTGAATTTCCCCGCGGCTTCGGCCGCCAGAATGTAACCCTCATCCGTCAGCGTCTCGTCGGGCTCGCAGGCAACCTGAATCACCGGCGCATCCGCCGCCGGCTCAGCCGCCACCGGTATTTTCCGGCCGAAGGCCAGGCCCAGGTAACGCGCCAACTCGGCGGCGGCGAATTGCACGGGCGCGGGCGCGGCGGGATCGGACACAATCTGCGGGAGCTGCGTTGCTGAGCAAATAAATTCCATCGGGCGACCTTTCTTGAATGTTTTAGGGGTTAAAGGTTCACGGTCAAGGGTTCACGGTTCGGTGGTTAATGTCCCTCCACTTTGTGCCTTTGATCCTCTGTTCCTTTGCCCCTTTGATCGCAGTGTTCGGCGGACAGGGTTCACGGTTCAGGGGTTCAGATCGCCAGGTCGCAGATATTGCCGCTGCGCATGCGCACCGTCCGCTCATCCACGCGTTCCGCCCCGCGCTCCAGGTAGCCGTCAATCCGGGCGCCATCCTTGAGACGCACTTCCAATTCATAGGGCGGAGCTATGTTGACCGGAGGGATGTTTTTCGCATCCCGGACCGCTGCGGCGGCTGTCCGCCTGACGAGTTCCCGGGCGGCTGCCGGCGACATATGCAGCGCCAATTCAAGGCCCAGACCGCGCTTGACCACCGCCGTATGAATGCCGGGGACCAGGGCCCGCGCTTCCGCGGCCGCCTTGTCGTCGCCGGAAATAAAAACCGCCGGAACGCCCATGGTCCCCGCCATGGCGGCCCGGGCGCCGAACTCGCCGATCAAGCGGCCGTTGAGCTTGTAATATTCCACGGTCTTGGAGGAGTAAGTATGGCATAAAGGCGCATCGGCCGTGCCGGCCATGGCGTGCTGGCCGACGAAAAACAGGGCGTCGAACGAAGCATCCAGGTAGTACGGCGGCCGGATCGGACCCCGTGAAATCAATTGCGCCCGGGGATGGAACGACATGATGTCCACGCCGCCGCCGCCATGGCCGTCCCAGACGATCACTTCCGCCCCCGGCGCCACATCCAGGATGCCGTCCACTGCGGCGTTGATCTCGCCGGTCAGCAGCAGCATGGCTTCGCGTTTCAGTTCAGGCGCGGCCTGCCAATCGCGGGTCTGCTGGAACCGCGAGACCATGGCCGGCCCTTCCAAATCCGTTATGATGTAAATTTTCATGCCTGAGTTTTGAAAAATGCCGCTTCATTCCCGCGAGAGCACCACGCTTTCGAAGACCTGGAAGGCAGCGCCCTGACGCCAGGCGTCGGCCGGCAGGCCGGCCTTGCGGCTGAGATATTCCAGGGTGTCCTCGCGGGACCATTGCTGCTCGATGGCGACCTCGGGCAGGAAAACTGCCCGTCGGCCGCCCTTGCTCAGGATGATGCCATGCCGGCCGATTTGAAATTCCTCCGGCCCCGCAATCGCGGCCAGGGGGCTGAGGATGGATACATCCACCCGCACCTCCGGCAATTCTTCCTGCCGCAGGGGGCTGAAACGCGGATCGCGCAGGGCGGCATTGATGGCGTTGTTATGGACCGACAGGTAGAGCGGCTCGCTGGCCTCCAGCGAACCGATGCAGCCGCGCAGCTCGCCGTGAATTTTCAAGGTGACGAACGTGGCCAGCACGGTTTTCATTTTCGGCGTAATCCGGTAGGCCGACAGGTCGAACCGGCCGGGCCGGCCCTGCACGCACCACTTCAGGGTATCGCCCGCGATGGCGAAAAGAGTCGTCTGCTCCTCCGCCGACAAACCCGGCGTCCATGTTCCGCTGCGATGTTCATGCATGGTATGCGTCTCCGTGGGATTGGCCGCCGGCGACCAGGCCGGCTGGCAGAAGCATACCGCAAAACACAATGCTGCTGCAAGCGGATGTTGCATTGTTTTGCTCCGATGGGTAGGAGACGAATTCATAGATGTGTTTATGTTTGTTGACGTGCGTGGCGAATTCCGTTTGAAAAGGCGGCGGCGATTTCGGGTCGTCTGTCCGCTGCGCGGACCCTGCGGGCGTGGTTGCAGGCGATGGCGCAATCGAGAGATTAGCGCCATCACCTGCGCCCGCGCACACGCCCCAAACTTGCCTTGCTTTTTCAAACCCCTCGTCAAGCTCGGGGAACGGAATTCGCCACGCGGCGCACCAATTCCGGCAGGGTGTTACATGCACCCTGCCGGAATTACCGGAATATTGCAGCCATCCCTTGTTTTTATAGAAATTTGTTTCATCGCAAACCCTAAAACTTGTAACTTGCTAATCAAAAAATTTTTACAAAGGCAAGTTTTGAAATTTACTTACTTGCTCCGATCACCGGAATTTCGGCAGCCACTTGCCATGGGCGCGGATCATCCGGTCGCAAAGCTCAACAATCTCATCCATGGAAAGCTCGGCCGCGGTATGGGGATCAAGCAGCGCCGCCTGGTAAACACAATCCCGCCGGCGGGTAAAAGCCGCCTCCAGCGTCAGCAGATGGACATTGATGGCGGTGCGGTTCAGCGCGGCGCAGGCTTCCGGCAGGGGGCCGGCATAACACCCCTGGACGCCGTTGCGGTCCACCAGGCAGGGCACTTCCACGCAGGCTGCCGCCGGCAAATTGGGGATCAAGCCATTATTCAGGACATTGCCGCCGATATGCTCGGGCGTGTCGGTTTCCATGGCATGCATGATGCGGGAGGCATATTCATGCGTACGGGCATGTTGCAGCGTGGGATTATCCGCCAATTCCCGGCTCATTTTACGCCATTTTTGGATTTGCCCGACGCAGCGTCGCGGGTATTCGTCGAGCGCAATGCCGAACCGCGCGAGCAGTTCCGGGTGCGTCCGCTTGATCCAATAGGGCATGTACTCGGCGCTATGCACGCTGGATTCGGTGAGGTAGTAACCGAACCGCTGCATCAAAGACAACCGCACCAGATCATGCGCCACGCGCAGATCGTTGGCCAACTGGTGGTTTTCCTTGAGGTCCAGCCCCCGGCGCTTGGCTTCCCGGAGAGCGTACTGCTGGAATTTTTCGGCCCCGCCGGCGCGGGCGACGCGTTCCATGGACGCCGCAATGCGCCGCTTGATGGCGGGATACAGATCCCGGCCGCCATCCTTGATTTCCAGCAGCCAGCCCTGATGGTTGATCCCGGCGATTTTCCACTGGACCCGGCCGACGCGCTGAGGCATGCCGGCCTTGCGCAACAATGACTCGGCGCAAACCTGCACCGAGTGGCAGAGGCCGACGGTCTTAATGCCCAGGCGCAAGCACGCGCCGGTCAGGATGGACATGGGGTTGGTATAGTTCAGCAGCCAGGCGGAAGGGCAAACGTCCCAGATATCCTGCGCTATTTCCTCCATCACCGGAATCGTGCGCAATCCCCGGAAAATGCCGCCAATGCCCAGGGTATCCCCGATTGTCTGGCGCAAACCGAATTTCTTCGGCACTTCAAAATCCACCACCGTGCCGGGCTTGTACCCGCCCACCTGGATGGCGTTGACGATGTAATCCGCGCCCCGGAGCGCCTCCCGGCGCCGGGCCGGCCCGAGATAGGCGCGGATTTCGGCGCGGCCGCCGTTAATGTTGGCATTCAGGGTTTCCACCATGCGCAGCGATTCGCGCAGGCGTTTGCCGTCAATATCATAAAGCGCAATCTGAGCCGATTGCAGCGATTCAGTACCAAAACAATCTCCCAGCACGTTTTTGGCGAATACCGTGCTGCCCGCTCCCAAGAATGCGATCTTCGGCATATGCGCTTGCTCCCCGTTGATTACCGCCGCCCGGCGCATTTTTCAACCAGCACAACGGCGGCGCAGTCCATCAATAATTCCTTCATGATATCACAACCGAATGCCGAAGCAAGCAGCTTGTGCGGATGCAGGAATGCGCCACGCCCTGCTGCGTCAGAATACGTCGGGACAGGCCGCGGCGCTACTACAGGGGGACTGGGCGCATGGCCTTCACCGCCTCCGGCGGCTGGCGCGTTGCAATATTTCACGCTCGCTGTCTGTCAGCGAATTCAAGCCATAGCGGGAAATTTTTTCAAGCACCGCGTCCACTTCCTCCGCCGGCGGCGGAGCATCCACCGGCGGCTCGGACGGTTCGTTCCAGAGGTTATCCCGGCGGGACACCACCTTGAAATTACGGCGCTCCCAGCGCCAGCGCGCTTCATGCCACCAGCGCCGGGGATTCCAGGCGATACCCGTTCCCACCCGGTTAAAGAAAAGCGCGACATACAACCAGCCGGCCAGGCCGCCGACCAGGTGAGCGGCATGGGCGACATGGCCCGGCTGACTGAACATCATCAGCAGGGTTACCAACCCAAATCCCAGCGCCATGGTGCGGGCGCGCATGGTCACCGGCAGCACAAAAAAGACCAGGAGCGTGACCGGCCGGTCGGGAAACAATGCGGCAAAGGCCGCCAGAACTCCCAACACCGCTCCGGAAGCGCCGACGCACACTCCCTGCTGGCCGCTGATCAACAGCCAGCCCAGACCGCCCAGGATGCCGCAGGCCAGGTACAATCTTAAAAACCGGCGGCTGCCCAGGGCGCGCTCGGTTTCAGGCCCCAGGAAAAACAGCCCCAGCATGTTCAGCAGCAAATGCCAGAAACCGCCATGGAGGAACATATAAGTCACCGGCTGCCAAAGTTCCAGGCGGCGGATACCCGGCCAACTTAAGGCGAAGACTGGCGTAAATCCGTAACCGGTCATCCAATCGAATATTCTCTGGGACAGGAAAGCCATGGCCGTCAGCGCCAGCAGAAAGCGGGTGGCAGGCGTCAAGAGCATCCCCATGCCAAAAGGATTGCATCCAGGGTTGGAATTGTAGCCGTAAAAATTATGCCTGATATACATTTGCTTGTGATTGTATGGATATACACGCATGGGGCAACCTTTTTTTGCGGATTAATTTGCGCAAGCCGGGCGATTTTGATATAAAGGCAGCTTATGCACAGCGATATTGTATTGCTTTCCGGCAACGAAGCCATCGCGCGGGGCGCCTATGAAACGGGTGTGAAAGTGGCATCCGGCTACCCGGGCACGCCCTCCACTGAGATCATGGAGGCAGTATCGTCTTACCGTCCGGAGATTTACTGCGAATGGGCGCCGAACGAAAAAGTGGCTTTCGAGGTGGCTGCAGGAGCGGCGCTGACCGGCGCGCGGTCCATGACCACCATGAAACACGTGGGGTTGAACGTGGCGGCCGATCCGCTGATGACGCTGGCCTACGTGGGCGTGGAGGGCGGCATGATCGCCTGCGTGGCGGATGACCCGGGGATGCATTCCTCGCAGAACGAGCAGGACACCCGGAATTATGCGCGGTTCGCCAAAATCCCCGTGCTGGAGCCGGCCGATTCCCAGGAGGCGCTTGACTTCTTCAAGCTGGGCATGGCCATTTCCGAGGAACACCGTACACCGGTGATCCTGCGGACCACGACGCGCGTCAGCCACTCGCGCAGCGTGGTTAAAACCGGGGAGCGGCAACCGCCGGCGCGCGCGCCGGGCTTCGTCAAAAACCCGCAGCGGTTCGTGCCGGTCCCGGCGCACGCGCGCGTCATGCGCGTGCAGTTGGAAGAACGCCTGCGGAAACTTCAGGCAGCCGCATCGGTTTCGCCGGCCAACCGCCTGGAATGGCGCGACCGGTCGCTGGGCATCATCGCCGAAGGCGTCGCTTACCAGTACGTCCGTGAAGTTTTTCCCGAAGCCTCGATTTTGAAAATCGGCTGGGTATATCCTTTCCCCGACGATTTATTGCGGGAATTCGCCGCCGGCGTCCAACGCCTGCTGGTGGTCGAGGAATTGGACGACATCCTGGAGCAGCATCTGAAGGCCATGGGCATAGCTTGCGAGGGACGCAGCGTGCTGCCGGGCATCGGGGAGTTTTCCCCGGATATTTTGGCCGCCGCCCGTTGCCGGCTGCTGAACGAAACGCCGCCCGCCGCGCCGGCGCCGGCGGTCCAGGATTTGCCGCCGCGGCCGCCGGTGCTGTGTCCGGGTTGCCCGCACCGCGGGATATTCCACGCCCTGGGCAAATTCGACGTGGTGGTCACCGGGGATATCGGGTGCTACAGTCTCGGTTTTGCCCCGCCGCTTGCGCGCCTGGATACAATCTTATGCATGGGCGGCGGGATTTCCATGGCGCACGGCATGCAGAAGGCCGGCGAGCCGCGCAAGGTGGTGGGGATTGTGGGCGATTCGACGTTTTTCCACTCCGGCATTACCGGCCTGCTGAACATTGCGTATAACCGCGGATTATCCACGATCATTGTGGCCGATAACCGCACCACCGCCATGACCGGCCACCAGGATCATCCCGGCACCGGGCGTACCCTGATGGGTGAAGCCGGTCCTGAGGCGGATATCGCCGCCTTTGGCCGCGCCTGCGGCCTGGAAAGAGTTTTCACGGTCAACCCTTACGATACCGGCGCGCTCGTCAAGATATTGCGGGAATGCCTGTCAGCCGACGCCGCGCAACCGGCCTTGATTGTGGCGCGCGCTCCATGCCCGCTGGCGGCGCGCCGGGCGGTGGGGCCGCGGCGCCGGGTGCTGGCGGAAAAATGCAAGCAATGCGGGCAATGTCTGAAAATCGCCTGCCCGGCGCTGGAACGCACGGCTGGCGGCATTCGCATCAATCCCATCTTGTGCTCCGGCTGCGGCATATGCGCCCAGGTCTGCAAATTCGGCGCCATAGTGGAGGAACCGGATTGACGGCGGCGGATCGGAAAAAATGAACCAACCAACCCATAGTGTTCTATTGGCGGGCGTAGGCGGACAGGGGAGCCTCCTGGCCAGCGTAATAGTTTCCCAGGCAGCCATGCGCGCCGGCTACCAGGTGAAAACCAACGAAGTGCACGGCATGGCACAGCGCGGCGGATCGGTCATCACCCAAATCCGCTACGGCCGGGAAGTGTTCAGTCCGCTGATGCCGGACGGCACGGCCTGCGCCCTGGGCGCATTCGAGATGATCGAGGCGCTCCGCCATGCGCATTTCCTGGCGCCGGACGGCCTGGCGGTGGTTTCGACACAGAAAATCATTCCCGTCAGCGTCTCATCGGGCGGCATGGCGTATCCTGCCGATGCCGAGATGCGGCTGCGCCGCGCTTTCGCCAGGCTGGTCCTGCTGGACGCGGATGAAATTGCCGGCAGCCTGGGCAACCGGCGCGCCGCCAATATCGTGGTTCTGGGCGCCTTATCGCACGGACTGAACCTGCCGGAATCCGCCTGGCTAGCCGCCATTGAAGCATCGGTCAAGCCGGCCTACCGCGAGGTCAACCTGCAAGCCTTTGCCGCCGGGCGTGCCGTGCAAGTTAATTAGCCTCCCTGTTCCGGCAAAATCCAAACCAAGCAGTTATTTAAACGAAATTTAAACTGGGTGGGCGCCGCCTCCCTGCGCCGGAAACTTTGCGGGACAAGCCTGCGGAGCCAGCCGGCTGTTTCAGCGCCGGAAAAGAGCGGCTCAGTCGGAGGCGTCTCCCTACCTGATGCGCCGGCGTGTCTCGCCACCCCTCCGCTTCAGACTGAGCGGCAACGATAGGCCTATGAAAACACAAACGCCTGCAATGGAAGATATTGATCTCTTGCTATCCTTTCTGCCGCTATTATATGCGGAAGGATTTACACCAATCGAAGGCTGGGGTGGAGGTGTCGCCGACAAGAATGGAGTTATTGAAATGCCTTGGCCAAAATACAACAAAATCGTCCGCGAATTTGTCCAATTTGCCAATAGCCAATGCTGGCATGATCATGCTTATCGCCCTACTGAAGCAAGCAAGATGATTAAAGACAAAAATGTCATCAAGAACGCTGATCTCTCCCAAATTAAGACCATGCTGACCTTTTTTGTTCGTGGCGAACGGTTCTGTGACGGTCATTGGGCCATTATGATCAAAGAGGGGTATGTTCTTCGACTGCTCCAACGCCTTTCTGAGCTTAGATCAATAAATGCCTAAAGTCCTGCTACCGGACGAAGGTGGCTCGGTGACCTTGCACACCATAAAACGCTGGCTGCAAGATCGCCGCGGACTTTCTGATTGCATTGACCGTCCGCAGACCATATATTATGTGGCACATGAACGAACTGGTAGCCACAACCGTAGAAACCCGGATAAGCGAAACCGATAATCTCTCGCTGTTATCCATTGCCGACGCTCTCCGAGCCCGCTATTTCGCATCTGCCAATCCCCAGCACCAAAAGGAGTTCGGCCAGTTTCTGACGCCCCCGCACATTGCCGATCTTATGGCGGCAATGTTCGACCTCCGTTCGCGTCATTTGCGGTTGCTGGACGCAGGGGCCGGAATGGGCATCCTGTCGGCTGCATTCGTTCGACGCCAGTTACAGAAGAAGTTGCCGCCGAAGCGAATTGAGGTAACAGCCTACGAACTGGACACAACGTTTAATTGTGGCATCGAAGAAACCTACGAAGCATGCCGCCGCGCCTGCAATCAACGCGGGGTCGAGTTCTCAGCGACGATCCGCAACACGGACTTTATCGCCGAAGCCGCGGAGATGCAGCGACACGACTTCTTCTCGAAGGCGCCTCATCTCTTTGACGCGGCCATCGTTAATCCCCCGTACGGAAAGCTATCCACAATGTCGGAAGGTTATCATCTCTTACAGGCCGTGAGTGCCGAGACGACGAACCTGTACACGGCCTTTCTGAACCTGATTATCGGCCTGTTGCGACCCAGTGGCGAGCTAGTCGCCATCACCCCGCGTAGTTTCTGTAACGGCCCGTACTTTAAACCATTCCGTCAACGGTTGCTCAGGGAAATGTCTGTGCGTGGAATTCACGTCTTCAAGTCCAGGACAGCGGCATTCAAGCATGACAATGTACTGCAAGAGAACATCATTCTTCACGCGGTTAAGGACGCCCGCCATTTCCCTATAATCCGTGTATCACAGAGCAGCGGTGGCGTTCACGACACGGTTCGCAGCCGCGCATTCGCGGCGGCTGAAATCGTTTCGCCTACCGATGCCGAGGTGTTCATCCATATCCCCACTTCCGCTCAACACCTTGCCGCCCGTGGCCAAATCACCCGCCTGGAGGCTACGCTTGACCGGCTTGGCCTTACGGTCTCGACTGGGCGGGTCGTGGATTTCCGCGTACGCCGGCACATTCGACAACAGCCTGAGGCCGGCACATCCCCGTTGATCTATCCATGCCATTTCAACGGACTTTTTGTGACCTGGCCGGCAGAGAGGGGACGCAAACCGAACGCAATCCTAGACGACGACGAAACGCGAAATCTGGTCATTCCGGCCGGCGTGTACGTTTTGACTAAACGGTTCACATCCAAAGAAGAACGAAGGAGAATTGTGGCCTGTATTTATGACCCGAGCCGTGTTGACGCGCCGGGGGTTGGCTTTGAAAATCACCTGAACTACGTCCATGCCGGAGGAAAGGGATTAGACATGCTTTTAGCGAAGGGACTTTGGGCCTACCTCAACTCGTCGGCCCTCGACCTTTACTTTCGGCAGTTCAACGGCCACACCCAAGTCAACGCGACCGACCTCCGCAACGTGCGGTTCCCGGTGGCGCGTCAACTGCGCGCTATCGGAAGTCAAATCGGGGACACGGGGATGGAACAGGAAGCGGTGGATCAAATCGTGACAAGTGAGGTGCAGTCATGAAGTCAACGACCGGCAAGGGCAAACCGCGTGGCGCACGTAAACTCAAAGAAGCCATCGCGATCCTTCGCGCCATGGGTTTCGGACCTAGACAACGCAACGAGGCCGCCGGGTACGTCCTGCTCGCCATGCTCGATCTTGGGCCATATGACCCGTGGGGGAATGCTCAAGACCCTCTGCGCGGGATCACCCCGATCATTGATTTCGTCGCTAACAAGTACCGAATGCGATATGCCCCAAACACGCGAGAGACCATCCGTGATGAGGCCGTGAAGCACTTCGTCGTGGAAGGTCTCTTGGCGAAGAATCCGGATGACCAAAACCGTCCGACCAACAGCGGCAAGACGGTGTACCAGATTGAACCAACCGCTCTCTGCCTGTGCAAAACGTTCAAGACAAACGCTTGGAAAGCGACTCTTAAGCGCTATCTAGCCGAAAAGGAAGACATCAAACGGGAATTGCGGCGCGCCAGGGACATCGCCCGTATTCCGGTCCGATTAACATCCGGCAAGGAAATTACGCTTTCGCCGGGAGGCCAGAACCCTCTTATCAAAGCATTCATTGAGGACTTCTGCGCGCGATTCGTACCCGACGGCGTTGTTCTCTATGTCGGTGACGCTGAAAACAAGTTCCAGTTCTTTGAGGCCGATTACTTCGCACGGCTTGACGTCCAGATCAACTCCGCCGCCAAGATGCCGGATGTTGTCGTCTATGATCCGAGACGCGCATGGCTGGTTATCGGCGAAGCCGTGACAAGCGCCGGCGTAGTGGACGGGAAACGGCGGCGGGAACTCAAGGAATTGTTTGCCGGATTTCGCCACGGCCTTGTCTTCGTCACGGCATTCGAGGACCGAGACGCTATGGGCCGCTTCTTGAGTCAGATATCTTGGGAAACCGAAGTCTGGATTGCGAAAGACCCGGATCACGTTGTTCATTTCAATGGCGAGCGGTTCCTCGGGCCATATCCAGACACCATTATCGGATGATCGGAAAACACGAACAACCGGCGGCGCCGCGGGCCACTTCGCGTCGCCGGTGCGCCGGGGCGTTTGGCCGCTACAACAGCAGAATCATGATGCCGAATACTGTTCGGCCGCTATAGCCGGAATTTCACATATGCCGCAAATTGACATTCTTACGCATCGAAATAATAGTCTTGCGCCAGCTTCCCGGACGGGCACAAGGCGCGCGTGGCCTGCTCCGCAAACCGCGCCCAGCGGATGATGCGCCGGAACCGCGAAGCGGTAAACCGGTAGACCGTGCGGTGTCCGCAGGCCAGGATATCGGGCCGCCAGCGCAGCGCCAACTCGGCTGACGGAATGTAACCATCCCGGAACCGGCTGAGATTGGCCGCGCAGAATCCGCCCGTCCCATTCCAACGCGAGGCCGGCTGAAACGAATCGCCGCCAAACATGACCTTCCGGCCGTCCACCTCCGCCATGAACACGCAATGCCACCAGGTCTGCCCGGGCCAGGGCGCCACCTGAAAGGCATATTCATGCCAACGCCATGCGCCTGTTTCCGGCCAGACATGATCAATGCGCAAAGGCTTTGTCCCGCGATACAGACCGCGCGGATGCCGGCGGATGGCCTCCGCCACCCGGGGGTGCAGCCATGATTTTACGCCATAACGTTTCTGCAGATATGGAAAGCCTTCGTAGTGGTCATAATGCGCATGGCTTACCAGCGCCGCCGCCGGGCGCACTCCGCGCAGCGGCCCATGCAGCAGCGACTCAAAACTTTTTACATCCGCCGTGGTGGGGTCCACCAGCAAAGCCTCGCCCGATTCTGAAACCAACAGGTAGGCATTGGCCGGGCCGACGTATAAATGCGGCAGCATCCGGCGTCCGCCGGCAGCGGTGGCCGTCGGTATAACAAAATGGTCTTTTTCGCCCGCGCAGATTGAGCCTTTGGCCCGGTAAAAATCCAGCAGACGCCGGTCCAGCCGGCGCAACATTCCGGCAACATTGTCCGCGACCACCGGACCGTGGGCGGGACACAAGACATCCAGGCCAATGCCCGCCAGGCGCCGGACCCCTTCCCAGGCCGCCAGGGCGCCCTTGCCGGTCCAATGCTCCCATTCCAGGTTGAACGGCTCCCAGACCGTGCCGCCGGCATGGGCGGCATCGCCGCAAAAGCACAACTGCCGGCCGGCGAATTCCACGATATAGGAACAGGCGTTAAGGCCATGCCCCGGCGTGGATACCACCCGGAAACACAATCCGTGCATGTATATTTCCGAGTTGGCGCGGACGTCGTAAAGCACGTCCGGAATGCCGCGTTGCAGGCGCTTGTAACTGTCAGGGAAAGGCACATAAGGCATGCCCGCCAATGTCCGCGCATGTTCCCGTATTTTCACCGGATCCAGAAAAACTTCATCGCCGCGCGGAGCATGGACGGCAAATTTCCTGCGCTGCATCCGCTCCAACCCCGCGCATTGGTCGGCATGATGATGGGTCAGGAAGACATCCGTCAGCGGACCGAGTCCCAGTTGGGGCAATCCGGCCATCCAGCCGCCGGAACCGAAATCCACCGCCAGGGCGCCGGCGCCGGTTTGCAGCACATAAACATTGCAGGTATCCCGGAACTGCCATAGACCGGGCATAATTCGGCGCGGATTAAAATTATTCTGCATATTTTTCTCTTTCCCGAGGTTTTTACTTCTCACATTCTGCCAAACTGAAACTGTAACATTCCATCTCTGCGTCCTTGGCAATTAAGTTGCATTTCGGAATTGATGGGCGTTCCAAATTCTCGGGAGCCGGGACTTAGCGCGCCTGGATGCCGCAAAACCGCCTGCGCCGGGCTGGCGGCGCGGCGGGCCGTTCGGCGCCGCCACAATCCGGACTGCTGCATGCCATGATTATAAGTTCGACTTACCCCCGCCGCGCGCAAAAATCCGGGCTTGACCATTCCGCCGGCCCGGCTACAATGCAAACAATCTTACCGCGGGTGTAGCTCAATGGTAGAGCTCCAGCCTTCCAAGCTGGCTGCGAGGGTTCGATTCCCTTCACCCGCTCCCCGCCTGCTTCCTATCCCTCGTTTTAAGGCAGCCTATCTGTGAGGGTCAGCCCTCAAATTAATATTTAATTCTGGCGCTGGGCAGATTATTTCCCGGGAATTTCCTGTTCCGCGAATGCCGATTTTCACCGCCAGGGCGGCCTGTGAACCACCAGGGCCCAAGCCACCAGGGCCGAACCTCAATTTAAGAATTAACCCTCAGTTTTCACCAGAGAGGATGACATTATGAAACCGGGGGTGCACCATGCCGAAATTCCCATTGTTAATTATCACTTCAGGCGCCTGATGTCCATTACGTTTTGCGGACGCGGCGCGTTCGAGGTCATATCTGTTATCAGGCGTATCCGGTAAAGTGCAGATAATCTCGCCCTTCAAGAGACGGACTGGCAGATATGCGGCAGGCTCACCGGAGGTTCGCCCTCCATGGGAATGCACGGCCGTTGGATTCCCTGACAAATGGGTCCGGGGATTCCCGGATTCATTTTCCGACATGCGCGCGACCACACGCCGGATTATCAAAGGCGGCGCAGGAATTATGTGACGCTGGCGTCTTCCGCGAAACAGACGGACGGCGGGGACGCCGCACCTCAACCCTGTCGTGCGAACGTGAGGCAAAATCAACGGACGGGAACAAAGCCGGCGCCGCCCATGCCGACATTCACCGGGACATAGCCGTAAGTGCTGGCCATCACGGTCCATCCGGCCGCCGTATCAAGATAGAAAGCCGCGTCGAACAATCCATTGCCGTCGTAATCTCCCGGCGGCAGCGTGACTTCGCCTTCGGAGCTGACCGTGATCGCACCGGTGCGCATGATGACGTTATTGCCCTATCGGCGGCGCCGGAGGCATCGCCAAAAGTCGTGGCGGTTATCTCGGTCAGCAGGGCGGCCTCGGCGGGATTAGTGGTGGCGCCGCGCCAGATTTCATAACTGGCGGCATCCGGCACCGCATCCCAGGTCACCCGGGTCTTATCGCTGTTAATGGTTGCATTGTCAACGCAGATTCCCCGGCGAACCGGCGGGAACGACACGGCCGTGCAGTGACCGCCCTTTTTCTTGAATTTTGCCGCATTTTAATCTATATTCCACACATTGATTACCAACAGGAGCAACCATGGCTTACGAACTGACAGGAAAAATAAAACTGATCAATGACGTCCAGACCTTCGGGTCCGGGTTCACCAAACGCGAATTCGTCGTGACCGTGGAAGACGGCAAATTCCCGCAGGAGATTGCCCTGGAATGCATCAAGGACAAAGCGCCATTGCTCGATAATTTCAAAGCGGGGCAGACAGTAACCGTGACATTCGATATTCGCGGACGGGAGTACAATGGGCGCTACTTCAACAACCTGCAGGCCTGGCGCATAGAAGCGGCCGGGGATGCCGCGCCGCACGCGGATGACGAGGACCGCCCGCCAATCCGCGAAGATCTCGCCCCCCACGACGATGCTGACGATGCTGCGCCTTTCTAAGGCGCGCATGCAGAAACGAATTAACGCCGGCCGGCATCCGCCAGATACGCCGTATTTCCACCGATGCCATATCCGCCATTTCAGCCCGGAATCTGTTGGGGAGGCTGCGTGGTGCCTCTCAACACCAACCTGGCCGGACAGGACATCACCCGCGGCGGCGCCCCGTTTTCCATCATTTCCATCAGCAACCCTATGCCCTGTTCCGCCATCTCCACCGTCGGCAACTGCACAAAAGACAAGGGAGGAACGCACAAATCCGCCAATGGGCGGTCGCCGTAGGCAATGATCTCAACATCGCGGGGCACCCGCATGCCGTTTTCACGCAGCACATGCACCATGCCCATGGCGCAGACCGTGTCGGAACAAAAGACCGCCGTAGGTCTCGGTTTCGCCCGCAGCAACCTCTCGCCCGCCGAATATCCCCGGGCAATCGGCGAAAGACCGGGACAATTCATAACCAGGACGGAATCCCACGGGATGCCGTGTTTCCGCAACTCCCGGCGGGCAAACGCCATCTTTCTTCGGAATCGTTCGGGCTGGGTTTCTCCCCGCACAAACGCGATGTTCCGGTGTCCATTGCCGACAAAATGTTCCATGGCTTGCGCAATCCCCGAACCGGGATCAACCACGACGGATGCCGCCAAAGCCGGGCTGGCTTTACAATCCAGCGCCATCACGGGGACCGGAGCCGACCAACCGCGCAGCATCCGGCGCAGGTCCCGCTCGGCCCAGCCGAGAAACACCAGCGCGTCGTTTTCATTCGCGGCCGCATGCAGCGCGCGATTGGAATCTTCCGGACTCAGCGCCGTCAAATTCATCGCGTAACGGTAAGCGCCAAGCCGGCCGGCCAATTCTGCCAGCAAGGCGTGGAAGCTGAACGAACCGATCACGGGGCGGCTGATGAAAGCCTGGGAAATGCACAGAGCGACCCGGAAATGCCGGCGCAAAACCAGGCTGCGCGCCGCCGGATTGCCGGTGTACCCGTGCCGTGCCGCGATAGCCTGAACGTTTTTGGCGATGTTCGGCCGGACCTTTTTACGCCACTTGCCGTTAAGCACCAGTGAAACCGTCGCCGGCGACATGCCGACTTCCCTGGCGATGTCGCAGATTCCATAAGGTTTTGCCATAATCAGGATGCCAGGTTAACTTTAGCAGGCGTAAACTGCCGGCGCATTGATAATCAGGCCAATCACGGCAGTCGCAGCAATCCCGCAGCGTTGCCGTATAAAACGCGCTGCTGCTCGTCCGCCCCCAGCGACGAACAATCCACCCGGCCGCGTTCGTAGCCGAAATCAAAGATCGGGTAATCCGAGCCGTAAATCACCCGGTCAATCCCGGCCATTTCGACCAGCCGCTCCAGCACGCCCGGGACCATGCGGCTGGAAGCCAGATCAAGATACAGATTCGGATGATCGCGGCAGGCGTCGGCCAGCTCGCGTCCGACGCTATCGCGCAGATTGATTCCCCCGGCATGCGCCGCCAGCAATTTCGCGTTGGGATAACGCGCGCACATATTCCGCCAGACATCCGGCTTGTCGCCGGCATGAATCAAAACCGGCCAGCCCCGCCGGTCGGCGTATTCCAGGGCGCCGGCATAACCTGCGTCATCCAGGGCTGCTTTATGAAGATCAGCATGAAACTTGAAACCACGGAAAGAAGGATTGCCGCCATGGCGCCGGATTTCATCCTGAATTTCCGCCGGATGCTTGGGATCGACGGTAATATAGCCGAACAGGCGTTCCGGATAACGCCGGCAAGCCTCGGCCACTTCGGCGTTGCCCGCGCGGACTTCGCCGCAACAGGCGTCAATGGACGTCAGCACCGCGCGTTCGATGCCGCAGCGGTCCATTTCGCCGATGATCCCGCCGGCATCGCCAGGCCCGCAAACCGAAAGCTGCCAGCGGCCGTAATGCACATGCATGTCAATGGCGGGATATGCGGTGAAGGAGGCTTGGGCGGACTTTGCGGAAGTCGGGTTTATTCCGAGCAACCGGCGCAAATTGGCGCCCAGAATATTTTGGCGGTCGGCGGCAGACAAACCGGCCAATGCCGTCTGCGCCAGGACGCCGGCGGCGAAAATCACAGGGCTGTTGCTGCCGAATAACAGGCGTTGGGCGAAACCGCGGCTGCACAGTCGTTCCAATTCGGCCGGCACATTCAACCGGCTGATTTCCAGGTTAAGATTCGGGCATTCCTCAAGTAACCGGCAATACAGGCGCGGTGCGATGGCAGCAGGCCCGACAACCGCCACCGGCAAGGCGGGAAAAGCCATGCACAAGTTGCGGATGGCGTCCCAGTCAATGGATTCATCGCTCCAATGGCCTACCTCGAAATCCACGAACAAAAGCGGATGCGGCTGCTGCAGCAGGCTTTCGGCAATGCCGGCCAAGCACCATGGTCGGACGGAAAAATGCCCGGCGCGCGGGCATATCCGCGCACAGGAAATGTTTCCGCGGCGCATGACCTGCAAAGCGCCATCAAGCGATGGTTCCCCGGGAACCAGGGTCAGGCACGGATGCAGCCGCGGTTTGCCGGCAATGGCGTCCAGCAGCAGGCGGTTGCCCAGGTCGGGCCCGCATTCGCGCGCCAGCACGCTGTAAACCAGCGCTTCGCCGATGCCAACGCGGTCCATGTATTCCAGCAATCCGTCCGACGACGCGAAGGGAGGAAAATCGCCCGCGGCAAACCGTCCCAGCCCGATATTGGCGTCAAACACCAATGCGCTGTTCCATGCCATTGTTTTCATGGAATTCACTGGATTTTTGGCGTAAAAACGTACGGAAATAAAAAATACCAAACAGTACTGTTTATCAAGCCAGTGGCGTGCATAAGTCAGCTTTTGAAAGCAATATTCAGCATCCAGCAGTCAGAACCGCGTCCTCCGAGCCAACCAAAACCGGATGCAAACAATTGCGGTGCAATGGATGCAAGCGCGGCAATAAAGTTTATCACGGCATACATAAACTGCTTCATCCGGCTCATCTTATCTGAAATATCGCGCCGCCAAATAAATATTCATAACACCCCATGTCCACCCGCTTATGTATTGCGTCCACCCGATGGTGCCCATTCAAATCAACCGCGCCGGCTTCATGCATCCAGGGCAGATTCCACCCGGCATTAATACAGGGAGACCTGATGTCCAGATTGAAATCAGATTCAGGATTGATAAACCGGGGATAATTTGTGATATTGTCCGGGCCGGCCAGCGCGGCGGAGGCGCAGCAATTTGTGAATTCGACCTGGTTTGTATAATAAACATCGTAATACATATTGGAATAAATAATGGAATTGACGACCACCCCGGTTCCGTTGCCGGCAAAAATCGGGTCGGTGAGCAATCCGGAAAGGCCTCCATTGCGGTTGTTGGCCACCGTGCAATTTTCCAGCCGGCCGCCCCGCCATAATTCCACGGCAAAGTTGTTCTCCAAATTTGAATTGCCGACGATTAACGAGTTGCGTACAGCCGCTTCGGTACCGAGCCAGAAATAAACTCCGCTGCCGCGCCTTGTGCTGCTGGTGGTGCGCACCTGGTAGTTGGAAGCAATCAGGCAATTATCTACGATTCCGCCATTATATAAAATATTGATCCCGCCGCCGCACGCATAGGCCGTATTATGGGTGATTGTGCACCAGCGCGCCGTCACGGCATTTGCAGGATAGGGCGGCGTATTGTTGCCAAGCAAATACAATCCGCCGCCGCCATCGGGATAACTGCCATGAGCCGCATAATTCGAAACGATTGTGCAATGTTCAACAATTCCGGTGGTAAAATAGCGGATAAAGATTCCTGCGCCCCGCCCGGCATAATTCGAACTGATCAAACTGTGCGTGATCTTTCCGTTCCATGGCGCAAAGACGGCGATGCCGCCCCCGCCATAACCAATTGGCACGCTGGTATTATTTTTTACAATGCAGTTTGTGACAAGCCGGCAAGCCGTAATGAGCATTCCGCCGCCGTAAAGATTCGTCACCGTGCCGCCCTGGATCGTCAAGCCATCCAGTTCCGCTGCGGCGTGGTTGATGTTCAAAACCCGGTTGGTAACCGGCTTGCCGTCAAAATTTGCGCCATCCAAGATGGTGCTTTCCGGCGCGACGACGCCGTTGCTCCAGCTGCGCAAGACGACGCCTTTATTCACGGCAATCTCATTGGTCAGATGATATACGCCATTGGATATGTAAACGATATTGCCGCCGTTCGTATTGATCGCGCCGATGGCATCCTGAATGTTGGTGGCGGCAGTCGGCCAGGTAATGTAAATGCCGTCCGGCGCCGCGCCGGGCGTACCGGGCGGAACCACATACACATTAGTGGAGATGGCCGCTGCCGCGGGCAGGAATAAAAAGCATAAAACCGCTCTGCGAAAACCGGATATCCCGTCAGGCATGTAATGCAGGTTGACCATCATTTTTCCCTCCTGTCGGCGTTAGACCCATCTTTCGGCAAGCCGCGGGCATTATCCGCGGCATTATTTATTAAGCGCTGAGTTTGTCTTGCCGCCAGCCGGCAACCGTGACACAGCGGAAGTCGCCGGCGCATAACCGGGATTCATGCCCCATACGACATTGCCTTGTTTGTGTTCCACCGGAGAATTGAACAAGTTGTTGCCGTCAATGAAAATCCGGCACTCTTCTCCAACGAGCGGACTGTCAATTGTCAACGGACTGTTGACCAGAATATTATGATCAAAAGTAATGCCGACCCCGCCGTCCACGCCGCCGAGGATCACCGGAACGTTGCGGAAGATGTTGTTGTTAACCATATCCATGTATCCGTCAATCAATATTGATCTTGTGGTTCCATTGTTGATCACGATATTGTTGGCAATTATTCCATGGTAAAGATTGGTCTTGTCTCCCCCGCCGTACCGGTTTGACGGCCAGTTGTTGATCGGATGCGCGGCAAGCGTGCCGCCTTTGTCAATGAATATCTTGTTATTGACAATGTGATAAACCTTTGAGGCATCGGTGGCAAAGCCGTATCCGGCATGCTCCCCGTCTTTGACCCGCAAGGTGCATCCTTCAATGCGTCCGGAATGGCCCAGCAACTCTATCACGTGCGAGCCGAAATTGCCCGTAAAATAACAGTTCAGGACTTCAACACAGCTTCCGGAAAGCATGACCGCCATCAACTGGCAGTTTTCAATCCGGCAATTTTCCACCCTGACATTGGCGGGATAAGATCCAAACGCGCTTTTGGCGATTGACTTGACGCCGTTCCCGCCGCGCCACCCGGAACGGGAACGCAGCCAGGGCACCTGCCTGGCGCTGTTCCCGTCGATAAACAGGTCGCGGATAGTTATATTGCTGATATTCCCGTTAATCCAAACCACATTTTTATCGGTCAGCCCGTCCTGCAGGACCAGACGGGTGCCGCAACCGTCGCCCGTCAAAAGCACATTGCTGCGTAAAATGCTTATGCCGCCGAAAGTCCCGTCTGTCCCGCCGATATTGAATGTTCCTGCCGCCAGATGCACCCGGCCGCCCTGTTCCGGCAAGGCTGCAATCATCTTGTTTATCGGGAGGTGATCGTTGGTGCCGGCGCAGACTGAATCGGCTTGGGCTTTCAGATTTTCCGGAGAATCCGACGCCGCAATGATCCAAAAGGCGTGGGGCTTTTTTGGTTCGGCATTATCGGCAACCGCGTGCGTGCCGGCGTCATCTGGAACCGACGGCTCGCCTTGCAGCGTCGGGCAACCAAGCCAAAACAGCGCCAACACCGAAATGTAAACAGCCCGCATGCTTAACCTCCATTTGCTGATTATCTGCTTTTTACAATTGTGACAAATTCAATGCGTTTAAGCAAGTGTGCAGTCCGGCACCGGGAATTGGCGTTAAGTATTGCCCTGAAAATCAATTGCGGAACAGGTCGGCGCTAATAACGACCAAAGGCAGGCGGAACCGTCAACTATCTAATATGGTCGGGGTTGACCTTTTCAGACATGGCGCGCCGATAACGGCGGCTTGCCTGTAAAAATCTTTGCGCATTGCCGCCCAGGATCATGGCTTTATGGTCCTCGGGCGCGCGCAAAGCCCTGATCCGCCTGAGATAGGCCGTGATTATTGCCGGATGCCCCAGCCCGCCGTCCGACCCGAAAAGCAGTTTTTCTGGGCCAAGGGTGTCATACAAAGCTTGTATTCCCATTTGACTTGGGCCGCTCAAGCACAACCATAAATTCGGCAATTCCCGCGCCGCCGGGATAAAATCCGGCCAATGCTCGCGCAAACCGCTGTGGGCCGACACAACCGTGAGTTTCGGATGTTTGCGGGCAAAACACACCGTCTGGATGGCCGAGCAATACTCCGGCGATCCATCATGGAAAGTCACCGGCAATCCCTGGGTGATGGCTTCTTCCGCCAATATATCCATCCCCGGCGAAGCCAGCGAAACGCCCTGCACCAGCGGATGAAGCTTGATGCCGAACAGTCCGAGCGGGCCGGCAATGCGGCGGATTTCGGCGCGCAACTTGGACTCGGGCCAGGCCGGCATGACTGTACCCCAGGGATAAAGAAAGTCCGGCGCCTGATCGCGCAGGCGCGCCAGGCCGTCATTGCTCTCCGGGATTCTCGACTCAAGCCACAGCCCATTCAACATGAAAACGAAGGCAGCATCCACGCCATTGGCGCGGTATTGATCAAGGTACCCGGCCAGGTCGGTATTTCTGCCATACAGGCCCGCGCCGCCCTGAAACTCCGCCAGCGGCTCGATGTGGCTGTGGGCGTCAATAATCATAACCCTGAATCCGTAACGGGATTTTATGTTGTCAAGATAATGTTCGAATTAACAATAATTTGCGGCATCTTACAATATCACAAAAAATATGCGACGTTGTTAAACGGAAAAGACCGCCCTGCGGGTGAGGCCATTATGCCGCATCTGCTTAGTTGCGAAGGACTCGCGGTATGTTTATACAGCTTCATCCTTCGCGCCGCGCATCTGCGGCATACTGGCCTCATCACGGATTCAGGATAACGGCAATTTGTCCTTGAAAATCAACCGGGCGTTCGCGCTGCAGATCCGCTCCATATCGCCGGCCTCGAAAACATCGCCCATGGTTTGCAATTCCAACGCCGGGATATATTCCGGGGCATTTGACCCGAAAACCGCCCGGCCGGCCAGGCCCGCCGTCCGCCATTGCAGGTAATTGCCCGGTCCGTTGCGCGAGGTTTCAAGCCATACGTTATCCGCGAATTCCAGGCCGCGCATGGCGTCGTAATAATAATCGGAAGCCCCGGCATGCCCCATGATGAATTGCAAACCAGGATACCGCCGCGCCAGTTCGATCAGTTGAAACGGCTCGGCCAGGCCGGCGGTGCCGGTATGCGCATAAACCGGCGCCTGGTGTTTTTCCGCGATGTCCAGCAACGGATCAACCAGCGGATCACAAAGGCGGAATCCCTGCAGCACCGGATGCAGTTTCAAGCCCGCCAATCCCGCGTCCAGGGCGCGGCGCAGTTCATCCACCGCCCGGGCGCCGAACCAGGGATTGGCCACGGCCATGCCGGCCAGGCGGTCCGGATGCGCCTGCACGGCCCGAACGACATAATCATTCCCCGCGCGATTGTCAACGGCGATGAAGCGATCCATGGGGCATACCACGGCGATCGCGATTTCAGCGTCATCCATCAAACGCAGGAGATCCTCCGGCTCCAGGCGCATTTTGATGCCCGAACCGAGATGGACATGTATATCAATCTTACTCATCTTATTCCGGATTGAGATCCATCATCTCGGAGCAAATGCCGGCCCGGCGCATTGATGTTACGCTCACCGATTCTTGCTTTGATCTTTCCGGCCAAGCCTATAATTTCCCGTTGTGTATAATTGTTGAGCAGACTTGTAATTCCAATCACGCACATCCTGGGCGCAACGTATTCCGCGTTGGGACAAAGCCCCTCGGCATATCGTATTCTTCCTCCGTAATAACGGCATGACAAGGGACAGCCCCGGTTGCCGTACATCTTCATCCCGGAAATCAGCGGATGAAGATAAATCGGTTTCTCATAGGAACCCACGCTGACACAAGCGCCTTGCATGTCGTTTTTGAAGCTTCGGATAGTTTTCCCGCATGCCGCGTCATCGAATAAAAACGCGTAAGACTGCGCCGAATCCGTCACATCGGCCGGCGCCGGTCTGGGAACCAGGCATTTGCCTGCCCGGATGGCGAGATCGAACAGGCCGGCGGCCGCAATATGGCGCGCAATCATGGCGTCCATCTTGTCCGTTTGCGCGAGGCCCACGGCCGATTGCAGCTCGGTGATGCGGTAATTCCAGCCCAAATAGCCGCCCATCTCTTTTTCCCTGCCCTTGATAAACCCATGCAGGCGCGACCGCAGCAGGCCGTCGCGGAGTTTCCGGTCATTGGTCAAAGCCATGCCGCCGTCACCCAGCGTGAGTTGTTTGCCCGCGGCAAAGGAGAAAACGCCAATGTCGCCAATCGTTCCAACCCATTGCCCCTTGTATTTCGAACGCAAGCTGAGCGCGCAATCTTCAATCAGCACCAGCTTGTGGCGGCGCGCGATGGCGGCAATGGCATCCATCTCGCAGGGCAGGCCAAACAAATGGGTACAAATAACGGCCTTGGTCCGCTTTGTGATGCGCCTATCCAGCGAAGCCGGATCCATATTGAACGTCGTTCTGCGCACATCCGCGAACACCGGGACGGCATTCTGACACAGAACGGCAGCGGCGGCGAACCTGGAAATGGGATCCACAAGGACTTCGTCGCCGGCGCCCACCCCGGCCGCAATTAACGCGGAATGCAGCACTGAGCTGGCGGAATTCATGGCAACCGCGTATTTTACGCCGAAACGTTTGGCAAAGGCAGCCTCGAACAAAGGAGTAAATTTCGCGCGCGGCGAAGTGCAGGTTAAGACCTCGGATCGAAGCACTTCGTTGAGGTTTAACCGCTCCTGTTTTCCAAATCTTTTCATTGAGCATTCCATTTAAAACGGGGCTGTCTTCCAATCCAACACCAGGCGTTCATAGCGGTTTTGGCAGGGATAGCCCCAGTTAAAATGCAATTCGCTGCGGCCTGCGCCGGGGCGGATAATCCAACTGTATATGGTGTGATAACTGCCGGGAATGTGCTGGCAAATGTGGTGTTCGCCGTCATGATCCGCCAGGACGCGCTTGGCCAGTTCGATCGGGCGGCGCTCCGGCGCCACTTGTCCCACCTTTTTGCATAAATGATCGTAACGCGCCCGGGAATTTTCAAGGATTGCCCGCACGGCATCGGACGGCGGTATTTTCCCCGTAATGGAATGATTGGTGCAAGCCAGGAACCCCGTGTCATCCGGGCGGCGGATCGCCAGCAATCCCGGCGCATATTCGAGCACTGCCGCGCCGCCGGCCGCGTCCAGCAGCGCAAGATTGGCGCCCTTGCCGGTCAAGCCCGCTTCTTCCGCCAGGCGGCAGCATTCGTCCGTTGTTTTCATAGTGGCAAGCATAACCGGCATGGCGTTGGCCAATCCCCTGCGCGCGGGCGGCGCGGACGAGCTGGAACTTGATCCGCCGACCGCCAGTCCCGCGGAATTAACGCCGACGCCTCCCATCAGCCCCAGGTATCCGGTGCAGGCATAGGACAATCCGTCGTCCGCCAGATGCACGCTCAACACCTGCCATTCGCGCTCAGCCTCGCTCAGATCGCAAGTGCGCGCCAGCCATGGACCGTCCGGCCCGCGGGTTGTCAGGGCATTGGAACAGCCAGGTTGCAGCAGCGGGCGGATATCGTTATGAAACGCCAGGATTCGGCAGGCGTCATAATTCATTCCGGCGCCATCCGCGCGCCCTTTAAGCTCAGCGAAAAATTGCGGATGGTACTGCCGGACGGTATTTTCCAACTCTTTAAGGATTTCGCAATATTCCGCGGTCAACACTTCCGCAGCCGGTTTTTTCACAAACCGGTCATAATACGCCGGCAAGTAATTTTTGAAAGCCTTGCCGTACTGCACACCGCGTTGATAGGCATTGCCTTTCAAAACAATGCGCGGACATTGCGCCGCGTCGGCCGGGCCTTGGATGATGTCGCCGTTAGCCATACCAATTCCTTGCATGCATTTTCCAAAACTGCGTTGATCCTTGCTGTATGTCTGTGCTAGGGTGAGAATCCGGATTTGCCGATAATTTTCAACATATTCCCACCCAATATCTTCCGCTTGTCCGCGTCGGCGATTCCAGCGCACAGAATCGCGCCTATTCTATGGGCCAAGTCCGACAAAGGCATATCCGAACCGAAGATTATCCGCTCCGACCCGGCGGCCGCGGTCAATCTTTCGATCGCCCCGGACTGCATTTGCGTCCAAGCCGTATCGAGATAAACATTGGCATACTGTTTAACTATTGCGGCGGACGCTTCTTCCTCGCCGGAATTATAATGGGCGAGAATGAAGGATGTTTTTTTATATTTCCGCGCTATATTGCGCAGCGTATCAGCCCGCGGCCCGCTGGCGATATGGGCCAACACGGCCAGCCTGTGTTGATTGGCGAATTCCCATACCGCCTTATAATTCGGGCCGTCAACCGGATATTTGTGAATAATTTCATGCGCTTTTATCCCCCGCATTCCGGCAGCATAACATCTTTCCAGTTCCGGCTGGATTTCCGCCGGGTAATGCGGGTTGACGCTGATGAAACCGACAAATCGGCGCGGATATTGCCGCATGGCCTCTATGATGATGTTATTCCCTTGTTCAACATCGGGATATTGGATGGCATTAACACATGCCATATCAACGCCGATCACATCCATCGCTTCCACCAAGTCGGCAGCACTCCGGTATAAACACGCGGCTTTGCTGTATGTTCCCAGGTGGGCATGCGCGTCAACAATGGACACCCCCTGCATTCTCGCGCCGGCCAGGCCGAAGGAAAGCAACGATTGCGCCCGCATTAAAAAACAACTCCTTTCAGAAGTCCGGCCAGATTTCCCCCGGCAATCAGCCGCTTTTCGGTTTGGCTGATTCCGGCATAATTCACCGCCGCCACCGCCGGAAAGGGGTTAAAGTACGGCATTCTGGTACTGAATATCAACCGCCGCGCGCCATAGTTCCTGCACACATATTCAAGCCCGCGGAAAACTTGATAGCCGGCTGTTTCGATAAAGAGATTTTTACATTTTTGAAACAAAGGAAAAATCTTCCTGGGATAATTTGTCAAACGGCTGCCGGACAAAACGACCGGCATGTCGTTGAAGGCGCCGCAAACCTGGTACAGATTATCCCAAAAACAGGCCGCGGGATTGGCGGGCAGCTCCAGAAAAACAGGAATCTTGTGGATATGAAACCGATGGAACAGATCATTGAACACCCAACGCGACAATTCAAGGCGATATGAATCCAAAAATATTCTTGCGGCTTTTATTCGTTTGCTTTGCATCCTCTCAATCAAGATTTTGGGCGTATGGAACTCCCCTGTGTGATGGGGCAGAACAACCCAACACGGGAATAACCCCGACTTTTTCAATGTCATTTTCAATATTTCGCTGTTGCCGGCATCAGGATCGTTATCCATGGCCGTAGCGCTGAATGCCAGCCATTTTGAAATATTATAAACTCCGGCGGTTTGCGCCAATTTATCCGCAACAAGGCAACCGGCTCGCGGCGGCACCAGCGGTTTGCCAAGCATTGCGTTGGCATCGAAAAATTCGATTGGCGTTACGGCATGCATATTTTCCGACAACATCCTTTGGTTTTCATTTGCGTAACTTTCCAGCTGAAACACGCCAACATATTTACCCGGCGCCGCAATCATATTGACCATGAATCATTCGATTTCGACAGGATCACGGATGCCGTTCTTCCACCATATAATCCGGCATATTGTCAATTTTATTGTGCGCCAGCCATAGAATAAGTTTGTATATCATCTCCTCCGGAAGAAGGGTTGTCGATGCGAAAACCACGCGGCCGCTGCCGAACTTGTTAGCCAGCAGAAACGCCGCCCGCGGGTTATCAGCGAAAGTCAGCAGCGGCACTCCGGTCAGAGGCGCCATTACCGCAGCGGCGCTCCTGGACGCCTGGAAACCTGCCAGCCATTCATCCGTTTCTTGAGAAATAAATGAAGCCTCCGGTGCGGCCAGTGGTCCAGACGCATTCACGAATTTGACGGCGCCCAGCCAATCGGCAATGGTCGTCATATCCGTGCCACCCAGCATGGCTTGCGGCGTATTGCCGATGATGAATAATCCGCCGCCGGACTGCACGAAACTCCGCAACAGGTTGGTTTGATCTTCCGTCAGTTTCGCCGGCCCGCCGTAACATACCACGTCGTAGTCCATGATCTCCGGGCCGATATCCTTCAACTGACGGCACAAACCCAAACGCTTGTCGGCCAGGAACCGTTTCAGGCCCGAATAACCCGGGATTACCGCGATGCGCATATATTCCAAAGGAGCAATGCTTTCCAAGACATTATACCCGGGGCGGATGCGCAATTCCTTGCGAATCCGCGCCTGGATCGCGGGCGCCTCGCGCCGCAAGTCTTCGAGTTGCAAGTTATGCGCGGCCACGCTGGTTAAGATTGCCGGTATTTTGGCGGCGGCGTCATCCATACGTTTTAAACGCGCCGCCGCAAAATCCTTGTCTTCAGCAGGCGCATCCGCAAGCGCAGCGCGCAATTCCGTTAGAGCGCCGGCGGCGTTTGTTTCCCCGTTGAAAGCGGCCATGTAATACCCGGCTTCCTGTTCGGCCATTTCCGCCCACGCCAGGCCGCGCGTGTAATCCGTGATCTGACTGTCTATTTCGGATTTCCGTCCGGGCGGCAAGTCGGCGGCGGAAAGCGCGGCTTGCAACCCCTGGATCGCCCGGCGGTTGGCCTCCGCCTGCTGCCGGAACAGTTCCCGCCATTTCCCGTGCAGGGCGGCAGAATCGTTAAATACCCAGACTGGATCCAGCAGCTTCAGCCAACCAGCACCGGGAACGGGGAACATCAGGCTATCCTTGAATATCACCGGGCGCAATCCGTCCGCCGCCAATTGTCCCGCCAGCTCGCCATACAGGTTTTTATACACGCGGTCGAAAAACCGGCCGGGATCGAATATTTCCGGCAAATATGCGACTCCGTAGAAACGCGTGATCGCCGCATAATACGCATCGAATGATTCCGGATCGAGCCAATACCCGCCCGCCGGCCGCATATTCCAGGCGTACTCCGCCTTCATCAACGTGTCGGCCTGGCCCGACAACATCAAGGTCGAAATTCCGCTGTTCACGCAGGTGAAGATTGGCGAACAAACCCAGCGGAACTGCACCCGATGGCGTACCGGCCAATTCCGCCATGTTGTCCGCCGGTCTCCGCCATGGATATAGGCCCAGAGTCCGTGTCCTTTGGCTTCCACGCGCAAGCGCCGGCTTAATTCCTCCAACCGATAGGATTTTCCATCCCGGCGCGGCCCCGCTTCGCGCAGGATAAACTGCACATTATCCACGAATTTCAGACGCCGGCTCAATTCGACATAAAAAGCGACTTCCTTGTCCCAGCTTTCATCCGACTCTGACCAGCGGGTGTAAGGAGGAACGACCAGGCCTACCAGGCAGTCGCGCGCCGCCGCGTATCCGCTGGCATTGCTGACCGCAAAAATCGCTTCCAGAATGGCATTGAGGTCTTCCGCAAAGGCGCCGGCCTGGCCCCGCCCGGACTCCAAATCGTCCGACGGCCATTTTACCCGGCAATCCTTACAGCGATTCTTCCAGGCGGCCTGGGCGGTGGCATAGGTGTCGTAGTCCTCGCCATGCAGATAAAGCACGCCAGGTTCCGTTCTGGTGACAAAGTCTTTTAAACGCCAGGCTTTCAAACGGCGGAGTTCCAGGTTGCTCTGGCAATACCCGCGTGTTTTATCCGCGTCATTAACCGTTCCGATACACTCGTATACCTCGCCCTCGGGATAAGTCCGGCGGTTTTGCAGGCCCATATCCAGCAGGCCGGGCATGACCAGCGGGCGGACCCCCAGCGCGCGGCCGCGCCGGTTTTCCAACAGGTAATTGGCATCCGACTTAGCCGACATCACAGACTCTTTGGTCATCCAGACAAACGGCGCTATCGTGGCCTTGACCGAGATTGCCGCATCGATGGGAAAATTTTTCCAGGCTGCCGGGAAAATCAAGCGTTCCTCGAAATCCGGATAATCGCGGATATCGGCCAGGGCAAGTTCCCATCCGTCCGGAACTTTGCGAATCATCTGGGAAAGCGTTGCCGCGGCATACAAGGTCCCCTGATCGCCCTTGCCTGACAGAACGATCAGCGATCTCGGGCTGTTGCGATTCTGCAGGCAGCGGATCACGTAAGCCTGACCGCTGGCCTGGTTCCGCAGGAACGCGATATCGTCAGCCATCCGGTCATGGTTGGCAACGATCAAAGGGTGGCGGAAGGAATTGCCGATGACGATGAGATCGCATTCGGCCCGGACGGCGTCGGACAGCGCCCCGGCGTTGGTCGCCGGCAGGCCGGGCAGGTGGTATAAATCGCGCAGGCGCCGATTGAGGTAGTCCGCGGCGGCAACCTCCTTCCCGGCGGGCGCATCATCCAAAACGATCATGATGCCGGCATTTTCCCCGCCCAGGATCAAGCCGCCATCAACATGCGCGGCCTGTTTCGGCGTGGGCATTACATTTAACACCGCCGCCGGAATATCCGCCACGGAAGCCTGGATTTCAAGGCCGGCCGCCCCCTGAAGCGCGGCGGCGCCAAATGCCAGCAAGGCCGGCAACCATATCTTTTGAATCATTCCGGTCATTCCCCCCTGGATTTTGCATGGTCAAACGGATTTACCTGATGCTGAAGAAACTGCCGGAATACCAGCGCTCGTAGGCGCCCATATCCACCCGGCGGCCGTAACCGAAAACGCGTGGATTAGCGTCCATGTCCAACGCATCGGGGGCCAGCATCCAATCCAGCGTCAAGCCGCGGTCAATGCACGGGGAACCGGCGGCCAGCCGGTAATTGCATCCATCTATATCCACAAATAGCGGATCGGACTCGATGTTGCCGCCGCCGAACGATGCCAGCGACGGGGTGGAGCAGCAATTGGAAAATACCGGAACGCTGCCGGTATAAATCGCCCAATTATTGCTGATGCCGCCGCCCGTGTGATTTAACTCGATGATGTCATTCATACAAAAGACTTCTCCCGGGCCGAGTCCCTGATCTTTGCCGACAAACAGCCCGGCGCCCATCGAATCCCCGCGGGTGGTGTAATTGCTGACGATGGTGCAATTTTCCACCACGCCGTTGGTGCTGATGCTGACGCCCGCTCCGCGCCGGGCACACTTATTCCACGCGATCAAACAACTGCGGACAACACTGGGCACCGTGTCTTCATGCACATCGGAGGTGTAAAGAGAAATTCCGCCGCCCACATTCAGCGCAAAATTACTGACAACCAGGCAGCGGTCAATCAGCGCCGATGATGTCAATAAACCGGACTGGTAAGTCTGAATTCCACCGCCGATCAAAGCCGAATAATTGCCGATAATCCGGCAATCGCGGACAACCGGATCGCTCCTATACATATATATTCCCCCTCCGCCGTAGGAATAAGAAGCACTATATAAAGATTGATTCGTGATGATATCGCAGTCTTCCATTAAACCTGAAACATATCGTATTGATATTCCGCCGCCATACCCCTGCGCCACATTGGAGACAATCGAACACCGGCTTGCCGCAAGGTCAACATACACCAAGTACATACCCCCGCCGCTGTATGAGCCAACGGTAGACTTGTTGCCAATGAAATCGGCATCCTGAATGTTCAAAGCAACCCTGTCGCCGCCATTCACGCCAGCTTGCAATCCGCCGCCGGAATAGGCCGCGGTGTTATTCCGGATGGCGCACGCCAGGATGTCGCATGCGGCGCCCTGATCAACACAAATTCCGCCCCCGTAGTTGCCAGCACTGTTCTGCGCGAATTCGCAATTTGCCAGCAAGCCGGTGGTGGATGGCGCAACATACAGGCCGCCGCCGTTGGTTTGCGCATTGTTGCCGGTCAGCAGGCAATTGGTGAGAACGCCGCCGCCGGCCAGATAGATTCCGGCGCCGGAGCCGTTCACCGCGCCGTTGGTGACGGTGAATCCGTCCAGCACTACACCGGAATCTTCAATGTAAAAGCAGCGCGTAACGCCGCCGCCATTGATGATCGTCCCATCCCGCTCCGTAACACCGTTGTTCCAGCTCCGTAAAACGACGGGGATAGCCACGGCGATTTGCCCAGTGAGCGCATACGTGCCGTTGGACACCAGGATGGTGTCGCAGGCGGGGTTGGTGGCTGCCGCATTGACCGCATCCTGGATATTGGTTGCGGCTTTGGACCAATCGTCATAAGGGTCCTGCGGTACGGCGTCCGGGGTGCCGGGCGGCACGACATAACAATTCGCCGCCCGCGCCATCAACGGCAACATGCCTCCGGCGATCAAAGCCCCCACCAGCCATCGTCCTGCAACCCACCGACACAGCCATCCCAGCGTTTTACCGTTCATGGCGCCTCCTCCTGTTGTTTGTGTTTTTCACGAAAATGAAGCGTTCTACCAGTCCAGCTTTATTGTTTCATACCGGTTCCGGCAGGGATAGCCCCAGTTAAAATGCATGATGCTGCGCTCCACTCCGGGCTGGATGACCCAGGCGTAAATTGTGTTCAACCCTTGGGGAATATGCTGGCACACATGGTGCTCACCGTCATGATCCGCCAGCGCGCGTTGGGCCAGCGCCACCGTGCGCTGTTCCGGCGCAACCCGGCCTACCTGGACACATAAATGGTCATAACGCGCCCGGGAATTTTCAAGGATTGCCCGCACGGCATCGGACGGCGGTATTTTCCCCGTAATGGAATGATTGGTGCAAGCCAGGAACCCCGTGTCATCCGGGCGGCGGATCGCCAGCAATCCCGGCGCATATTCGAGCACTGCCGCGCCGCCGGCCGCGTCCAGCAGCGCAAGATTGGCGCCCTTGCCGGTCAAGCCCGCTTCTTCCGCCAGGCGGCAGCATTCGTCCGTTGTTTTCATAGTGGCAAGCATAACCGGCATGGCGTTGGCCAATCCCCTGCGCGCGGGCGGCGCGGACGAGCTGGAACTTGATCCGCCGACCGCCAGTCCCGCGGAATTAACGCCGACGCCTCCCATCAGCCCCAGGTATCCGGTGCAGGCATAGGACAATCCGTCGTCCGCCAGATGCACGCTCAACACCTGCCATTCGCGCTCAGCCTCGCTCAGATCGCAAGTGCGCGCCAGCCATGGACCGTCCGGCCCGCGGGTAGTCAGCACATTGGAACAGCCGGTCTTCAAAAGCGGCCGGATATCGTTATGAAACGCCAGGATTCGGCAGGTGTCATAATCCATGCCGGAACCGTCCGCACGGCCTTTGATTTCCTCAAATAAAAGCGGATAGTGTTGGTGAACGTTTTTTTCTGTTTCCTCCAGGATGGCTCGATATTCCGCAGTCAACACCTCCGCGGCCGGTTTTTTCACAAACCAGTCGTAAAACGCCGGTAAATATTTTTTGAATGCTTCGCCGTATTGATATCCGCGCTGGTAGGCATTGCCCTTCAGCACTATCCGCGGACATTGTTCAAGATTTGCCGGAACCTTTTGCGTCAATTTGCTATTCATTATTATTTACCTGTAAATTTAAGCGCTTCAGCCGGCCTAATCAGCGCAGCTCAAAAGCATAAACCCTCATGCAATCAGCCGGAGTCAACGCCACATTCAGGACTACCCGGCCGCCTTCCAGCGTTAAATCGCGCACCGGGCGATTGGAAACCAATTCCCGCACACTGCGGCATTGTTTGCCCTCCGGCAGAATCGCTTCCAACTCGAAGCGCATGAACTCCCGGAAATACGTGGCAATCGTCGCCAGATATAGATACTCGCCGGCGCACGGCATGAACTCCGCGGTGGGAAACAACCTGGGATCCACAGGACGCAGCTTGAACATCGGGATATCGGCCGTGAAATGATTGATGCGCAACGGCAGGTGCCCTCCGGCATGCTGCATGATCAGATTCCCAAGCGCATATCCGATGAAATTCAGGACCGATAACCTGGTTTCCGGACAGTAAAAATTGCGGCCGGGCAATCCGGCGACAAAAATCGCCCGGCCGGCGCCCAGGACGCGCCGGGTAATGGCCGGGCCGGGAATATCATCCCGCCAACGCGCGATAACGTCGGCCTCCGCGGAGGCTGCAATCCTTACCGCCTGATCCAGGCCCAGCGCGGGAAAGTATGCCCCGCCGCTGTAAGCGCCGGTAACTTCATCCGGCCAGGGCAAACCGGCAAAAGCGGGCTGCTCGCCCGCGGGCTCCACCCGGCGGCTGACATTCAATAATTCCAAGCCGCGCACGCCGAACACATCCTCCAGCCATGCGCCGTTGCCGGCCGGCCTGCCGCCGGCATCGCGGGTCGCGGTTTCCCCGAACGCAATCAGGATGCCGCCTTGTTCTACGTAATCGCGCAATGCAGCGCGCGTTGCATCGCCCATGCAGGTTACCAGGGGTAGAATCATCACCGGGAAACGCCGGCGATTGCGCTGATCCAGGCGCGCCGACGGCACGTAAGTGTACGGCAGGGCCCCGTGACGCAGCATTTCGGTTACAGGGAGCAGGCAATTCACCATCCAGGATTTATCACCGGCGCCATCCAGGTGAAAGCATTGAGTTTCCAAACTGCTGACCACGCCGATGAAATCGCACGGCTGAACCCGGTTGAAATAACGGTCCAGCTTGAACGATTTTTCGTATGTTTTTTGCATGGGCGAGATGCGCTGCAAGGCATAGGTATACGCCGTGACGGCGTTGATTCCCAGGGCCGCGGGCACGATGCCGGCCCACCAGCCGTCGCGCTCATCCAGCGGACGCGTGAAAGTCCCGTGCGAGAAACCCTGTGCGCAGATTTCCGCCTGCCGCTCATTGCCGCAAGCGCCGGCCAGAATCCGGCAGCATTCGCTCAGGTAAACTTCCCGGGGACGGAAATAACGCGCCAGATTTTCATGGAAAGTGTAATAGGGATCGGTCATGATGCCGTCAATGCCATCCGCCATGGACGCCAGATCCACCCCGGTGATCCAGGGCGGATTGCCCACGCAACAGGCAGGGGATGTTAAAAACACCGCGCGCACCGCATGATCACGGCAAAGGACGAGTTTCATTTCGGCATGCACGGCATTCCAGCGCCGGAACCGCCAGGTGACGAAGCGTGCTTTTTCAGCCGGATCGCGGAATGGCGGACGCGGAATCTTGCCGCCGAATTCATCCGCCCATGCTCCGGCGCAGACCGGACAATAACAGGCCAGTTTGTCCGGCCCGAACCCGAGGTAAGCCTCATCGTTGACCCAGACTTCCGTCATGTTGGGGATGGCGCCGAGTGCGGCCAGGAATTTAAAATAACGTTCCTGGAAACCGGGATTGAACGGGCAACCCCAGAACACGCTCACCTTGTCCTGGTCCACCGACTCCGCATCCGTATTGGTGCGGACGGCCTGCTCGGGATGGTCTTTCAGCCAGTCCTGCTGGTATTTCATGAATCCGGTGAAGGCCATGACTTCCAGGCCATGGCGCGCCGCTTCGGCAGCCAGTTCCGTTAAAAACTGTTCCTGGCCGATCCGCGCGGCGAAGGCCGCAGCGGCATATCCCTTGGCGGCGACTTCCGGAATCAATTCCAGGAGTTTGGCCGGACGATTCGCATACTCCTGCAGAAAAGCAATACGCTTGATTTTACGGCGGATTTTCATGGCCATGAACTCATCGCCCGCGCACATCAAGTTTCAGCGATATCGGGCTGCGCGGCCTCGGAACGGCGGCGCGGAAAACCCTGGCAATCCGGCCGGCGGTGGCGGGGATCAACCGGCATTGTCGGTCGGCCAGGATTTTTTTTACATGGGCGATCATTTTTTCCAGCGTCTCGCGCCGGAAATTACGCGGATCGCTGAAGTCATAGGTGTTGTGGGTGCAGATTTCAATGTACTTTACCGGCGGCTGCTCGCGCAATTGCCGATCCACTGCCTTGGCGATGGTGTACCAGTGATTCTTGGCGTCCACCAGTTCCACCCGCAAATCCTGCGGATGCTTCCCGCCCCACATGCGCGAATCCGGATCCACCGTGTTGGGCAATTCCACGAAATCCAGCCACCCGCTCAACAGGCGATTGCAAGGATGAACATAATGGGCGTCCAGCGGCGCGCCGGCCCAGACGGAAGCGCATTCAGGCAAAACGCGGGTCGGGATGGAACATTTCCCATGGGTAAACCCCAACTCCGCCAGGATCGGATACGTGTAATCATTGGCCGATGCGTATCCCAGGCACACGCTTTCCGGCGGACGCCCCATGAACCGGGCAAATTGTTGGCTGGCTTTCCGCAGCACCGCGCGCTGTTCTTTGGGCCCCAGCACTCCCAAAAATTCTTCCGAGCCCAAATCCGCCGGGTGAACATGCAAACCGATTTCAAAGCCGAGCTTTGCCGCGTCTTGATACACCCCTGGATCGGCCGCAAGATCGCCGGGAATGACATAAAAAGTCCCGGCCAGGTTTTCGCGCCGGATGACCTCCACCAGCCCCCTTACCGCGCGCGCACCCAAAGCGGGGTCATTCACTGCGTGGGCGGTCGCCTCGCAATCGGCGCTGACGGACACATAAAAATCCCGGTTGATTTTATTACGATTATTTATAAGTTTACCTTCAAAATTTATTTTGTGATTTTTTGTGCCTTTTGTGGCCAGTTTAAAATCTACTTCGTATCAGGTCACAATCTTATTTCCCACAGATACCCGCTGCGATAGGGATTGTCGTTTTCGCCGGCATATATGACGCCGTCCGGCGTTATCGCCACGTCATGCACCTGCCAGCAGACATCGTCCCCGGCGCGCACTTCGCCCAGCATTTCGTATTTTTCGGAACGCGGATCGAATTTTATTACCTGGCAGGCGCCGTCCCGGCCCGTCACGCCATATGCCATCCCGTCCGGAGCGGAGCGCAAGGACGCCAGCCGGCTGCGCCGATCCGTGATCGGGGTTCCGATCAACTTGCCCATGCCGGTATCCGGATCAACACGGTAGATGGAACCATTGCCGCCGCTGGCGAACAGTTTGCCATGCCCCAGATTAAAAATCCCTTCCACCTTGACAAAGCCATGGGCGCCGTCCGGACGCGGCAGACCGGCGTTGAAATATATGATTTTATCCTGCCGGACGTCATACCGGCAAAGCCGGTGCGAGTCAACGCCGGGCTGCATTTGCCAGGCGCGGGTAACAGACCAGCCGCTCCACGCATTGCCTTCGTCATCCAGCTCAATGTTTTCCCCCTGCCCCATGGCCATGCCGCTGCCGATCGGCCCGAGATCCCGCGACTCGCCCGTTGCCAGGTTATAGGCAAACATGCGTTCAGGGGTAAAAGTGTTGCCGCAAATCACGTTGCGTTTCTGATCCAGACAGATGGCCTGGATGTAATGGTGCGGCAGGGGAATGGCCAGTTTTTGAATATCGCCGTTGGCGGGATCGTAGCGCACAAGCGAGCCGCCCGGAGCCTCCCAGTAACGGTCAATATCGTGCAGCAACGCCGTGGCGGCATACAAACAACCATCCGCCGCGCGCAATTCGAGCGATCGGTGGAATTTGGCGTCAAACGGATTGCGGATGCGCGCATAGCCGCAATCAACGAACCTGTCTCCAGCGCGGTCGTAGGCGTAAAAGATATCCGCCGCAAAGGAAGTGATGCCGCAATACACCCGGTCGGTTGCCGGAACATGGCGGCAGCAGTCGAAACTGATCCAGCCTTTGCGCCATTTTTCGTTTTTGATAAAATCGTCATAGTTCCAGCGATCCAGAATCTCGCTGTTCCACTGATCGCCGAACCTTTCATCCAGTAATTTCAATGCTCTTGTTTGCATTGCATTCCACCTCATTGCTTCATTGGGAATTAATTATCCGCAAAAGAACTCAAAGATCACAAAGACAGAATTGGTTTCTTTGTGCTCCTTGCGTTCTTTCGTGGTGATTCGTTTTCATCTTCTCGATCCAGATCCTCGCTGATGGCGTTCAAAGCGCCGAAAAAATCGTCAAACACATCCGCCAGGGCCAGCGCGGCGGCGCGCTCGCCCATGTTGCGCCAATCATCCAGGATTTTGACGAATGCGCGCGTCGCCGCAATCTGCGCATCGGTCAATGGATTCCCGCGCAATTCGTCCAGGACCGCCAACGGGTCCTGGATATCCCCGCCGGTCCGCCAGCGCCAGTAAACCCTAAACGGAACGTAAAAAAGGTTACCGCCCATGCGCGCCAATTCGTTGCGGATCAGCCAGGTGGTATCGAAATGCGCCGGCGCGGCAGCGTAAAACCGCAGGCGTCCCTTCATCAGCCGGGCGAACTTGGCGTGTTCAAACACCTTCAATGCCGGTTCGATTTCCAGTGCCTGCAGGGCTTTCTTCCAGGCCCCGACATCCACACCGGTCGAACGCGGCGCCAGGGTAACCGCATCCCGCAGGCTCCCGGCCATTATCTTCAAAGCCTGTTCCATGGCGTCTTCCAGTTGCGACAACGCCGGTTCTGCGTACCAGCGCCCGATCCGGTAATCCGCGCCCAATATTTCATCCAGCATCGGCCAGCAGGCCAGTTTTGGAAACAAAGCCCGGGCGCGTTCGAAGGCGGCGAATTTGCCGGGCAGATTGACCTTGTCCAGCAGGCAAACCGCCGACATGACGGGCGGGTTGAAATAATGCATGAGGCGGCTGTGCAGCGGATATTTACTCTGATGGATGCCAAGATTGACGGGAGGGTCTATCTGCCGGTCATACCGTCCGTAATACAGGCAGAATTTTTTCAGGTGAAAATACTCGTTCTTGGCGTCCCACGGCCGCTGCCGCAGATGTTTTTGCGCCGCCGCCAGCTGTGGCGGTTGTTCATTGTGATAAAACGTCCATTGTTCATATTCGGGATAGTATTTCTTCTCCGAAGCCAGCTCCGTCCAGGTGAGGTTGATTCCCGGCAGATGCTCCAGGTTGCGCGCCCAACGGGGATATTGTTGGCAGAGCGCCAGGTGGGTTTCACCGACCGCCGCGGAAATCCGGCACCAGTCAGCCGCGGTCATGCCGTCGCGCAGGATGAAACGCGTGTCGAAATCGCTCATGCCCGGGATCAGGTCGCGGAACTCCCATTTGCCGGCAATCGCCTCAATTCCGGGGAAGCGTTTGCGGCATTCGTCGTAATAACAACGGATATACACAGCAAAATCGTTTTCCGGCGCCGGCTCAAATTTCATAGCGCTATCTCGCGGTTTTCCCGGGCGGACTGATACACGGCATCGAGCAGAATGTTGGTTTTGGCTGCTTCGTCCAGCGGAATCGCCGGCGGTCTTTTATCGATTGCCGCCCGCACAAAATCAGCGATCAACGGCTGATGCACGTTATCCGGATTGGGCAAATCCAGTTTTTCCTGGCTGCGGCCGGCGGCAAATTCCACGGGCCCGGCGTCGTATGGCAGCCAATTAACCCTGGCATCCGCGCCGACCACCTCGAATTCATGGCGCCAGGTGCTGCAATTCCAATTGAAAGAAGCCGTCACCAGCGCGCCGCCGGGCATGGTCATGATAATGGCGGCGGAGTCTTCCACGTCCCAGGCGGTCGTCAGGTTGGCGCATTTTGCGAAAACCGCGGCCGGCATTCCCAACAGCCCTATCATAACATCGAACATGTGCGTTCCCATGTCGCTCAGCGGTCCGCCGCCGGAATTTTTGCGGATGACGCGCCAGTATTTCGGATCCGCCGGCCCCGGGTTGAACAGCGAATAATAAACCATCCGGATCAGGATGATTTTTCCCAGTTTGCCTTCCTGCAACAGCTTTTGCAATTGCAAATAGCGCGGCGACAAGCGCCGGAAATAGGCGCAGCCGGCAATCAATCCGCTTTTTTCGGCCGCCGCCGCCGCGCGGCGGCAATCCGGCCCGGACAATCCCAGCGGTTTTTCGACCAGCACATGTTTCCCCGCCTGCAACGCGCTGATGGCCTGGCCGACATGCAGCCCCACCGGCGTGGCCAGATAAACGGCATCCGCATCCGTACCCTTCAGCGCCGCGTCATAATCGTCATAGACGGCGTTGACCCCGGCATCGCCGGCCAATGCGCGCGCCGACTCGATCCGGGCATCGCAGATTGCGGTCAGTTGCGACCCGGGCGTCCGCGCCAGCGCCGGCGCCACGCGTTTCCGGGCGATATCCCCCGCACCCACCAGCAGCCATTTGACTGATTTATTCATGGTCTCTTTCTTAACGCTTTTGGAACAAAAATCCGCAAAGATTATCCGCAAAAGATCGCTAGGATCACAAAGATTATTATATTTTGTTTTCTTTGAGTTCTTTGCGCTCTTTCGCGGTGAATTACTCCGGTTCGTCCGCCGATCATCCCAGGTCGTGGAACGATTATCCTCAAAAGATCGCATAGATCACAAAGATTATTATATTTTGTTTTCTTTGAGTTCTTTGCGCTCTTTCGCGGTGAATTACTCCGGTTCGTCCGCCGATCATCCCAGGTCGCGCACCGATTGTTTGATCGCCCAGGCGATATATTTTAAATCATCTTCCATGGTGATCGGAAATACCGGCGTAGTAAACACCTCCCGGCAGATCCGGTCGGCCAGCGGGCAGCCATCGGAGTTATAACCCAGCTTTTGAAACGCCTCCCAGGTCCACACCGCCGGATAATGCTTGGCGGTGGCCACCTTGTACTTGTTCTTCAAGTGGGCGGTAAATTCCGCGGCCGTGCAACGCATCCGTTCGGAATTAAGGCGCACCACGTGCAGGTGGCTGCCGTGTTCCGCGCCATGGCCGGCCGGCAAAATCAATTCGGGGACATCCGCCAGCAAATTGTTCAATTCCGTCATGCGTTCCTGGCGCAGGCGGATTACCCGGTCAATTTTCCTCAACTGGGTGATGCCCACAGCATACTGGGGCTTGGTCATGCGGTAATTGAACCCGATGGAAGCCACGCGCAAAGCCGGGCCGCCGTAAACATACCCGAACGTCTTCAGTTGGCGCACTTTCTCGGCGAACTCCGCGTCATCCGTCAGAACCGCCCCGCCTTCGCCCAGGCAGGTCATATTCTTGTTGCTCTGGAAACTGTAACAGGATGCCAGGCCCCGGCCGCCGATCGGCCGGCCTTTATACTTCGCGCCCACCGCGTGGGCGGCATCGTAAATGACCGGCACGCCCATTTCCTCAGTGATTTTATCAAAGGCGTCAATTTCGCAGGCCAGGCCGGAAAAGTGAACCGGGATGATTGCGCGGGTGCGCGGGGTAATTTTTTCACGGACCCTGGCCGGGTCCAGGTTCCAGGTTGACGGATTGACATCGGCAAAAACCACGCGCGCGCCGCGCGCAACCGCCGTGCCGGCGGAGCAGACGAATGTCAGGGGCGGCACAATCACCTCGTCGCCGGGCCCGATGCCCAGCGCCATCATGCAGCAATCAAGCGCGGTACCGCAGGAATTGACCGCCACTGCCCGGCGGGCGCCCTCGTGTTCCGCCAGCATTTTTTGAAAATCGTTTTCCTCCGGCAACGGAAAAAAATTGCCGCCCGCGCCCATCGCCGCGGCGGTCACCTGCTGCACCGCCGCGACATCATCCTGCCCGTAAACACCGCCCAACGCCAGAAACGGCACTTCGCGTACTTGCATATGTCCTCTTTTGCAACAACCAGGTTAAAACGTTTTAACTGAAATGCAATCTATCACGAATTGACGGCGCGTCAAGCATTTTTTGAAAAATAACTTGACACACTCAATTAAATCATGCTAACAAAATTGGTTTAAATGGTTCAACTGGATCAAGAGGATCAAGCCGGACAATGCAACCCGATCTGCCAAAACTGATCTTCAAGCGCACCCGCAAAGCCGGCCGGCTGCACAACGCCACCGACATTAAACGCGCTTTAAAAGAAATCGTTGTGGGGCAAGGCATTACCGCCAACTCGCCCCTGCCGCCGGAACGCGATATATCAACACTGTTCAAGGTAAGCCGCAATACCGCCCGTAAAGCTTTGCTGGAATTGGCGAATGAAAATATCATCTACCGCATTCACGGCAAAGGCACTTTTGTCTCCGGCATACCCCCTCACCAATCCAACCGATCCGCGCTGACTATTGGCATTCTCCTGCCCGACTTGGATATGGAAGGCGATATTAATGAAACAAAAATGCCGACTCATTTCAAAAAAATCGAGGCCATCGAATCCATGGCCGCGGAACGCGGATATGCCCTGATTTCATTGGGACGCAAGCCGGAAACCAAATCTTTATTGACGGAATGGAAGGAATTGCCGGTGGACGGCATCCTGGTCCTGGCTACCGCCGGCGACCGGGAGTTTGCCGAAAAAATACAGCTTTTGAACAAGCCGATGGTTTACGTCGCGTCCAGCGCCGTCTCGACGCAAATCAACATGGTGGCTTTCGACCAGCGGCAAACCGGATATCGCGTAACCCGGCTGCTGCTGCAAAGCGGCCGCCGGCGCATTTTATGGGGGCTGCCGAAAACGGGCAATGCATCATGCGACCCCCGCCTCGACGGATACAGGCAGGCCTTGGCGGAATGGAATTTGCCGGTTTTGCCAAGCGCATACGCCGGCGATCCAGAAAGTTTGGCGGCGGCGGATATCGCGCGGGATATTTGCCGCAAAGCGGATGCGGTGATCACCGATGATTATCACGCCCGGACCCTGCTGGAAAAGGCAATCCGGGCAGGCATAAATATTCCCGCCGATCTGGCGGTTTTCGGTTATTTCAACCGGGATTTCTGCCAGACAACGCGCCCTGCCCTGTCTTCCGTGAATTTGCCGCACGCCAGGCAAGGCCGGGCCGCGCTCGATTTGCTTGCCAAAATCATCGCCGACCCGCGGCGCCCGGTCGAGCAGAAGCTGGTGGAAACCGAACTGGTGATACGCTCTTCATCCGGATGAGCAACTCATATTTTCAATCCGTTTCTAAACATCTTATCTGAGCTCGCGAGTATTATTTTGAGCACTGCAACAAAACGCCTGAATTTTCTGGTAATCATGTCGGACCAGCATTCCAAACACCGACTCGGGTGTTATGGCGATCCGGTTGTCCGCACGCCGAATCTCGACCGACTGGCAAGCGAGGGCATGCGCTTTGACGCCGCTTATTGTCCGTCGCCTATCTGCTGCCCCAGCCGCATGAGTTTCATGACCACCCGCTTCCCCGGGAAAAACCGGGTCTGGAATAATTCCGGCATTCTGGCATCGGACATCCCCACCTGGATTCACCCTCTGAACAATCACCCCTTTTTCAAAATTCCCTGCCGCACATGTCTGGCGGGACGCATGCATTTCGGGGGAATTGATCAATGGCACGGTTTTGCCGAGCGCAGGATATGGGAATTGCGCAATCAGTTCCGGCCTGACTCGAAAATCCCGAAAATAACAAATTCCATGGAACGCGGAGCGGTGGAAATATCCGGTACGGGCAGTTCGCCGTATCAGTGGTATGACGCAAACGTAACGGATGCGGCGTGCAGTTTTTTGCGCGAACAAACCCAATCCGATATCCCCTTCGTGCTCGTAACCGGTTTTATCATGCCCCATTGCCCCTATTTCGCGCCGGCGGATTTGTTTAAATACTACCTTGAACGCGTAGCGCTGCCGGAAGGCTCTTACGAATCGCTCCCGGAAACGGCGCGCCGGTTCGCCAGACAGCATGATCTGGACCGCCCCTTTGCATCGGATACCGTCCGCGCCGCGCGCGCGGCCTACTACTCGCTGTGCGAAATGACCGACAGAAACACGGGCTTAATTCTCGAAACCCTGGAACAGACAGGCTTGGCGGAGAACACGGTGGTTGTTTACACCAGCGACCATGGCGACATGGCGGGCGATCATGGGCTGTGGTTCAAGGGCACTTTTTTTGAAGGCAGCGCCGGCATTCCTCTGATTGTGCGCGCTCCGGGGGTTACCACTCCCGGCACAGTCTCAAAAGCCGTATGCAACCTGACGGATATCGGCGCAACCATCCTGGACATGGCCGGCATACCCCCGCTGCCCCAAACTGACGGACGCTCATTGCTGCCGTTGTTGAGCGGCCAAACGGCGTCGGATTGGCGCAATGAAACGTTCAGCGAAATTATCGGGCAAAACCGCAAGGATAAATCCGCCATTCCATCGCGCATGATCCGTTCGGGATGCTGGAAGTGCTGGGTGGACGGGGACGCCGCCAACCTGCCGCCATCCCTTTTTAATCTTGACGATGATCCCGGGGAACAAAACGATCTTGCCAATGATTCAACCTGCGCGGATATTTTAAATCAATTGCTTGGGCGAATTTTCGCCGATTGGAATCCAGCACGGACTTTGGAACGATACCACGCCGCCCTTGCCGACCACGCCCTGGTCGGCGACTGGCACAATCACGCTGCGATATGGAAGGATATCAATCAACACCAGATTCCGCCGCATAACCTTGACCATGATGTTGAATTCTTCAACTCCGTTCCAGACAACCGCGGCCATCCCGCACAATAACCGGCACACATGACATCAAACGGATCAGTCTTCGCGTTCTGGCTTCTCAACCACCGCCTGGAGAAAAATGAATTGCGGCGGCAGTTGATGGAATTGAAATCCCGGGGATTTGCCGGCGTCTTGCCCCACGCGCGCGCCGGGCTGCAAACACCCTATCTTTCGCGCGCCTGGTTTGACGCCATCCGTTTCATTGCCGGAGAATGCCGCCGGCTGAACCTGGAATTCTGGCTTTATGACGAGGATCCGTTCCCCAGCGGCGCGGCCGGCGGCCGGGTAATGCTGGACCACCCTGAATTTATCCGACGCACCCTTGTTTTTGAAGAACATGCAACCGCCTGCGCCGGCGGCGCCATCACCGTGGATTTCGCCGCCCAGAAACTGGTGGGCGCATACGCCCTGCTCCTGGACGATGGACGCCCGTCCAAAATTGCCGCCGATCTGACGGCAGATTGCGGCCTGGTGCGCAAACAATGGACGGAATTGCGCCGGACAACCAACGGCTATTACAAGCCCTATAAAAATACCACGCGAGCGCATTGGCGCACCGGAACCACCGGCATTGCCTGGCGGTTGCAATCGCGCCTGCCGCCGGGCAAATATCTGATTGTCGGCGTTTTTTCGCAAATACAGCCCTACAACACATGGGGCACCCTGCCGGACTTGATCAATCCGGCTGCGGTCGAATATTTCATGAAAATCACCCATGCGCGTTACCGCCGCGAATTGGGCGCCGGACGTTTTGCCCGGGTGCGGGGGATTTTCACCGACGAACCCAAGGTCACCGGGGATTTCCCGTGGACCGATTCCCTGCCCGAACAATTCCGGCGCGCATACGGCGCGGATATTTTACCCCTGTTGCCGCATCTGAAATATGAGTTGGATGATCAAACCGACCTGGTTCGCCACCGTTACCGGCGTTTGCTCGGACATATGTTTCGCGCGGCATTCACCAAACCGATCAGCCGCTGGTGCGCAAAAAACGGCATCCAGAGCACCGGCCATTTCAGCCCGGAGGAAAATCCCATCGGACAGCAAGCCATGACGCCGGACCTGATGGGATGGCTGAAGGATATGCATATGCCCGGGATTGACCTGATAGGCTCAAATATCGGCACGCGCCCCTACAGCATCATAAACATCGGCCCGAAACTGGTTTGTTCCGCGGCGCGGCAGGCCGGCCGGCCGCAGGTGTTGTCCGAATCGCTGGCCGTATGCGGCGATGATTTGAGCCTGGCGCGGGCAAAATCCATGCTGGACTGGCAAATGGTCATGGGCGTCAATAAATTCGTTCTGCACGGACAATACTATTCGCTGGACGGACCGCGTAAACGCGATGCGCCGCCCTCGATTTTCCAAACGGCGCCCTATTGGCCTTACTTCAACAAATTGGCCGATTATCTTGAAGACACCTGCCGGTTGCTGCGGCGGGGCAGGCGCATCTGCGACCTCGCGGTTCTGTATCCCACCGCGCATATCAACGCGGTTCTGCCCGGCGCTGAAACCGCGTTGTCCGGCTGGCGCAAGGCGTTGGGCGATCTGGTTTACCGGCTCCTGGCGCGCGGTTTCGACTTTGACTTCGTGGCTGAACCGGACCTGGCGGACGCGCGGAGCAATAAGGCCGGTCTGCGCATCGGCCGATGTTATTATAAAGCGCTGATCGTGCCTGGTGCGCCGGCGCTGGACGCCGCAGCGGCGGCCGCCTTGCGGCGGCTCCGTCTGCCCGTGATTTTCGCCGGGCCGCAGCCGCGGATACTGGGAACCAGCCGCCGCCTTCCCGCCATCGGCCGCACCTGCCGCGCCGGGAACCTGGAAACCACTCTGGCCGCCTGGATTAAAAGGCCGCTGACAACCGCATCCGGCAAGGATCTGTTTTGCCATTCGCGCACGCTCAACCGGAAAACTTACCACTTTGTTTTCAATCCGGCGGAAAAGCGCTTGCGCTGCAGGCTGGCAACCGCCGCGGGAAAATGGCTGGAAATCCGCGATGACCAATCCGGCGCATTCCGGCCCATGGACCCGCATGCAACCGGCGGGGCCGCCCTGGATTTGCCGCCGACGGGCGCTGCGTTGCTGCGCGAATCCGAAGCCGGCCGCGCCGTTACCATCGTTGCCGCCGCTTCCAAACCGCGCGCAATCAATCTGCGCCATAACTGGACATTGAAACTCTGCGGGGACAACACCCTGATGCTTGACGCATGGCGCAGCCAGGATGGGCGTCTGTTCCACCTGCCGCTGCCCGGGCAGGCGCCGCAACTCCCTCCGCAGCCCCTGCTCCGCGCGCGGTTTTACGTCAAAAGCCTTCCGCCCGACGCATATCTGGTCTGGGAAGAAGGCGGCTTTGCCGCCCCCCATGCCATCGCATTAAACGGGCAGCGTTTGATTGGCCGGCCGCGCCGGGTGTTTGACGCCTATAATCTTGCCGCCGACGTCACCCGCCTGCTGCGCCCCGGTTGGAATACGGTCAAGGTGTCCTTCCAAGCTCCGGGCGCGCCGCCCATGCACGATCCCCTGCGGCTGATGGGTAATTTCCGCGTGAGCGCGCATGCGGATGGCTGGCTGATAGAAAACAATCCGGCTGAGATGCGCCTGCGCGCATTGGCGGATTGGACCAGGCTCGGCTGGCCGTTTTATTCCGGCACAATGATTTACTCCAATGAATTCGAACTGCCGGCGCTGCCGGACCAACGGAGAAAATTATTGCTGCAGATTGACGGCGTACACGATCTGGCGGAGCCGGAAATCAACGGCAAATCCGCCGGCGTGCTGGCCTGGCCGCCGTATCAATGCGATATCAGCCGGCTGGTCCGCCCGGGCCGGAACCGGCTGCGCCTGCGGGTAGCCAATTCCGCCGTTAATTTTATCGGCGGTGAGCCGTCAATCTCGGGCATCGCCGGCAATGTAAAAATCTTCATAAGCAGGCATGCTCGATGATATTTTTTTGTTTGCGGTTTCCTGGATTTTGCGTCAAAATTTAACAAATGGCAGGCATACGAAAAAAATAGCGGTCAACCTGTTCCGGAGGTGTGTTATGACAGTCATGTATTCAGCATGCAGCATGAACCGGATGCCCGGCGGCCTGAAATATGCTTTTTGCGCCGCATTGCTGCTGTGCTCAACGGCCGGCGCCACGAATGTATATGTCGTCCCGCCGGACACACCCGGCGCCGCGCCGGACGGCTTGTTCACCACATGGTCCACGGCCGCCACCAACATCCAGGATGCCATTAACGCCATCAATACCAACGGCGGCAATATCGTTTACATATCCAATGGCGTCTATCATCTGACCAATGAGATTGCCGTGAATAAAGGCATCGTCCTGCGCAGTTGGAGCAACGGTCTGACGGCGCCCGCAAGCACGATCCTGGACGCCGACAATTACCCCGGGAAGCCCGAGACCAACCGCGTGCTGTATGTCAACCATGTTGATGCGATCGTGGACGGATTGAAGCTGCAGGGGGGCAACGGCCGCGGCGGCGGCATTCTGATCGGCAGATCGGCCATGATTACAAATTGCATCATTTACAGCAATGTCACCGCCAATTACGGCGCCGGAATAGCGACGGAAGTAGTCGGACGCAAGGTGGGTCTGATAACGCATTGCAATGTGATTTATAACGAGGCCACGAACGGCGGCGGCGGATTTTTCCTTAACGATTATTCCACCGGCATCATTGAGCATTGCTCCATCGAATGGAACAAGTCCCGCGCAAACAATGCCGCGAATGGCGGCGGCGGATTTTACGGGACCAGGCTGGGAACGAACTTGATAGTGCGCTGGTGCACCATTGCCCATAATACCGCCTCCTACCGTGATTCCGGCGGCGGCGTGAATATCTGGTATTCCGGGATCATTGAAAACTGTGTGATCGTATCCAATCACCAGATCAGCACTTCTACCGGGCGGTCCGGACACGATGTGTACATTTACTACGGCACAAACGTCTACCTGCGCAATTGCCTGGTGGCGGGAAACACCAATACCTCACGCGATGTGGTGCATTGCCAATTCGCCGGCAATATCGAAAACTGCACTATTGCCAATAACGCCGCGGGCGGCATCGGCAACTACACGAATGATGCCGGGGCGCGGGTCGTCAACACAATCATGTACGATAACCTGATTGATGCCTACACCAACAACATAGTATTTTCCAACTGTGTGGCTTCCGTGGTCTTGCCCGGCGCGGACAATATCACCAACGCGCCGATATTCGCCGACGCCGGTTTCAGGCTGGCCGCCGATTCGCCCGGGATAAATGCCGGACTGAACCTGCCCTGGATGTCCGAGCCGGGCGCAATTGATTTGGACGGACGGCGGCGGGTGGACGCGATCCAGCGCCGCGTAGACATGGGCTGCTATGAATATTTATACCGCGGATCACTATTCAATATCAAATGAGCCGGTTGCAGCGGAATCGCGCGGGTAACCAGCATGTTATCGCACTGGAGGGCCGCGCCCATCGCGGCCGCCGGGATTTACGGAGACCGCTCGCACCGATCTAATTAACCGCGCCGTCATTTTCATGGCGCCGCGCAACCGCCAGGAAGGTTAACATGCAAAGCAAGCGCCCCAAAAACAGACCGAACATCGTGCTCATGGTATCCGACGATCACGGCCTGGAAACGCTGGGGTGCTACGGCAATGCCGCCGTGCACACGCCCCGCCTGGACAGTCTGGCCGGAGACGGCGTTCGGTTTACAAACGCTTTTTGCACTTCCGCCTCCTGCGCCGCCAGCCGGGCCAACATCCTGACCGGCCTTTACAACCATGCCACCGGCGCCTACGGCCACACTCATGGCGTCAACCATTTTTCCTGTTTCGACAATATTGAAACATTGCCGGCCCTGCTTAACAAGTGCGGCTACCGCACCGGCCGCGTCGGGAAAAAGCACTACGCCCCTGACCGGCTCTTTCCCTTTGCCTGGGGTTGCCCTGACAACCGGTTCGGACGCGACGATGTCCGCATGTCGGAAGCCTGCCGGGAGTTCGTGCGCGGGCCGGCCCCGTTTTTCCTTTACTGGTGCTCCAAAAATCCCCACCGGGCCTTTTTCAAGGAAGATCACCCGCTGCGTCCCAACCGCTTCGGCAATCCTCTACGCTCCTTCCCGGGCGACAAGGAAAAATTATACGCCGAAACAGAAGTGCAAGTGCCTCCATTCCTGAACGATACTCCCGCCGCACGGGCGGAATTGGCCCAATATTACCAATCCATTTCCCGCCTGGACCGCGGCGTCGGCAAATTGATGGATGTATTGAAGGAGGAGGGCCAATACGACAACACGGTGGTGATTTACATTTCCGATAACGGCGCGGCCTTCCCCCAGGCGAAAACCAATCTTTATGAGCCGGGGATGCGCCTGCCGTGCATAATCCGCACCCCCTGGCAGCGCTCCCGCGGCGGCATTTGCGACGGATTAATCACCTGGACGGACATGGCCCCCACCATCCTCGATTTCGCGCGCTGCCGACGCCATCCTTCAAAATTCCACGGACGTTCATTTAAAAACATCATCGGCGAAAAAAGCCCAAAAAAATGGCGCGCCGCCATCTATGCCTCGCATACCTTCCACGGCATCACCAACTATTACCCGATGCGCGTCATACGCACGAAAAAATTCAAATTCATCTGGAATATCGCCTGGAAACTGGATTATTCGTTTGCGTCAGATCTCTGGGCGTCCGCTTACTGGCAGGCCATGCTGCGCGACGGCGGCAGCCGATTGGGCGCAAAATCGCTGAAGGCTTATCTGCATCGCCCGCGGTTTGAGCTTTATGACCTCGAAAACGATCCGAACGAGACGAAAAACCTCGCGGACAAACCGGCTTACGGCGAATTGGTCGCCGATTTTACAGCACAATTGAAAACTTTCCAGAAGGAAACCAGCGATCCATGGATCCACAAATGGATTTATGATTAAACCGCAGGCCACAAAAAAAGGAGGAGCCGTGCAGAAAAACTTGCTGATGATTACGGGCATATCATGCGGGATTGCTTTTGCCGGCCTGGCGGCGGCGCCGGATGCAACCCTTGGTCCGATGGCGGAAAAGGGGCCGGACGACGTGCCGGCCCTGATCAAGGCGCTGAAAGCCGGGGAGATGGGCGCGCGCTGGAACGCGGCCTTGATCCTGGGCGAAATCGGCGATAAAACCGCCGTGCCGGCCCTGGTCGAGTGTGCGGGGAAAGACGATAACCCACGGGTGCGTCGGCGCGCCCTGGAGGCGCTGGGCAAGCTGGGCGATAAAACCGCCGTGCCGGCCCTGCAGGCGGCGCTGCAGGACGGGGATCGGTTCGTGCGCCGGGATGCCGCGCGCGCCCTGGGCCGATTGGGCGACGCAACTGCCGTGCCGGCCCTGGCGGCGCTGCTGAAGGACCCGGAGGGATTCGTGCGACGGGACGCCGCGCGCGCCCTGGGCGAAATCGGCGACAATTCCATCATTCCCGAATTGCGTCAATTGGCGGAAGAATCCGCCGCGGATTACAGTGTTGACGCTCCGCTGCTGCCGGAGGAAATGTCGCCCGCGGCGCGGGAGGCGTGTTTTGCCCTGGGCAAACTTGGCGGGGAAACCGCCGTGCCGGCCCTGGCACAAGTCATCAAGCACACCACCGGTTCCGTCAGGATGCGCGCAGCGGCGGCGCTGGGAAACTGCGGCGCGGCGGCGGCGCCGGTCCTGACGGCGGCCCTGGCGGATGAAGACGGCAATGTCCGCCGGGCGGCGGTCGCCGGCCTGAAACAAATCGGCGGGGAGGCCGGCGCGGCGGGACTGGCGGAAGCTTTCAAGTCGGATGACGTCCTGACCCAACTGGAAGCCGCCAGGGCCCTGGGCGAAATCGGCGGCAAATCTTCCGTGCCGGCCCTGCAGGCGGCGCTGGCGGCGGCGCGCGCGGCGGAACCCAGCCGTTACAAAAACCGCCTCATCCAGGCGGTGCAGGCAGCGATTAAATCCATCGAAACCGGAAAGGATGGGAAATAATGCGCAATGTTTTTTTACCCGCCGCCGCTTTATGCGCCCTGCTTGCATCCGGCGTGGCCATGCGAGCGCCGGGCGCGGAAGAAGCGGTCATAGTCAAAGAAGGCCGTGCCATGGCGGTGATCGTGGCGGCGGACGATGCCGGGCGCGCGGAACAATACGCGGCGGCGGAACTGCAAAAATACCTTGAAAAGATATCCGGGGCGCGGCTGGAGATCGTGCCGGAAAACCAGGTCAAGGCGGAAAAGGGGCTGGGGCCGGAGAGTTCCCGGATATTCATCGGCAGGTGCAGGGAATCCGCGCCGTTGTATAACATGCTGCGCCGGAAGGACGCCGATGCCTTCGCGGTGAAAGTCGAGCGGCAGCAGATCGGGGAAATGGTGCGTCCGGGGCAATGGGACGACCGGCCGGGAAACTGGCATGACGTGTTCCTGGTCGGCGCGAGCGGGCGGGGCACGGTTTACGCCGTGTATGACTTCCTGGAGCGCGACCTGGGCTGCCGCTGGCTGGCGCCGGGCGAAGTTTGGGAGGAGATCCCGCAGACCAACACGGTCGCGGCCGCAACCGGCGCGCGGATGGAAGAACCGGTGATGAAGTACCGGCAGGACAACTCCCTGGACCACTCCGACTGGGGGCTGAAACAGAAAGCCAATATCTGCCGGCGCATCGCCTGGCCGTTTGCCTGGATGGACCGGCGGTATCGCGAGGTCGAACCGCTGCCGGTTGAATTGCGCGGCTGGGAAGGCGTGCATGACGCCCCGCGGATCGCCTGGGGCGTGAGCGCGGAAAACCCGGAATGGTTCGCGGCGGACCAGGCCGGCGCGCGATACGTCGGCTACGAGCATGAAAAGATCAAGGGCCAAATATGCTTCAGCAACCCGGAAGTGCGGGATTTGCTGGCGGATCGGCTTTCGCAGCTCCTGCGCGAGCGTCCGGAGCTGGATTTTGTCGAAGTCGGGTGCGAGGACGGCCTGCCGCGCAATTATTGCCATTGTGGAAAGTGCCTGGATTGGGATGCAATTAACGCGGTGGAACGGGGCAAGCGCGGGATGCACACCCACCGCTGGCTGGCGCTGGTGAACGCGGTGGCCAAGCAACTGGCGGAAAGCGATCCGGCGAAAAAGCTCGTCGCCGCGGCTTACGCCACCTACCAGGAGCCGCCGGACCCGGAAGTGATCAAGCCCGATCCCAATGTCATCATCATGTATTGGTCCTGGGCCAATTGCCGGGTGCACGGCTACGAACACCTGCGGGAAGACGAAAACCGCTTGCCGGAAATGGAGTCGCATGCGCAATCCCGGGCATGGCTGGAAGCCTGGAGCGGGATTACACCGGCAGGCATGATCATCTCGGAATACGTTACGCGCTCCGCCATGGATGGCATGGTGGGCACCTGCCCGCGGCGGTATGTTAACGACATGCGTTACCTGCAAAAACACGGTTTTACCGGATACAACCCTTTTGACGATCCGCTGCAATGGGGCATGCGCGTTGTCAACCGGTATGCCATCGTCAAGGCCATGTGGAACCCTGACGTTGACCCGGATACGTTGATGGAGGATTTTTGCAACCACGCCTTCCACGCGGGTTCGTCGGAGATGCAAGCCTTCATCCAGGGCATTGAAAACGCCATGCAGACCGCCGGATGCAGCCACGTGTCGGCCACCAGTTGGATGACCCCGGCAAACATGGAGGCGGCGAAACAGCATCTGGATGCCGCGCAGCAAGCCGCGGCCGGCGATGCGAAGGCGCTGGCGCGGCTGGGTCAAATCGAGCGTAACTTGCGGTATTCCGAACTGGCGGGCCCGGCTTTCGAGCTCTGGTTCCGCGTAGCCAAGGGCGAGCGCGACCCAGCTTTGATGCGCGAAGCCATCCGGCTGGGCGAAGCCGCATTGGCTTACCGCGAAGAAATGCGGCAAAAATATCCCGATGAAAATTTCCGCGCCGGCTTCCGGATGGTTGACCAGGCGGGGAAAGACGGCCGCTGGCATGCGCTGCTAAAACAACTTGAGGCAGAGCAGAAGAAAGCGGAATAAAACATGCGTCAAATCTTCCGGTTACTGCCGTTTTTTTGTTTGCCGGCATCTTTCGCTTGGAATGGCGGGGTTGATAAGCCAGGCACGGCGATGATGGTGCGGGACGGTCAACCGGCCGCCGTCATAGTGACTCCTGCCGGCCAAAGCCGCGCGGAACAATACGCGGCGGCGGAACTGCAAAAATACCTTGAAAAGATATCCGGGGCGCGGCTGGAGATCGTGCCGGAAAACCAGGTCAAGGCGGAAAAGGGGCTGGGGCCGGAGAGTTCCCGGATATTCATCGGCAGGTGCAGGGAATCCGCGCCGTTGTATAACATGCTGCGCCGGAAGGACGCCGATGCCTTCGCGGTGAAAGTCGAGCGGCAGCAGATCGGGGAAATGGTGCGTCCGGGGCAATGGGACGACCGGCCGGGAAACTGGCATGACGTGTTCCTGGTCGGCGCGAGCGGGCGGGGCACGGTTTACGCCGTGTATGACTTCCTGGAGCGCGACCTGGGCTGCCGCTGGCTGGCGCCGGGCGAAGTTTGGGAGGAGATCCCGCAGACCAACACGGTCGCGGCCGCAACCGGCGCGCGGATGGAAGAACCGGTGATGAAGTACCGGCAGGACAACTCCCTGGACCACTCCGACTGGGGGCTGAAACAGAAAGCCAATATCTGCCGGCGCATCGCCTGGCCGTTTGCCTGGATGGACCGGCGGTATCGCGAGGTCGAACCGCTGCCGGTTGAATTGCGCGGCTGGGAAGGCGTGCATGACGCCCCGCGGATCGCCTGGGGCGTGAGCGCGGAAAACCCGGAATGGTTCGCGGCGGACCAGGCCGGCGCGCGATACGTCGGCTACGAGCATGAAAAGATCAAGGGCCAAATATGCTTCAGCAACCCGGAAGTGCGGGATTTGCTGGCGGATCGGCTTTCGCAGCTCCTGCGCGAGCGTCCGGAGCTGGATTTTGTCGAAGTCGGGTGCGAGGACGGCCTGCCGCGCAATTATTGCCATTGTGGAAAGTGCCTGGATTGGGATGCAATTAACGCGGTGGAACGGGGCAAGCGCGGGATGCACACCCACCGCTGGCTGGCGCTGGTGAATGCGGTGGCGAAACAACTGGCGGAAAGCGATCCGGCGAAAAAACTCGTCGCCGCGGCTTACGCCACCTACCAGGAGCCGCCGGACCCGGAAGTGATTAAGCCCGATCCCAATGTCATCATCATGTATTGGTCCTGGTACGGTTGCCGCGTGCATGGTTACGATCACGCCGGCGAATCCTCGTTGCACACCATGCCGCGGAAATGGATTGAAGCCTGGAGCGGCATTACGCCGGGGGGCATGATCATGTCGGAATACGTATCGCGCAGCAGCATGGACGGCATGGTGGGCGCCAATCCGGCGCGGTTCATCAACGACATGCGCTACCTGCAACGGCATGGATTTGCGGGTTATAATGCCTTTGATTCGCCGATCCCCTGGGGCATTCAAACCGTCAATCGTTATGCCATCGCCAAAGCCATGTGGAATCCGGGCGTTGACCCGGAAACGCTGATCAGGGATTTTTGCGATCATGCTTTTCACGCGGCATCCGGCCACATGCAGCAGTTCATCAATACCATCGAAAATGCCATGCAAACAGCCGCATGCCAGCATTGTTACGCCACCAGCTGGATGACTCCCGCAACCATGCAAGCGGCGCGGCGGCGCCTGGATGCCGCGCATGCGGCAGCGGAAGGCGATCCGGCGGTTGCGCCGCGGTTGCGCGAATACGAATGGCATTTCCGCTATTCGGAAATGGCGGGACCCGCTTACAACCTGGGGCTGCAAGCCATGGCAACCCGCAAAACTGATTTAAATCCGGAAATATTGCGGAAAGCCATCAAACTGGGGGAGGCGGCCCTGGCTTACCGCAAAGCAATGCTGGAAAAGCATCCCGGGGCGCGGTTTCCCACCGGCCACCGATTATGCAATCATGCAGGGGAAGACGGCGATTGGCGTAAACTGCTGGCGGAAATTGAACCGCCGCGGAAACCGGATGCCGGGACCGGCGACGGAAGAATATGAATCAGCGCAGGTAACAAGCGCAAGCTTGTCCGCGTTCACGGGGTGAAGTCAGCCCGCAGGAGCAAAAGGCATGGAAATTGTTTTGCGCATGCCAAACCGCTCCAGGCGCAGCTTGGCAAGCTTGCCGTGGTTCTGCATGTCTGACGGCTGAAGATTGGGTTCCTTGTTTTCAACGCCGGCTTTTTATATCGGCTTTGCTTTGACCATGCATTCCAAGTCCAATCCCAAAAACATGCGCCAGGGCCTGTATCAAATCGGCGCGGCGCCCTGGAAGTACTACACCGAACAGTATCCGCGGAACACAAAATTGGCGATGCTGGTGTTGGACTCCAAACATCTCTATGGCGCCGGCGGCGCCGTTATTCCATCCGTGGCCTGGATGGCGGAAACAGCCGGCTATATTTTTGATTGCTATTGGGCCGAGTTTGATGAACCGCGATTTAATAAACGTATTTATTTCGGCTGCCGGGTTGAAGAGCAGTTTTTGCTGGTCAATAATTATTTTGATGCGCTTTGGATCGCATTGGGGCCGCGCGCCCGTGAAATTCTGCAACCGATAGACACGGTGGCCAAAACATTGTGTTTTGACAATCACCTGGAATTATACCGCGCCTTAATCAAGCGCTGGAAAATAAAAATTACGACCGCGATCGTCCTGCCCCGCGTCCACGAGCTGGATCAGACCCAAGACGCCAATCTTAATCCGGGATTTACCCCTTCCGGGCACCTGGGTTCCCGGGATCAATCCATACCGGCCTCAGAAATCGCGGAATTGGATTATCCAATTTTATATGGCAACCAATCCAATCCCGGTTCCCGGAAGATCGTCTGCGGCGCCGGACGGAAACCGGGGTTTTTCGGCCGTTTTCATTTATATCTCTGGCCGGACGTGTATTTCAACCGTTATCTGGGATTGATGGACGATGATAACCCGGCGGAGTCGGCCGGCGCGTTCGGCTTGAAAGATATCCGCCTGTTGCATGTCCGCCTCGAGCCCGCAGCGCTTGCCGGAATTAAATCAGAAACAGTGGACGCAACGTCTTCCACGGACCGGGCCTGGGATTTGACCTTCCGGGTCTATAAGCGATGGTCCAAAAAGGTAAACGGCCTGATTTATGGCATTCATCAAGCGCATATGACCATGCCCGGCTGGTTGGGATGGATGATCCGGGCGCGGTACCTGGCGGTGTACGATCCCAATTGGATCGTTTATTTGCCGCAGGCGGCAAAGCTGGCTCGCCGCCTGGGCAATCAGCGATTGGCGGTCGGCGCGGATGAATTCGTGCATATAATGTGGTTTTACATGCAGGCGCTTGGCGCGGGGCGCCTCGATTATCCCGGCGCCAACGGCATTCCCAGCATAAAGCGGGGCATAATTTTCAAATACGCCAAACCGGACAAATCCCCCTGGGAAATGGAATATTCTGACGATGAATTATACGATTTCATGCAAAAGCGCAAAATTGCCGTCGCTTATACATTTGGCACCACCGAATTGAGCTACGGCGAAGGGATGCCGCTGTTTTTTGATTTTATCCATTCCGTACGCGGCAGAATCGGCCTTGGATTATACCTGCCTTGGATCGAATATTACTCCGACTGGATTCACAAATTATGGACGCCTTATTACGGCAAATACATTGAACCAATGATGCATTACTGGGGATTAAGCGCATTCTTCCCGTCCGACAACATCATCCCGCCGTTCACGGTGAAAGATTTTGCGGCGGAAATGAAAACTGGGGCGGGCGAATGGCAAAAACGCATGGGACGCGATTTTCTCCCCATCGGCTACCTTGGCGCCCAGCGTGAATTAAGGCTCTGGAATGATCCTTATCGCAAGCCGCAGGACTGGTATGGCGATGTCAAATTTAAAATTGCCGGAACCAACAAATGGCTGGATTGCATGGATTTTTGCGATCGCCAGGCGATCAAGCAATACCATGGCGATTACAGGGAAAGGCTTAAGCAAAAAGCCCGGGCGGTGCGGCAGCTTGGATATCAATATTACATGGGAGAAGGAACTACCTGGACGGAAGGAGAGTTTGTGCACGTGGCCTGCCGCGGCTATCACGCTTTATGGGATGCCCTGGAAAAACAGGCGTTCGATAAACAGCGCCCGGGTTATTTTGCCGTTAAACACGATCTGGGAATCACCTATACTCCCGGCGCCCTGGTCTGGAGAAATGCCGTCCCGTCGAAACGTTCCGGGGGTAATTATAGCGCCATGGAACAGATTAAAACCCTGCGTTATATCCATGACGGCGGCAAAGCCGGGAATTTATTCCCTGCAAAACCCAACGAACTGGTCAGGTATATCCGCTTGCTGCAAGCGCATGGCTGGCGGGAAGATGGCGAAAGCGGCCAGTTTTCCAGATAATGCGGCCCTGGCCGGTACAGCGGCCTGAAAATTGATGGCGCGTTCGGAAAGGATCAAGTTTCCGGCGGAGGCGGAGCGGCCGGATTTTCCGCGGGCGCATCCGGCGCAGCGGCCGGTTCAGCGTGGCCTTCGGCTGGAGCGGCGTCTTCCGCACCTTCCGCAGCTTTTTCACCGGCGGAGTCCTCCTGGTCAACATCCTCCGGCTCAACCTTGGTGGCGGAAACCAGGGAATCGCCTTCGTCCAGGTTGATCAGGCGTACGCCCTGGGTCACCCGGCTGATGACCCGCATGCCGGCGACATTGATGCGGATCATCTTGCCGCCCGCGGTAATCAGCATCAGGGCGTCATTTTCCATGACCGCGTGGGCGCCGACGACCAGGCCGTTGCGCTCGGAAGTGCGAATGGCAAAAATGCCCTTGCCGCCCCGGTGCTGCCCGCGATACTCGTCAAACGCCGTGCGTTTGCCGTAGCCGTGCTCGGTGCAGATGAAAAACGTGGCGCGCTGGTCCACGATTTCGATGGTCTCCAGGCAGTCGCCTTCGGCCAGGCGGATGCCCAGCACGCCGCGGGTGACGCGGCCCATGATGCGCAGCTCGGATTCCTGGAACCGGAGGCTCATGCCCTGGCGGGTCGCCAGCATGATGTCGTCCTTGCCGGAAGTTTGCTTGACGCCGATCAGGCGGTCGCCTTCGTCAATGTTGATGGCGATGATGCCGGCGCGGCGCGGGTTGCCGAAATCGCTCAAGCGGGTTTTCTTGATGATGCCCCGCGCAGTGGCCATGGCCAGAAATTCCGTTTCCGGGAAATCCCGCACGCGCACCATCGCCGCGATTTTTTCGCCGGTTTGCAGTTCCAGCAGGTTGACAATCGCCTTGCCCCGGGCGGCGCGGCCGGCTTCGGGAATTTCGTATACTTTTTCCCAGTACAGCCGGCCGTTCTCGGTGAAAAACAGGATGTAGTCGTGCGTGCTGGCCACGAAAACGTGCTCGACGTAATCCTCCTCGCGTGTTTCCATGCCCGCCACGCCCTTGCCGCCCCGGCGCTGGGCGCGGTAGGTGCTGACCGGCACGCGCTTGATATAGCCGGCATGGCTGATGGTGATGACGCAACTGCGGTCGGCGATGAGGTCCTCGATCTGCATCTCGCCTTCATCGGGAACGATGTCCGTCCGGCGGGCGTCGCCGTAAAGCTCCTTGATTTCCAGCAGGTCTTCCCGGATCACCGCCAGAATTTTGGCCCGGCTGGCCAGCAATTCGCGCAGCCAGGAAATGTGCTTGATCAGCGCCAGGTATTCGTCTTCCAGCTTGCTGCGCTCCAGCCCGGTCAACTGGTACAGCCGCATGTCCAGGATGGCGTTGGTCTGGATTTCCGTCAGGCCGAACCGGCGCATCAGTTCCGCGCGGGCTTCATCGCGGTTTTTGGCGCCGCGGATGATTTTCACCACGGCATCCAGGTTGTCAATGGCGATCTTCAGCCCCTCTAGAATGTGCGCCCGGGCTTCGGCCTTTTCCAGCTCAAACTTGGTGCGGCTGGTGATAACTTCCACGCGGTGGGCAAGAAAAGCCTCCAGAATTTGCTTCAAATTCATGATCCGCGGCCGGCCCTTGTCAATCGCCAGCATGATGGCGCCGAAAGTAGTCTGGAGCTGGGTGTGCTTGTAGAGGTTGTTCAGAATCACCTTGGGCACCACGCCGCGCTTGAGTTCAATCACGATGCGGATGCCGTTCTTGTCGGATTCGTCGCGCACGTCGCCGATGCCGTCCAGGATCTTGTTCTGCACCAGCTCGGCGATGCTCTTCACCAGCGCCGACTTGTTGACCACGTAGGGGATTTCCGTGATGACAATGCTTTCCTTGCCCTGGCGGCCCTCTTCGACGCCGGCCCGCCCGCGGACGCGCAACTGGCCGCGGCCGGTCAGGTACATGCTCTGGATCGGCTTGACGCCGCAAATCAACGCACCGGTGGGAAAATCCGGTCCCTTGACATGCCGCATCAGGTCCTTCACCTCGGCCTGGGGATCATCAATCAGGGCCACCACCGCATCCACGATTTCACCGAGATTGTGCGGGGGAATATTGGTGGCCATGCCCACGGCAATCCCGGTGCTGCCGTTGAGCAGCAGGTTCGGCAGGCGGGCCGGCAGGACGGACGGCTCATCCAGCTCGCCGTTGTAATTTTTAACCATCGGCACGGTCTGCTTGTCAATGTCCGCCAGCATTTCCTCGGCCAGCTGCCGCAGGCGGGTTTCGGTGTAGCGGTAGGCGGCGGCGCTGTCGCCGTCAATGCTGCCGAAATTGCCCTGACCGTCCACCAGGGGGTAACGCATGGCAAACGGCTGGGCCATGCGCACGAGGGTGTCATAGACGGCGGAATCGCCGTGCGGGTGGTATTTGCCGAGCACTTCGCCCACGACATAGGCCGATTTCTTGAAAGGCCGGTTATGCAGCAGGCCGAGCTGGCGCATGGCAAAGAGGATGCGGCGCGCTCCCGGTTTCAACCCATCGCGCACGTCCGGCAGCGCGCGTCCGATAATAACGCTCATGGAGTAATCAATGTAGGCGCGCTGCATCTCGTCTTCGATATTGATGGCGCCGACAATGTCATTTCTGGCAAACATTTCGATCTCCATGGGTCCGGCCGCGGCTAAACGTCCAAATTCCGCACGTTCAAGGCGTTATCCTCGATAAACGCGCGCCGCGGCTCCACTTCATCGCCCATCAGCAGCGTGAATATCCGGTCGGCCTCCACGGCGTCCTCCAGCACTACCTGCAGCAGTTTGCGTTTATCGGGATTCATGGTGGTTTCGTAAAGCTGTTCGGGGTTCATTTCGCCCAACCCCTTGTAGCGTTGGATGGCCAAACCCTTGTGGCCCGCGGCGCGCACCAATTCCAGCAAGCTGAAGATCGAGGGCGCCGGCCGGCGCGCGCCATCCTGATCTGCCAGCGTGTAAAGGGCGGGCGCATCCGGGTCCTGCTCCCTGAAAATCCACCCGCGTTTCTCGAGCATTTCCACCAGGCGCGCGATCTGCGGCGAGGAATAAATCTCCTGCCAGCGCAAGCCGCCGGGGCTCGCGGGGTCCGGCGCGGCGGCCGGCCGCGCGCCATCCCCGAGGATTTCCAGTTGATGGCCGACATGCAGCTCCAGCCGTTCCCGCAGGCCGGCCAGTTCCTCGTCACTGTAGGCATAATGGTACGAAGGTTCTCCGCCGTTGGTCACCGTCACCCGGTACTTGGGGAACTGTTTGGTGGCGGGATGGCGGCGGCTCAGGTACTCGGCGGGCGGGATGCCTTTCGCCTGCACGGCGCGGAGCAGTTGCTCCAGTTCCGCCAGCGAATGCAGCATTCCCAGCAATTCCTTGCCGGTAAAGCGCTGACCCGTACCGTTGATTTCCAGGGTCAGGTTGCCCGCGCCCAGCTCCAGCAGGCGGGCCGACATCTGGGCGTCGGAATCAATGTATTCTTCCTGCTTCCGGGCGGTGATCTTGTACAGCGGCGGCTGGGCCAGGTAAATGTAACCCCTTTCGATCAACTGGGGCATCTGCCGGTAAAAGAAGGTCAGCAGCAGCGTGCGGATATGCGCGCCGTCCACATCGGCGTCGGTCATGATAATGATCTTGTGGTAGCGGGCCTTGGCCACGTCGAATTCATCTTCGCCGATGCCGGCGCCGATGGCGGTGATCAGCGTGCGGATTTCGTTGTTGTTCAAAATCTTGTCCAGGCGGGCTTTCTCCACATTCAAAACCTTGCCGCGCAGCGGCAGGATGGCCTGGAATTCGCGGTTGCGCCCCTGCTTGGCCGAACCGCCGGCGCTGTCGCCCTCCACCAGGTACAGTTCGCAGAGCGCCGGATCGCGTTCGGAGCAATCGGCCAGCTTGCCCGGCAGCGAGGCGCTGTCGAGCGCGCCCTTGCGGCGCGTTAAATCGCGCGCCCGGCGCGCCGCGGCGCGCGCGCGCGCGGCCAGCACCGCTTTCTCGATAATGCGCCGGCCGACGGACGGATTTTCTTCGAAAAACGCCCCCAGCTCATCGTTAACGATGGACTCCACCACGCCCTGGACTTCGCTGTTGCCCAGCTTGGTCTTGGTCTGGCCTTCAAACTGCGGGTTGGCGATCTTGACGCTGATCACCGCCGTCAATCCTTCGCGCACATCCTCGCCGGACATGGTCTCGGAGTCGTCCTTGATCAGCCGGTTATTCTTGGCGTAATTGTTCAGCGTGCGGGTCAGCGCCGAGCGGAAACCGCTGAGATGCGTGCCGCCTTCGATGGTGTTGATGTTATTGACATAGCAGCAGACGTTTTCGGTGTAGGCCTCGGTGTATTGCAGCGCGATTTCCACGTCCACATCGTCTTTGGCGCGGGTGAAATACACTACCTTGGGATGCACCGGGTTCTTGTTCTGGTTAAGGTGCTGCACAAATTCGGTGATCCCGCCCTTGAAGCGGAACATTTCGCGCCGCGCGGTTTCCTCGTGCTCCAGCGTGATTTCCAGGCCGCGGTTGAGGAATGCCAACTCGCGCAGGCGAGCGGCCAGAATATCCCACTCGAACCGCGTGGTGGAAAAAATCTTGCCGTCCGGCATGAAGGTGACTTTGGTGCCGGTTTCGCGGGTTTTGCCGATTTTTTCCAGCACGGACGCCGGGTGTCCCTTTTCGTAACGCTGATGATAGACGCCGCCATCCCGCCGGATATCCACTTCCAGCCATTCGCTGAGGGCGTTGACGCAGGAGACGCCTACACCGTGCAGCCCGCCGGAAACCTTGTAATTTTTCCGGTCGAACTTGCCGCCGGCATGCAGGGTGGTCAGGACCACTTCCACCGCCGGCTTGTGTTCGGTGGCGTGCATATCCACCGGGATGCCGCGGCCGTTGTCGTTAACCGTCACCGAGCCGTCGGCATTCATCGCAACCTGGATGGCGGTGCAATAACCGGCGAGGGCTTCGTCAATCGAGTTGTCTACCACTTCAAAAACGCAGTGGTGCAGTCCGCGCACCGCGGTGTCGCCGATGTACATGGCGGGGCGCATGCGCACCGCCGCCATGCCTTCTAGCACGGTGATGGTGGTGGAATCGTAAACTTCGCAGGCGGGCGCCGCGGTTTCTTCCGCGGGCGGGGCTGGGCTGTCTGGCTGCGGCTTGTCCGGCATAAACCTTTCCTCAGGAACTGAAAACAGAATAGTGTAGCATGCCGCAAGCTTAAAAGCAAACAATATCCGCGCATTTTCCGCAAAATAAATCGGCGGGGGGACGGTTTGCGCGGCGCGTCAAAAAGGGATTTCGCCCAGGCGGACATCCGGGTTGCGCTCCTGGAAATAGCGCAGGTTCCATTCATCGGGGAAAAGAATCGCCGGCCGCCCCCGGCTGTCGCGCGCCAGCCGGGCCTCGGTGGGCAAAAGCATCCCGGCCAGGTCCGTCCGCGGCTCGACCCAGCGGGTGACGGTCCATGGGGCCGGTTCCAGCCGCGAAGCGGCGCCATATTCGCTTTCAAGGCGTGACTGGACGATTTCCAGCTGCAATGGTCCGACCGCTCCCAGCACATCCTTGCGGAACTGGCCTTCCAACTGGTAGGATTGCACCACGCCTTCCTGCAGTAATTGCGCCAGGCCCTCGCGGAAACGCTTGAAATTGGCCGGTTCCGGGTTTTCCAGGTACGCAAAACATTCCGGCGCAAACCATGGAATTTCCTCGTAAACAATCGCCGGATCCTCAGTCAGCGTGTCGCCGATGGCGAACTGGGCACTGCCCACGATGCCCACCACATCGCCCGGGAAAGCTTCATCCACCGTCTCGCGCTCGCGGCCGAAAAGCTTGGCGGCGTTCGATAGGCGCACGGTTTTATTGGCGCGGGCCAGTTTGACGCTCATATCGCGCTCGAATTTGCCCGACACTACCCGCACGAAGGCGATCCGGTCGCGGTGCCGCGGGTCCATGTTGGCCTGGATTTTAAAGACAAAACCCGAAAATGCCGGATGCTCCGGCGGCACCAGCCCGCCGCGGGAGCGGCGGCTGCCCGGCGCCGCGGAGAGTTCCAGGAATCCGTCCAGCAGCAATTGTACGCCGAAATTGTTCAAAGCGCTGCCGAAATACACCGGGGTGGTTTTGCCGGCGAGCACGTCCGCCGGGTTCAACCGCGCCCCGGCGGCTTCCAGCATTTCCACTTCCTCGCAAACGGCCCCATGGGTCATTTCGTCCAGTTGTTCGCGGACCAACCGGTCATGCAGGCCGGCAGTGGCTACCGGCGCCCGGTAAGCGCCGCCAAGCGTACGTTCGTATAAATGCGCCATCCCGGTCTGCCGGTCCCAGACGCCTTTGAAATCAAAACCCGTACCCAGCGGCCAGTTCATCGGATAGGCGGCGATGCCCAGGACGCGTTCCAGCTCATCCAGCAAAGCCAGCGGCTCCAGCGTCGGCCGGTCCATCTTGTTCATGAAGGTGAAGATCGGCACGCCGCGGTGGTGGCAGACCTCGAACAGCTTGCGCGTCTGGCTCTCGATCCCCTTGCCGGCGTCGATCACCATCACCGCCGCATCCACCGCCGTGAGCACGCGGTAGGTGTCCTCGGAAAAATCCTTGTGGCCGGGGGTGTCCAACAGGTTGATCCGGAAACCTGCATAATCGAACTGCAAAACCGTCGAGCTGATGGAAATGCCGCGCTTCTTCTCCAACTCCATCCAGTCGGAGGTGGTGGCGCGCTGGTTTTTGCGGGCCTTGACCGAGCCGGCCAGGTGCAGGGCGCCGCCGTACAGCAGGAATTTCTCCGTCAGGGTGGTCTTGCCGGCGTCCGGGTGCGACACGATGGCAAAAGTGCGCCGGCGGGCGATTTCCCGGCGCATCGTCCGTTGATCGCCCGCCGCGGCGGCGGCAATCGTGATATCATCGTCTTCCATATTTCCGCGCCCTGATGTTTGCGGGCCGGAAGTATGTAAGCAGCCACGCCGTCATGTCAACCCTGAATTTTGCGCCGCGCAAGTTTAGCGCGGGGCGCGGCGGCGCCAGACTAGCGCACCCTTCACCAACTCAAACTGGACACACTGTAATTCGAGCCGGACAACATGACCGAAAAAGTTCGCGTTGCCGGATCGTATACGGCCGGATCGGTCTGCCCGTCATTGTCGTAGTCCCCGCCGGCGCACGCCACCGCCGTCGGGCCGCCGAATCCAGCCGCGCTCTCGGTGGCGGTATAGCCCTGCGCCGAAAACGTGCACTGCCAGAATCCCCCGGCCGGCTGATAGACCATGATATCGGCCAGGCCATCCCCATCGTAATCGCCGGGAACCGGCACGCAACCCGCGCCACCCATCGTTATCAGCGAGGCCGGCGCATAGGCGCTGGCGGACAACAAGACCATCCAGGCGCCGGCGGCCGGATTGTACACGCCCGGATCGGTTTTGCCATCGCCGTCATAATCTGCGCTGGCATTGAGCCAGCCGGCGCCGCCCAGCGGCGTGCTCGCAAAGGCATACCCGGAATCCGAAAGCCAGACGGCCATCTGGCCGGCCGCCTCGGAGTATAACGCCGGATCGGCCTTGCCGTCACTGTCAAAATCGCCGCTGACCGGGACGCAACTGGAGTCGCCGATCATCCGCGTTTGCAGGGCGTAGGACTGCGAGGAATACAGCGCCTGCCACTTGCCGGCGAGCGGGTCGTACACGGCCGGGTCGGCCTTGCCATCGCCGTCAAAGTCGCCGGGAATCGGCTGAACGCCGATCGCCGCGGGATGAACGCTCAAGGGGCGGGGCGCTATGGTCCGGGCATAATTATCGCCGGACTGGAACAGGGAAAACACGCCACAGTCGGCGCTGAATACGGTCAGATCGGACTTGCCATCCCCATCGTAGTCATGGCCGCCAAGTTGCAGCGGCGTTCCGTATTGCGCGATTTTCGCCTGCATGGCGGGGGTCAATTTTTTGACCAGTTCCGCGTTATACGTATGCGACGAAGTGTCGGTTAAGGGCAGATTGCCGAATACCCGGCTGGCGCCGATGCCATACCCCAGCGACTTCCACGCGCACGAGTTGGACTCGACCTGCGGATCAACACAGGTCGTCAGGATGGAGATGCTGTTGTCGTGGTTGCGGCGGATATCCCAGGTGCGAAACTGGCGGGGGAAGTCCCGCAACGAGGGGGTTTCAACCTCCCAGAATCCGTATTCCGGATGGGCCGGGTCCGGCGACGGAAAGGGGGTCACCACCCCCACATGGCGATGTCCCGCCATCACCATGAGGAGATTCGGATAATTGTGCAGCGTGGCGATCAAGTTCGATTCTACTTGCGCATCGTAAAATGCTCCCGCCGGACGATTGGTGTCGGTCAGGCTCGCTTGCGGACTTATGGGTATATGGCATGCAATGATCATGAGCTGATCGGCATCCTGTCCCATCTGCAACTCGTTGGTGAGCCAGGCGTTGCGCACCGCGTCCATCCAGCCGGCCCCATAGAAGAATGGGCTTTGTCCCGGTTCGTTCGACTTGCAGGTATTGTCGAGCACGATCACTTTGATCGGCATGTTTGCCACCGGCTCGAACGCATAACAGGCCGTCAAACTGCCCGTGTGCGCCGGATTGAAGCCGTGCCCCAGCGGGGATGATGTGCTGTTAAAAAACTCGTTGACGAAGTTCGTGGGCGTGGCAAGATCCGTCGTGAGGCTGCGGCGGTCCGGATCGGGGGCGACGGTCGGGGGCGAATCGTAAAGGTTGGTCAAACCCCATTTAATCACAGCGCCGTAGGGGGTGGTCCCATCCACCACACCCACATACATGCCGGTCCCCTCGGAGCCCGGGGGAAACAAGGGACCGTTGACGGAAATATTGAGCACATTGGATCCCACCAAAGCCTGTTTGATTTTGTCGGTCGGCATGCCAACGCCCATCCACATCTGATCGTGGTTGCCAATCGCCGCATACCAGGGAATGGCGGGATCGAGTCCGGCGGCCTGGAAGGGCATCTGGTAGTCAATGGTGTCGGCGCCGCGGTGATCGCCGGAGCTGGGCGTAATATACTGGCCGTCCATGACCTGCATGAACCAGCGGAGCTCGTTGAATTGCGAAGCGTTGCACATATCGCCGAGCGCCAGCCCGAAATTGAGCGGGGTTTGCCGATGCAAGGCATTGATGGTCCTGACGGCGGTGTCAAGGTGGTGGGTCGTATCGAAAATGATCGGGGAATACGCCGACATATTCAGGCCGCCCGTTCCGGGATCGCCAAAGGACGCGCTCCAACCGAGGTATGGCACCTGGGCCGGGGATTCCTTGTCGGTGATATGAATGTCGCTGATGGAGAAGAACGATAAAAGCCGCGCCGCATTGCCGGAGCCCATGTAGCCATCCGGCATCAGGTTGAATTTCCGGCCCTCATTCGTGCCGGCGCCCACATTCCAGGCGCTGTAGCCCAGGACCGCGTATTGGGCTACGTTGGACGGGGCAATCGGCGGCGTGTTCGGCGGCAGGAGCCGCGGCAAAATCGTCTGTTGCCGTGTCGTCGGCACGGCCCCGCTGCCGGAACCGGCAAACCATAGCAGCATTGACATACCGACGATTGAGACAAGCGTTTTCTTCATAACCCGTGTTCCTTTGATTCAAATGACAAAGAGTTTGACACCATCTGGTTGCCGCGGAGTATAGGAGACAGGCAAAAGTTGTCAAGCGACATCGCGCACCCAACGGAGCGGGCGCGCATCTGCGATTCGGGGTATTCGGCGAAGCGCAACTTTTTGAAGTGGGGTCGCCGCAGTCCAAAGCGGCGTCGCCGCGAAAGAGCGGCGGCGGGCGCCCTTTTCGAACCGAATTCAAAACACTGCGACGGCGAGGAAGCAAAGCAAAATTGGGTTGCGGGCATACACCCGCCTTGGGCAAAAATATGATTGACCAACCAATCTAATTATCATATTCTATGATTATCTGATTGGAGACATATATGCATGCAAAAGTCCTGAGTGTTACGGAGGCAGTCAGACACTTCTCCGACTATGTGAACAGAGTGGCCTACCGCCGAGAAGCTTTCGTATTGCGGAGGGGCAAGCTGGCGCTTGCGGAACTTCGCCCTGTGCCTAGCGGCCGCCGTTTGGGAGATTTGCCGGGAATCATCGCGTCGCTGCCGGCCCTTTCCGACTCAGACGCGCAGGCCTTCGCCGATGACCTTTGCAACGCCCGCACGGGCATGCGGCGGGAAGGATTGCGAGATCCATGGGCATCTTGATTGACAGTAATGTGTTGATCGCGCTGGAGCGGAAGGGCTTGGAACTTTCATCCCGAATCGCCGGACGAGAGCAAGAAGAGGTATTCCTCTCCGTCATCTCGGCCAGCGAGTTGCTGCATGGTGTCCATCGTGCCGCCCACCCCAAGGCGCGCGCAAATCGCCTCGCGTTCGTCGAGGCCGTTCTCGCGTCTTTCCCGCTGCTGGAGATTGATCTTGCGACGGCCCGTTCTCACGCTCTATTGTGGAGCCAACTTACCCGGCGCGGAGAGATGATTGGGGTTCACGACTCATGGCTTGCGGCCACATGTCTTGCACATGGACTGAAGCTTGCCACGGAAAACGTCCGCGAGTTCATGAGAGTGCCAGGCCTCAAGGTCGAAGAATGGAAATAAACCGCGCCATCATCCGGCGCTGCGGTTTATTCATTCTTTTCGTGTTGCATGGCGAGTATCGTGTGACGAGTGTCGCGGGACGGAATGCTTTTATGGTAGAGCCAATATCAAAAGTCTCGGACGACGTGGAATTCGTCCCTCCAAAATGAAAAACAACCCGTTTTTGGAGGGTCGGGTTACACCCCGACCTTTTTGATAGGATTTTTGGAATTGGCTCGTTAGGATGATCTGTCCCAATAAGTCCGCCTTGGGCTGAAATGAACGGCGCGCAAAAAAACAGCAAAACAATTTCTTAAAAGCCAGTTTTACCTTCAAAAACAGGTTTTAAGAGCTTTTCTTAAGATGATATTCTTTGCAAGGCTAACTCTGCCAACCACTTCCCGTGGCGAAGCCACAAGGCACACGATTGGAAGGTTTTATCGCCGCCACGGGCCGGCGGTGAAATCAAGCGGGCGGCTTTCATCCGCCGATTGGCGAGCCAGCAGGCATGCTTCGGTTACGCTGAACACATCCCGCGCCGGAATCCGGCAGACGCCCCGGCCGGCGATCTGATCAACGAAATCGGAAAACAGCGCCCCGGGGGCGGCGGGCGGCTGATCAATAATGCCTTCGCCGTCCGGGTATGCCGCGCAAGTCCGGCCGTCGCGCACTTCAACAAACCCGTTGGCGCCGACTATGCGCACCCGGTCGTCTCCATGGCTGCCGGCCGATTTCGGGCGCAGATAGTCAATGGTAACGGTTGCCAGAATCTCTCCCGCCATTTTAAAAACGGCAACGGCGCCGCTTTCAAGGTCGCCGTGCCCGCGGTTGGACGCGCGGGTATGATAAGCCGCGACGGATTCGAATTCAGCGCCGGAATACCACCGCAGCCAGTCTATTGCGTGGCTGCCGACCCAGGGGATGGTGCCGCCAAACGTGGCGCGCTGTTTAAAAAAATCGCGGCGTTGGCCCAGCACGTATGATTTCTGCGCGTTGATCAGCCGGATGGGGCCAAGCCGGCCGGTTTGCGTGAAATTCCAGGCGGCCTGAAAGGCCTGGTTGTACCGGGAATTCATCATGGCGGTAAAATGCGGTTGGAATTCGCGATACGCACGGTGCATCAGCCGCAGGTCATCCAGGGTCAAGGCCGCCGGTTTTTCAACAATCACATGGATATTGCGTTGGAATGACTCGGCGCACATTTGAGCATGCAGTTCAAAAGGACCGTCAACGCAGACAATATCGGGTTGCGCACGGTCAAGCATCCGGCGCCAATCGTCAAACACCGGAGGAGCGGGCAGGTGGCCGGCAAATTCGCGGCAGCACCCGGCCAAGGCGTCAATCGGGTCGGCGCAGCCGGAAGATATGCCGGCCAGACTGACGTGCGGTTTTGCCTTAAGGGCGCGCAGAATGGAGGCGCCATGTCCGCGCGCGCCTATAACGCATAATTTCAACTCGGGGTCGCTCGCCATTTTCTGTTCCACCACAGGTCGGGGTGAAACCCGACCCTCCAAAAACGGGGTGATTTTGCATTTTGGAGGGACGACTTCCACGTCGTCCGAGACTTTTGAAATTGGCTCTAAGGCTTTAAAATTTCGACGCGCTTGCATAAATGCCAGCTTGCTCAAGGTTAGCCCTGAGCACGAGCGACGCAAGTCGCTCACGTCGAAGCCGTTCGGGTGATCTATTCATGAAGATTAAAATCTTCATGAATAGATCGGGCTAAGAGCGTTTATTAATCATAATTTCGTGCTATCCTGTCAAACAACATCTTGCCGAGGTCCGACCCCATGCCCCGCAGCATTTCGGATGCCGAACGCCGTTCGGCAGCTACAGTGAAGAACGGTGTTGCCGGTCATTCCAGCACCAGCAGTTCGTAGCCGCGGACCCGCGGCACGACCACGCCGTCATATTCCCCGCGCGTCCGCACCGGCAGCGGCGCGCCGGACAGCGCCAGGCGCGCCGACCGGACCGGCCGCCCGTCGCGGCGCAGCCAGACGGTTACTTCCCGCAAATCCAGCGGTTCCTCGATGACCTGCGTCGCCCGGCCGCGCAGTTCCGGCGCGTAAGCCAGGAGATGGATCAGCCGTTGCCGGCCCTTGCGCATCACCGTGGCCTGGGCGCAGGCCGGCATGTTTTCCGTCCGCAACAGCGGGTCGGGCAGGCCAAGTTCCACGCAATTGCGGAAAAGCTGCCGGTAAGCCGGCACGGCGAATTCGTAATACGCCGTGAACAACGGGAAACTGAAGTGTAATATATTGCCAATCCGCACCGCTGCCGGCCGGCCGGCCGGCTTTTCGGGCGGGATGTAAAGATTTTCGTGGTAGCCATCCCATGATTGCTGGTTGAAATACGGCCGGTAAAGCGCCGCCAGCGTTTCCACCCTGCCGCGCGGCCGCACCGCGGCGCCGGGCTGGTAAATGGTGGTCAGCATCTCCGGCAAATCCGCGGCGACTTTTTTAGCGGCCTTGAAAAATGAAAAATGGTGGGGCTCCGGCCCGAGATAATCCAACTTGTATGCCGGCAGGGCGAACCTGGTTTTTTCCGGGTTCAAGCCGGCAGTGGCGGACGACACCAGCACGCCGCCCCGGCGCAAATGCGCCTGGAGTTTGCGGCGCAACCCGGGATCCACGGTGACATTATCCGGCAGGATCAATACCCGGTAACCGGACAAGTCCCCTGCCCCATCGCAGAGGTCGAATTGATACTTCAACTCATTCAACAGGCGCGCCGCCCCGCGCAGATGCTGCATGCTGTAAAAATTCTGCGGGAATTCCGCGAGCGCCGGACAGACCACCGCCATTTCCGAGACGGGCGCGGCGCCCGCCACCCACGGCTCAATCTTTTTAACCTCGTCATACACCTCGCCAATCCGGCGATACACCGCCGGCTCCAGCCGCGCGCGCGGATGGGCATGATCGCCCACGCTGCAGGCGCTGCCCAGCGACAGGGCCTGCTGGCAATCGAACAGCAGCGAGGCCTTGGAACGCAGTCCGCCGAAATCGCGCCAACTGCGATGGAACCGGCCGGTCATCGTCAGCACCGGCCGGCCCAGCGACCGCGCGTACCGCACCATGAAGGGAATGGCGTCATAGCCATATTCCGGCGCCGTGGGGATGACTTCGACCTCGACATGGGTGGGCTGTTCCCGCCAGGGCATGCCGTTGAAAAACAGCAGCAAATCCGGCTTGCCCTGCGCGCGCGCCAGTTTTTCAACATCGCGCTGGAAGCGGCGCATCACATCCAAAGCGAATTTTTTGGCGTCATCCTCCCGGAAGATATCCAGTCCCGCAGCCCGCATGCCGTCCAGGCATTCAGCGCCGTAACAGGGCGCATTGCCCAGGCCGTCGAAAAACAAGCCGTCCACGGGATAGCGCGCAAGCACTTCCCGCACCATGCCCAGCAGGTAATCCCGGTAGCCGGTATTCAGGCAGGGCCGGCGGAACCAGTGGTTCATCTTCGCCATGTCGTAAATCTTGCCGTCCTTGTCCACCTTGCACCATTCCCGCCGGCGCAGGACATGTTCGTGGTCCAGCCCGGCCTGGAAATAGGCCGCCGCGCGGATGCCCCGCGCATGGCAGGCGCGCACCATGCCGCCCAGCAGGTCGGGATGCTTCAAGCCCGGGTGCGGAGTCCCGATTTTGGTGGGATAATAGGCGAACCCCAGGTTGCACTTGGCGAATACCGTGATGTAATCCACCCCCGCATCGGCCAGCGTCCGGCCGAAAGCCGCCGGATCGAATTCCGCGCCGACGTCATACACGCCGGGCATGGTATGGAAATCCATGTGCACGGCGCGGCGCGGGCAGTTTTTACTTGTTTTTCTGGGGCTCATCTTGATTCCCTGCGTTTATTGGCGCGTTTAAATAACTTGTTTGAGTCGTTTTGCAAAACCTGTGAGCCAGTTTCAAAAGTCCCGGATGAAGTGGAAGTCGTCCCTCAAAAATGTAAAATCATCCCATGTTTGGAGGGTCGGGTTCCACCCCGACCTTGTTGGCAGGACTTTTGAAACTGGCTACTGTAAATTATAAATTTACATCACTGTCATCCCATAGTGCTAATTTTCAACCAGAAAACAGCAGTTTTTACTGATAAATCCAGCTATTGCGTTCCCGGCAAAACGGGGTTAAGTTCCGGTTTTATGCGGGGTCGGAATCGGTATCGAAATCGGCAGCGATCCCGATAGCGAAAGCGATTCCGACCCCGACGTTGTGTTTTTGCTTTATTACCTGTGGGATGCTACTGAATTTACAAAATCAAGCATTATCTATTCCTCAAACACCGCCACGGCCCAGCCGGTCACCCGCGGGATCGTCACGCGCGCGTAATTGCCTTCCACCGCAAACGGCAGCGGCGTCCGGGATGGCGCCAGGTAAACCGTTTTCGGCGGACGCCCATCCAGGCGCATGCGCACTTCGAAGTCGCACAGGTCCAGCGGCTCCTCGATCATGTTGATCCCGGCGCCGCGCGCTTCCGGCAGGTAGGCCGTGACGTACACCATGCGCCGGCCGGGCTGCGACGTAACCGTCACCCGGCTGTAGGATGGCGCGCCCGGCGCGCGCACCAGCGGCTCGGGCAGAAACCGTTGGAGCAGGTTGGCGATAATCTGGCGCATGGGCAAGGCGCCGCTGGTGTAATAAGTATTGAAGATCGGATGGCTGACATACGCCGCGCGATTTTGGATGACTATCGCCGGCCGGCCGGCGGACTTGTCGGGCGGAGTATACCGGAATCCATGGCTGCCGTCCCACTCGTTGTTGTAATACGGGGCGGTGATGGTGGCCATAACCTCCGCGCCGGGACGGGCGGCGACGGCCAGCCCGCGTTCGTAGAGCGTCACCGGCATCTCCGGCATGCCTTCCGCAAATGCCGGCGCGAATTCGATATAGGCCGGATCGAAGGGATCAGGCCCCTGATAGTCCACACCCAGTTCCCCCAGCGCGAATCCGGTCTGCTCCGGGTTCAGCCCGGATTGATATGACGCGATCAGCGCGCCGCCCTGGCGCAGGTGTTTTATGAGCCGGGCATGTATTTCCGGGGTAATCGCCACATCGTCCGGCAGCACCAGGACTTTATATTTATCCCACTCCGCCGCCAGGGTGACGTTGTCAAATTGCATTTTCAGTTCGGAAAGCATGCGGGTGGCGGATTTAATCACCTGGCGGTTGCGGTTTTTAAAATCCTGCCGGGCTCCGCCAATGTCTTTGTAGTCGGGATAACTGCATGACATGACATTGGCCATTTCCACCAGCGGCGCCGCGCCGTCAATCCAGGGCTGCAGCGGCTGGAGTTTCTGATAAACGGCCCGGTCCAGTTTCATCACCGCCCGGTTCAGATCGCCGCGCGGGTGAAAATGATCGCCGATACTGGGCGGCAGCCCGTTGGCGATACCAAGGATGCAATCGTATTCCACGCTGGCCGGCGTGCGCACGCCGCCGAAATCGCCCCAGCTCTTCTGGAACCGGCCGGTCATGTTCAACACCGGCTTGCCCAGGGTGCGCATGTAGCGTCCGATGGTCGGCAGCAATTCGTACCCCCACCCGCCCTGCGGCAGGCATTCCAATTCCAGGTAATTGCCGAATTCCGCCTGGGCTTCGTAATCAATGCCGTTGAAATACAGCAGCAGTTCCGGATTGATCCCGCGCGCGGCTTCCGACAGCCGCCGGCCCATGGCCAGCATCTTGCGGTAATTGAAATCGTTGAGCTGCACCGGGTCGTTCCAGTCCACGCCTTCGGCCTTCATCTTTTCCATGCACTCCCGGCCGATGCAGGCCTGGGTATGGAAGCAATCAAAAAACAACCCATCCGCCTTGTACCAATCAACGACTTCTTTTACCATGCCAACCACATGTTCGGCATAACCAGTGTTGTAGCACATCTGCCGGCAGAACGAATTGTTGAATTGGGCGTCGTACATCCGGCCATCCGCCCGCAGTACGGCCCAATCGCGCCGGCGATAAGCCTCCTCGTGGCTTAAGCCCACGTTGATATAAGCCGAGATGGCTATGCCCCGGGCATGGCAGGCCTGGACCAGGTCGCCGAACAGATCGCGCCGCATGGCCGGGTGCGGGATTCCCAGCCTGGTGGGATAATAAGCCGTGCCCAGGTTGCAGCGCGCGGGGAACACCACGAAATCCGCGCCGCACTCCTTGAACCAGTCGGTGATGGCATCCATGTCGAAATTTTTGCCCACGTCCGGATTGGCCGGCATGGTGTGAAAATCGAAAAACAGCGCCCATTTCGGTTTGTGCATAATTTGCCCCGTATTTCAACCAAGCTCTCCGTCAAGACATCCCCAAGGCGGAAGCAGGCCCGCCACTCAAATCAAAATTGGTATCGGCATCGATCCCGATTTCGATAGCGATTTCGATTATCTTTTGCCAACGCGCGAAAAACTAGCATGAACCAGGACGGCGGGCAATGGACGGGATTGATTAAGTTGTGTGTAAAATTAGCCCGGGGCCGCCCGCGCCGGCTTCCCGGCCGCGGCCCGGCGTGAATGGGTTTCGCGCCGGAGCTTACTGCAAGCTGAAGACCGTCCCGCGCAACACATGCTCGTAACACCCCATATCGGCCATGCCGCTGAAAATATCTACCCGGCGCCGGCCGTCCAGGTCGGTTGCCCCGGCCATCCAATCCAGGTTGGTGCCGGTATTGACGCAGGGCGACTCCGCCGGCACATGATAATCGCCGGCGCCGCCATCCGCAAACTGGGGCGGCGCATCGGTATTATTGGTTGACGCCGTGTTCCAGGTGGTTGACCCCAACGGCGCGGTGCAACAGTGGTAATAGCCGCCATTCGTGGCTTGAAGGCCCACATGATGCCAGTTGGATGAGGCTCCGGAAATCACGTTGTTGTCATAGATGATATTATTGTAAAAGTTGCCGATGTAGGTTGCCCCATCGTTATAAAAATATAACCCTCCGCCATACTGTCCGCCGGTGTTGCCGGTGATGGTGCAGTTGGCCACATTACCGCGGTCTCTTATATAAATGCCGCCTCCGCCCTGGCCGGCGCTGACTGTGGTGTTGCTGGTGATGAGGCAATTGCGAATCCAGCCGTCAGGCGATCGCTGAAGGTACACACCGGCGCCGCTGAGCGTGGAGGTGTTATTGTGCACTTGGCAGCGATCCATTACGCCTTTGTAATAAACACCTGCGCCGCCGCCGACCGTTCCCGCGGAATTGCCGGCAATCTCGCAATCCTCTATGGTGAAAGTGCCGCCGTAATTGCAGATTCCGCCGCCGCCGCGAAAAGCCTGGTTGTTGGTTATCAGGCAATCACGGACCAAGCCCCAATAACTGGCGCCGCCGACCAGCAGGCCGCCGCCGTAATTGGAGCTGACATTGCCGGCAATCACACAGTTGAAAACCCGCCCGCCATTGCCGATCCAGACGCCGCCGCCGCCAATGCCGGGATTGCTGCCGTCGCTATTGGTGGCCAGGTTGCCGGTAACCCAGCAATTGCTGAGCGTGGCGCCGGCGTGCACTCTGACACCGCCGCCGTTATCGTTGCCGAAACCGTTGCGGATGGTGAATCCGGTCAGCAAGGCGTTGGTGCTGGTCATGTAAACGCAGCGCACTTTATGGTCGCCGTCTATGATCGTGTCAGCCGGATTACCGCTCCAGGAACGTACTTGTCGGTCGCCGACGGTCAGTTGCGCTGCCAGCACGTACAGGCCGTTTGAGACCCAGACGGCATCGCCATTGGCCGATTTGACCACGGCATTGCTGATGGTGGCATAGGCCTGCTCCCAACCGCCGGTGCCGTTGTTGGCGGCGTCGTTGCCATTGGTGGCGACATACCATGTCGCCGCGTATAAATAGCCGGTCGCCAGCAGACTAACGGCCAGGAAACATAGTTTTTTCATCTGCACTGCTCCTTGTTGTGTCGTGTGTTTTGTTAATGTTATTCCTTTTCAACGATCAGCGTTACAACCTCCCAACTGGCTGTTGGCGCGAAATTCTGCCTGACCGCCGCGCGTCCATCTTCCGCGGCAGCGCGGATCGTGTAGGTGAATTTTTGCTCTTCCGGTTCGCCGGCGTCGCCGGCGCGCAGTAAACGTTCGGTTAAAAGGATTGCGCCAGCCTGACCGGCGCCGGGAGTATGTCCGTCCTCGCCGGTGGCGGCAACTCCATTATCAACCGCCTGCCGGTCATGCTGCTCATTGATGACCTCCACCCGGACCTTGGAAAGCGGCCGGGAATTCCTGTCCAGCGCGGCCACCCGGATATGCCGGCGGATAATTGCCCGCGGGCGGCGCGCCGCGCCGGTTTTTTTATCCACCGCGCCGATGATGATATTCCCTGAAAGCGGAGGCGTCAATTCGCAATCAATGCATACCACGCCTTGCGCGGTGAAGCGCAAATGCCAGTTGCGCCGGTTGCCTTCGAACCGGCAATCGCGCAGGACCGTATCCAGCGAACCCCAGTCCAGAACCGCGGCGTCCAAGTCGCGGAATACGCATCCCCGCGCTTCGGCCATCCGGCCGGCATCCATAACCGCCGTGCCGCCATGTTCAAAAACCGTTTGTTCCAGGCGGTATTCCTTGTAAACTGTTTTGCGCGCGTAAAAGGTCATGATGCCGCGTACCCAGGAGACCGTGGCCTTGTGCAGGATCAGGCTGTCGGCGTTCAAATCCAGGTGCGGATTGCCGATCATGTGGTCCCGGTCCGGCATGGCCGCCGTAATTGCACCGTGCCAGACGTGCAACTGGCCGCGCACCTTAATGGCATGGGGCGCGGACTTGGAACTGAACAGTTTGAGCGCCGGTTGAATATCCGGCTGATCCGGAAACCCGATTTGCAAACGGGTGGTATATTGGCTGGCGCGGTAATACGGTTCCGGAATTTCGCCCTGCGCCACGGTCACATTGCCGGAAACCGCCAGGGTTTCCCCGGGATGATTGGGAGCTCCAAGCTGGAAATAAGTCAGCGTGCGCGCATTGTCGCCAATGGCCAGGTTGGCGGCAACGGTGTAAACATCAGCCGTCGGTTCGTATTCAACCAGGTCCCAACCCATCCGCCGGTCGGCTGCCAGCAGGAGCGCGGGAGTGCATGGGAACCAATCGGGATAGCCTACGGCGTGGATGGTGCGGGTGGCGGCATCGAACGCAATGCCGGCCCGGGCGGCCGGGGCGGCCGGCAAAATCACCAATACCATCAGGCAGATAATTTTCGCATAAAGCTTCATGCGTCACTTTCACAAGCCGGCTTTTAAAAGCGGCATTCAGACAGTCTTCCGCGGCAATTTATCCTGAATTCTGACTCCAGAGCCAATTTCAAAAGTCCTATCAAAAAGGTCGGGGTGTAACCCGACCCTCCAAAAACGGGTTGTTTTTCCATTTTGGAGGGACGACTTCCACGTCGTCCGAGACTTTTGAAATTGGCTCTCCAGAATACTGAATTCTTTCAAAACGTGAGTTTTGAAATTTGCTTTCATGGCTCGAATTCCGTCGGCGCGGAGCCTTTTTCAAATTGTATGGCATCCAGCCATACCTTGTCCGCGCCTCGCGCGGAAATAATAAACCCGTTTAACTCGCCCAGCCCGGGCGGAATGATGCCAACCATATGATACCGCCGCCATTCCGGCGCCGGAACGATGGTTTTACAAGGAAACACGCCCGCGCCGCAGCCGCCGAAGGTAAGTTCGACCCCGGGTCCGCCGCGCGCGTAAAACGACAGGGTGTATTCGGTCGGCTGGTAAACCTGCGGCGCCAGCTTGAACCGGATTTGCGTGTCGGGCGCCATTTGCAGGCAGGAACGGCCTTCAAACGGCTGGTTGGTGACGGCCGTCAGTTTGGCTTGCGGACCGCCCACGCGGTTCAGCAATCCGCCGGTATTCCAGAAACTGATATAATCCGGCCAGCCCGGCAGGGACTGATCCTCCAGGCCGGGATTGGGGAAAATATTCCTGCGCCCCACCCTCCCCTCATGGGTAAGCATGGGGGACTCCTTGAGCCCTTCTGCCGGATGGCTGACGGCGCGGACAACCACGGACGGCGGTTTTGCAACGTCAGATGCGGCGGGAACAAAGGCATAGACACGCACAGCTTGAGGTTCCAGGCGGTCATGAAACGCATCGCCGCTGAGATCGAATGTCCGTTTGGAAAACCATTGCTCCACCCGGGATACGCCGGCGAAGGCCGGGCCGCTGAAGTCGGCATCCACCGGGCAATCGCGGCTGTTGGCGCAGAGCAGCAAGTATCCGCCGGCCGGGTTGGTGAACAGCGCCGCCTGCACGTCGGGGAACCGGTAGTTTTCCGGGTCCATGACGCCCGGAGCGTACTCAATGACCGCCGGCGGGCGCGGGGCCAGCAACGCCGGCGCAAGTTGCCGGATTTGCCGTCCGAGTTCCGCCAGCGCCGCATAAGAAAGCTGGTGCCGGCAAGGCGCGACGTAATAAATCAACCCCCTGGCGCCGTGCATCAACGCCAGGTAGGTTTGCACGAACTGCTCCCGCGGCAGGATGGCCCGTTTGAAGGTGCGGCTCCAGAACTCCAGCATGGGCACAATGAACGCGACCTGGCGATTCTGGGCGGCGCGGCGGTCGGTCATGGCGGTGATTGCGGCCACGAAATTCGGATTGCCGCGCCGGCTGCCGCCGGCGGCGACAAAATACGGGTCCGTGCCCAGGATATCGAACCAATCGGTCCATTCGGCTCCGTCCGGCACATGCGAGGAAAAATTGACAAAACTCGGATGATAGCCGTCCAACGCATTCACCCGCCGGTACAGATCACGGCCGCGCTCGACCATGTTGATCCGGGGTTCCACCCGCGGCTCGTCCAGGCCGAAATAGCCGGCCAAGGCCGGATGATCCATGCCGGCGCGCGCACCGGCCAGCATGGTCTGCATGGTTTGATCGTATGTTTCCGTGAATTTTACTACACGGGGATCATCCGCGGGAATGCCCGGGTGCGCCAGGCGCGGATCGTGTTCCTCCTTGAACCAGCAACTGCCGCCATGCACCACCTGGTACCCGGTGAGGAGATCAAAAACATAAATGCCATGCCTGGCGGCCAAATCCAGGAATGCCGCGGTTTTATCCGGCGTATTCCGCCAATCCCAGAGCTGAATGGCGTTCATGTTGGCGGCTGCCAGGTCGCGCAAGACCGCAGCCTGCCCGGCCGGCGGCCGGCTCAAAAGGCTGCCCCCATAAACCACGCCGAACGGCAGGAACGGCTGGCCGTTGTTGAGCAGCACGCGGTTAACCCGGTCAATTTTCCATTCCCGGCCGGGCTTCGGCGGCCGCTTGATCAATTCCACCTCGCACGCGGTCAGCAATTTACCGTCATGCCGCTCCAGCCTGACGGCAACGGCATGCGCGCCGTCTTTGATCCCGGCAAGATCGAGCGGCACAACCACTTTGGCCCCCAATTTACCGGCGCGGCCGAGCGGACGCCCATCCGGTCCCGCCGCCGTGATCCGCAGGTCCTTCCAGACGGCCGGGGGCAATCCCAGCGCGCAAATCGCGCGGGCTTCCGGCTCATCGGTGTAATACGAGCGGTCCAGGTAAACCGAGAAAATATCCAGCGCCTGCATGGCTTGCGGCAGCGGCGTTAATTCCTGCAAAATTTCGCCGGTACCGGCATCGCGCAGCAGCAGTCGGACGTTCCGCGCCGTGACGTCCGCGGCCGGCACCCGCACCGCCTCGGCCTGCATGACGGACCCGGTCAAGACTACTGCCTGCTCAACCATGTTAATCGCGCCGCCCACCGGGCGGTCTTCCACCGCCAGGACGACTTTCCCCGTTTGATGGTTGTAATTGGCGATATCCGCGCGGACCGCATAGGCATAACCCGCGCCATCATTGGCATAGCCGCTGATGGATACCCCGGCCAGGCGCGGGAAAAGCGCCGGCCGGACACCGGCCGACCCCAACCCGGCCAGACGGCCAAACCGTTCCGGCTCATGGAAAGAAGACAGCACCGGCGCCCAACTGCTGTATTCGTGTTCATCCGCCACGCGCACGTGATTGGGATCAATTACCGGGACAATGGTGTTGATGGTGAGGTTCATCCGCGCCTCGGCCGGATCGCCGTAGCCGGCCAGGAAATCCAACGGGATCGCCGCTTCGGCCTGCCAGCCTTCCGGAGTCTGACGGGTGGCGGTGCGCCAGGGAATGACCATCGGTTCGGCCTCCTGCGCGCGGGAACGCAAGCGGGCGGCCGCCAGGTTGGCGCAGGTCAGCAGGTAGTGGAAATAAACCCGCCCCCCCGTGCCGGGATCAAGAAAGACTTCCACCGAATCGTCCGCATGCAGGCCATCCGTCGGTTTGACGGCGGTATGCTTCAACTTATCGGGCGCGGGATGGGCAATATCAAACGCCAGGTAAAGACAGGTTTCATCCCCGGCGGCCCTGGCGCAGTTGGCCATCATCGGCCGTTCCCGCACCTTGACGGCGCCCTGCTCGCTGCGAAACAGCACGCGTCCGGCAAAATTCGTGATGACCGCCGCGGCCGACCAGCAGGCATCCGTTAAAATGCCGTCAATCAACGGCGCAGTGGGGCAAACCGGGATATGCATTTCGGGAATGGCCGCCGGCGCCGGTTCCGCGCGCAGGAGTTCCGGATTAATTCCATGGAACGCCGATCCCGCAGCCAGCATGATGGCGGCGTGCAACATGATTGTATTACGCATGGTTTATTTTCTCCTATGATTCTGGTTGGCGCAGGCGGTTCAGTTGGATGGTGCTTGCTTGATATAAATTATCCCTTTGGTGTTTTCCCAGGATGAGGTCGAAGATGGCAGGCACCCCAGCACATCCGCCGCCAGTAAATATCGGGCGCCATCCGGCGGCCTGCCGGGCAAGTCCAGCTTGTAAAACGGCGCCTGGGTGTGCAGTCGCGCCGCATAGCCTTGATGATCATCGCCGCTGATTGTGCGGCGGCGGCCGGCATGGTCCACCTCCTGCAACGTTACGCCGCGGATCAGCAGGGGAGTTCCGGCCGTTGCGCGGAACAGGAATATATACCGGCCGGCGCCGGTTGTCTGATCGGTGATGTCCCATTCCGCGTTTGCCCGGATAATCCGCGCCGCATCGCCGCCAAAACGGGCGGAATAGTATCCAGCGCCGGCGGCATCCGCCGGACGTTGCGCCTGGCCGGTCAACAGTTCCCGATTCCAACTGCCGGCCGGCTGCCATAAACCTGGCAGCAAATTCCGGGATGCCGGCGCCAGGTCTGCAAAATCACGGATGGTTGAGGCCGCCAGGCGTTCGGCATTCACCAGCGGATCCAGCCAGCGTCCGCGCAGCGGCGCATCCTTGTCAGACAGGATGCCTTGTTGCGTTTGCGCCGCGGCGGTAATTTGCCCGGCCGCTGCGGCCAGACGCTGCAGGCTGGCTGCAATATCCGCGCGCCGGTCTTCGGCGATGTCGCCAATATTGGTGGAAATGCTTCCCAGCCATCCCAACTCGCGCACAAGCTGCATGTATCCCTGAGTGTAAAGCGTTTCCGCGATGATGGCTTGGTCGCCGATGGCATCGGCCAAACCCCGGGACTGGCCGCCAAGCCGCAGGTTGGCATCCGCGTGCTGCAAGTCGCGGAATCCCTGGAAAAGTTCCGGGAAGGTCAGCGGACGGCGGGCGAGGCGGTTGGCGGCATCATCCAGGCGGGGGCCGGGAACGCCCGCGGCCGCCAAATCCCAGTTGACGGGGCCGATGGCATCCACCCAATCCGCCGCCAGGTCAGGATTGTCGAATCCCCGTCGAAACGCCCAAGCCTTGGCAAATTCGCGCGCGGATCGGCCTTCGGCATTCCAGGCCCACTCCGCCAATGCCATGAAACTCAACTCGCGGACGGCCAGGTTGGGCGTGGCAAAAGCCGTGACATTGCGCAATTTTTTGGCATGGAATTCAGCCAGCCGGTATTGCACGAATTGCGGGCAGGACCAAGAACCGTCCATTGACAAATTCGCCAACGCCGGCACCACTCCCAGCCAACCGCCCTCAGCCGCGTATCGCTCCAGAGCGGGAATGATGATCTTGCGCCGGGTCTGACTGTAGGTGCCAGGGCATACGCTCCGGTAGGTGCCATGGTAATAAAGCACGCCGATGTCCGGCGGGATTTCCGACAGGATGCCGGCATAATTATCAAAAGCGCCCTGGGTCAGCATCACGCGCAGTTGCAATTCCGGATTGATTTGCCGCGCCGCGGCGCCGGCTTCCTTGATCAGCCGCGTTTCCAATACATGGCCGGGAACGCCCGGGAACAACGCCAGGGTCCGGGCGTCGAAATGCCGGCCTTCGGAAAGCCAGGCGTCAATCTTCCGCACTCCCGGTATCGCGGCCAGCTTGCGCATCCAGTCGTGATAGATGCGGCGGTAGTCCGGATTTCCCAGGTTTGGCACGGGCTTGGGGCTGGGTGCCGCGGAGACGCCTTGTGCCGCGGGATAGGCTTCATATACGCCGGTGTATTTTTGCGCGTCGAAGTGGGTAATATACGGCACAGGGGAAATCGCGTTGCGCGCCGCCAAATCGAAGATTTCCCGGTCATAATTTATCCACGCCGCGCCGTTGGTGTCCACGCCATAGCGGCACCCCATGCCGACGCCCAGATTGAGTTTGAATTCCGCCATCCAGCGCAGAAACCCCGGGTCGGCCGTCAGCGGACCCCAAAAGCCGCGTTCCTCGAGGTCCGGCCAGTCGGTAATCATGCCCGCCGGTATTTCCACGGCGCCATCGGCCGGGATGGCTCCGCGCGGCAGCACCAATTGATGCAGGGTGCGCGCGGCGTAAAGCAATCCGGCGGAAGCGGGAGCCGTCAGCCGGACTTCCAGGATGCCGTTGGTTTCAGCGGATAGGATGGAATATGCCTGGGCGCGATTGGGCGGTTGCGGAAGACCGGCCAACGCTTCATCGGCCGCTGCCAGGCGCATCTCAATGCGGACGGCTGTGCCGTCCCGCGGCAATCCCCGGGCAAAATCCGACATCAGGCGCCGGGCCTCCTCCATAGGCGCGCCGGTGGAAACGCCTGGAATCAGCGCGATGTTATCCATTGCGGCAGTAACGCTGCCCTGGATAGCCAATTCCCGCGGCAGCGGTATGAGGCGAATCGCCCATTTTTCCGGTCCTGCAAATCCGCTCGGGAATGCCGCAGGCAGCCAACCGGCGCATAAGGCCGCCCCAAGCAGCACCGGCATTAATATTTTGGTTCGT
>CAYXEK010000002.1:92390-98966 GCA_964463985.1 uncultured Verrucomicrobiota bacterium
CCAACCGGCGCATAAGGCCGCCCCAAGCAGCACCGGCATTAATATTTTGGTTCGTTTCATGAACGGCATGCCACGATCAATTCCACGCTCTTCACCGGTTCCGGCGGGCCGGCCCGGTGGAGGCGCGTTTCAACAATTTGACCGGCAGAATTATATCCTGGAATTTTTCCGGCGCCGGCCGGTTCCCGGAAATTAAAACCTGTTGCAACACCCGCGCCCCCATGCGTTGGAAAGGCTGGAAAATGGTGGTCAGGGGCGGATCGCAATACCGGCTGATGGATAAATCGCCGAACCCCGTCACCGCCACATCGTCCGGCACGCGCAAGCCCATATCGCGCAGCAGCCGCACCAGGAGCGCCGCGATGATGTCGCTGGCGCAGATCACGGCGGTGGGGCGCCGTGCCGGCGCCTGCCCGAACCAGCTTTGGACAACTGCGGGAAAATCCTTTTCCTGGCCGTAGCCAATGGCATTTTCATCGGCGCGCCCATGCGCCCGGCGCATGCAAGCCTGGAAAGCCGCGCTGCGCAGGCGCACATATTCCAACTCGGCCGGGCCCGTCAAATGGACAATCCGGCGATGCCCCAGCGCCCAAAGGTGATGCCACGCAAGCCTGATGCCCGCCGCATCGTCGGCGCGCACGCGGGTGCTACCGGGACATGCCGTAGCGCTGCTGTCCAATGTCGCCACCGGCAGGTTTTCCGCCCTGACGCCGGCATGCAAAAGGCTCATTTCATCGGCCTGCAAGCCGCGGGCGATGATTCCCAGCGGTTGCGCCTGGAAGCAGCGATCCAATATCCTTGTGAATTCGGCGGAGCGATCAGAAGCGCGCCAGGTAAAAACCTTGACAAACAGGTTGAGGCGGTTGGCTTCCGCCAGGACGCCGTCCAGCGCTTCCGAGCAATAATTTTCACGAAGCGAAGGCGCAAGAAACGCGATGATCCGGGTGCGTCCCTTGACCATGGCGCGAGCGACTTCGTTGCGCCGATAACCCGTCTCGTTCAACGCTTGCCGGATACGCCGGCAAGTATCCGGGCGCAGCCCGACCGCCTGCGCCCTTCCATTAAGCACATGGGAAACCGCCGCACGGCTGACGCCGGCGCGCCTGGCCACTGCCTGCATGGTAATCATGGTTAACTCCGCGCTAATCTATCGCGTGATAGATTAGCAAAAAACAGACAGCTGTCAAGCATACACATGCAAACCTGCAACATTTTCACGCTTGCGCTGGTTCTGCGCGTCTGGACCGGCATGATCGGATTGCAGGAAATTTTATGGTTGTGGCAGGCCGGCGTGGCCCGCGCCGGCGGCACGGCGCCGCCGGGCCGATGCCGACAATGCCCAGCCGGCGGATGGCCGGCGCTATTTTACCGGCAACCGCAGGGTATAAACCCGCCAGCTTGCATCCGGCGTCACATCCTTTCGCGCTATCGGCTGATAGCCCTCGGCCAAAGCGGCGATCTCGTATCGGAACGAAACGATGTCGGGACTGTTGCTTTCGGTTGCGGTAACGGCATATTCCAGCAAACGGATGGCCCGGGCCTGCCCCGCCCCCGGGGTGCGGCCGGCGGCATCGGTAAGGCAAAGTCCGTTTTCGACACAGGCCGGATTGTGCGGCACAGCGCGCACGGAAACTTGCGCCTTGGGAATGGGATTGCCGGCGGTATCGGTCACCTCGACGATTATATGCCGTTCCGACTTGAACCGCGGGAATTGTTTGACTTTCTTCGCGGGATTCAACCAGCAGCGGTACCGGTCAGGGCCGCGGCCAGGCATGATGGAGCAATCCACCGCCGTCAAGCCCTTGTCACTGTATATCAGTTCCCAGTTGCGGCCGTTATTCTGAAACACGCAATTCTCAATCACCAGATTGATGCCGCCATAATCGCGGATGGCGCAATCCAAGTCATCGAAGGTGCAGTTCCGGATTACCGCCCGGCCGTGGTCGGCAAGCGCCGTGCCGCCATGGGTAAACCGGGTATTCCAGCATTCGAATTTAACTTGCAGGTCCCTGGTGGCCGCAAATTCCTGCGCGCCGTAACACATGATGCCGTCTATCCATGACAGTTCGGCATTGCGCAAAATGACTTCATCCGCCCGCAAGATCATCCCCAATGCCGGCTGATCGGCCGCTCCCAGACGATGCGCCGCGTCCGGCGTCAACGCCGTGATCGCGCCGCCATGCACATGCAACTGCCCGCCAAACGCCTCCCGGCCCGGGCACACGCCGGCCAGCAAAGTCCTTCTGGCTTGAGGGCTGCTGGCTATCTTCAATACCGGCATGATATTGGTGTTGTCCGGGCATCCCAGGGTCAGCCGGTTGACCGACCGGGCCGCGGTATACCACAATCCCGGATTGGCGTCCTTGATCCAGTAAGGCCGGATGACTACATTGCCATGAACCACCAGGGTTTCCCGCGGATGGTGCGGACTGCCAAGCTGAAAATACGTATCGGATCCGTCATTGCCGCCGATCTCCAGGCCGGCATGGACTATGCAGGCGCCAGTGGCGGGGTCATACTCAACCTTGTTCCAGCCGCAGGCGCGGTCCATGGCGGCCAGGCGCGCGGGGGTGCAGGGCCATTCCTCCGGAAACGCATTTACGGCAATCACGTCGGCGGCGGAATCGTAAATGATGCCGGCTGACGCCTGCAACCCGCTGAGACCGGCCAGGAGAAAAAGAACGCCTGTTAAAACATTAATACAGCGGCCAGCCTGCGGCCTATATGGCTTTTTTATCGGGGTTATCAGGCCTGTAGCGGCCGCACTATGTGCGGCATTCCGGATGCGCAACGCAGTTGCGCCTCTACAAAAACGGCAAGCAACCATCATAAATCCTTTTTAAATAATACCTGAATCCGTGACGGAATTTTATGTTGTCAAGATAATGTGCGCACAAACAACAATTTAAGGCGTTTTTAAAATATCACCAAAAACACACGGCGCTGTTTGGCGGAAAAGACCGCCCTGCGGGTGAGGCCATTATGCCGCATCTGCTTTGTTGCGAAGGATTCGCAGTATATTTATACAGCTTCATCCTTCGCGCCTCGCATCTGCGGCATACTGACCTCATCACGGATTCAGGTAATATGCACACGCAAAGCTTGTTGCGTTTGCTTGGCGTTCTTGGCGCGCTTGGCGGTTAATTTTATCCGGTTGGGAATTAAGGCTCGAAGTCGGTGGGCGTATCGCCTTTTTCCAGCTGGACGGCGTCAAACCAGACCGTGCTGTCGTCCGTCCCGGCAAAGAAGACAAACTGATGATACGGACTCAATCCCGGCGGAATCGCGCCGGTGACCGCCACGCGCTGCCAATTGGTCGAGACCGAAACCGTTTTGGTTTTCCAGTCCGGCAGGCTGATGCTGCCCAGGCCGGCCTTCACGCCATCCCGGTCCGCGCGCATGTGAATTGACAGGGTGAATTGCGTGGATTGTTCGACCATGGGCGCCAGGCAAAAACGCACCTGCGCCGGATTTCCGGAACTGCGTCCGGCCAGGCGGACGCAATATTCCCCATGAAACGGATGGTTGGTTACAGCTGCATAACGCGCATGCGGACTGCCGGAACGAATAGGCGGCAAGCCGTGGTATCCCAGGACGGAGTAATAATAATCCGGCAACTCCGGCAGGGACATTTCCTCAAAGCTGGGATTGGCCGCCAAATTCTTCTTGCCAACCCGGCCCGAACGCGGCGTTTCCGGCGGTTCCGCCACCGCTTGTTCGGGATGATCAGCGGCCTTTACGTTAATCACCACAGCGGATGGCAGACCGCTGATCGCGGGATCATCCCGCCCGGCAGCGTTGGGCGCAGCGCCGTCGGTCAAGCGTTCCCCTGCGATCAAATACACCCGCGTGCCAAACGGTTCGAAAGTGTCGCTGAATGTGCCGTCTTGCACGGGACATTGGCGCTCTGGCGCGAACAATTCGCCCACCGCGGCGGCGGCGATTGTCAAGCCGCGCAATTGGAAAGTCGCATCCACCGGATACCACTTGCTATTTGCGCAAACCAGCGCGTAGCCGCCTTCCGGCCGGGAGCGCAGCGTGACCTGCACCGACGGATATAATGCCTTGTCCGGCGCCCACTCCACCGGGGTGTATTTGACCTGCCACGGCACGTCCGGCGTCAGCATGATCGGGCCCAATTTTTTCATCTGCCCGGCCAGGTCGCGCAGAGTATCGTAATTTTCCTGATGTATCAGAGTGCCGTAGGCAAAATATGTCAGCAGCTTCGCGCCATGAATCAGGGCCAGGTAGGTCTGGCAGAATTGTTCCTGAGGCGTGATCAGGCGCTTGGTGGTGCCGCTCCAGTAGGCCGACATGGGAATGATCCAGCAGGGTTGGCGGCCCGGCCGCGCGCGTTGATCGGTTGCCGCCGTGATCTGGGACAGGAAATTCGGCGTGCCCCGGTGAATATTCCCGGCGGCGATCCAATAGGGATCCGTGCCCAGCACATCCGTCCAGTCGGTCCATTCATCCCCCGCCGGAATATAGGACGAGAAATTAAGATAAAGTGGATGATAACCATCCGCCTCATTGGCCATGCGATACAAATCGCGTCCGCGTTGCGGCATATCCGGCACCTCGGGATGGCACCCGGGTTCATCAATCGAAAAATAGCCCATGACATTCGGCGAATCCTTCAGGCTGGCGATGACTTCCTGCACCAGTTGCCGTTTGGCCGGGCGGAACTCGTCAAACAGGCGCTGGCGTTCCGCCGGCGTCTTTTTGGCGGCAGCCGCGGCCAGGGGGCCGCGTTCAAACCCCAGCTTGAAGCTGATGGGCGCATTCGTGGTCATGTAGCCGTCCAGATAATCCATGAGATACAGGCCGTATTTCTCCGCCAGCCGGCGGTTTTCCAGCGTCGTTTCCGGTTTACACATCAAATCCAGGATACAAACATGATCAAGCCCGGCCGCGGCAATATCCCTGGCAATATCCTCCGTGAATCGGTGCGTCACAATGCCAAAGCCCAGATACGGCTGGCCATTCCGCAGTAAAATGCGGTTAACCCGGTCAATCTTCCACTCGCAGCCCGGCTTGGGGGAGCGCTTGATCAATGTCACCGCCTGGCCGGTCAGTTTCTCCCCGTTCGCCCGGCAGAGATCCACCTGCAATTCCGCCGCACCCAACGCCAGGCCAGACAGCGGAATGGGCGCCTGCATCAGCGTTTGGGCCGGCGCCACTTCGGCCAGCGTTGTGGCATCCTCGCTGCGGACCGCCACCTTGAGTTGCGCGAGTTCCTCCGCAGGCAGACTGAAGACGCAAACCGCGCGCGCTTCAGCTTCCGTGGTATAATACGATCGATCCAGGTAACAAGTCATCAGCCGCAGCACGGCCATATCGTCAGCCTCCAGCGGGACCGCCTGATAAATTTCGCCTGTGGCCGGGTCTTTCAGCCGCACTACCGCGCGGCGTTCGACCATGGCTGACACCGGCACCATGATCTGCACATCCTGCGGATCGCGGCCGGCAACCTTAATTTCACGGGCAATGACTTCGGCCGGGCCGGTGATGGGGCGATCCTCCACCTCCAGCCGCGCCGTTCCGGATTGCGCAAACGCGCTGGACATTTTCATGGCCAAGCCATAGGCATAATTCCCATCCGCCACAAGGTAACGTTCAACGGTCAGGCCGGAAATATTCGGAAAAAACGGGACGCGTACGGATGATGTCTCCAGCCCCTTCAGCCAGCCAAAACTTTCCGGTTCATGAAAGCCGGCCTTAACCGGGGCAAAACTCAAAAACTCCTTGGTCTCGCCGATGCGCACCTGGCTCGGATCGATTTTTGGCAGAATCAAGTTAACGTTGAAATTAAACCGGCATTTATCGAGATCGCCATAGGCCGCGAGAAATGCCAATGGCACGGCGACTTCGGCGCTCCACCCGTCCGGAGTGGCGATTGCTCCGGAACGCCACGGCATCAGGCCCGGATTGGCATGATCGCTCTTGCGGGTGACGTATTTTTCCGCGCCCACATTCAGCGAATTCAGCATGTATTGCAGATAGAAAACGCCGTCCGTCCCCGGATCCAGAAATATTTCCAGCGAATCATCCGCCGTCACCGGACCGTTATGCTTCACAACCGTCCGTTTGACATGTTGCGGATTCGGGTGGGGAATATCGGCCGCGAAATAGAGCCAGGCATCGTCCTTCGCCACCCATGCCCTGACCGGCCGGGTTTTGCCGGGCGCCTGGAATACATGCAGATTGGTGATCATCGCCTGTGTCTGCCAGCAGGCGTCCGTCAGAATGCCGTCTACAAGGGGCGGTTGCGGGCAACGCATGGCTTCCAGGGCAGGCGGAACGGATTCCGCCCGGGCAAAAGTTGAAATCATCCCGCACAAGCCTGCGGCCATCAAACCAATCCGATAATTCATCGCGCCTCCTTGATTATTCATAAATCACACGCACCTTGCGAATAGTTCATAATTACACCCGCGAAGCCAATCCGATTCTCTCCCGGGTGGGGCGAACCGTCCCGGTGAGCCGTTCCCCTCCGTTTCCGGACGGCTCCGCCGGAGGCGTCGCCCTTCTATGAGTTTTGTCAATCTACTGCTTCATTTTCGCTCAAGTATTTTT
>CAYXEK010000003.1:0-11693 GCA_964463985.1 uncultured Verrucomicrobiota bacterium
CAGCATGTCCTGGCCGCGATCAAGGGAATCGCCGCTGTGGACGAGCAGACGGCCAAGCAGGGCGCGGAGGCCGAGGAGCGTTTCCTTAAGAGCTTCCCGTTCCATCCCGACCTGACAGAGGTGCTTTACTCGAAGTGGACGCAATTGGCCCGCTTCCAGCGCACGCGCGGGGTGCTCAGAACCTTTGCGCTGGCGTTGCGCGAGGCGGAGAAGTGGGACACCAGCCCGTTGGTGGGACCTGCCGTGTTCCTGACCGCGCCCGACAAGGAAGGTCTCTCCGAGGCCCTGCGCGAGATGGTGGCCGTGGCGGACACGGAAGAGTGGGAAGGCAAGAAGCAGGCGTGGACCGGCATCCTGGACAACGAGTTCACTCAGGCCCGCCGGATTCAGACGGAGTCGGTCGGTCTTAGGAACCGGGAAGTTGAACAAGCTGTCGTGGCGACATTCCTGCACTCGCAGCCGGTCGGCCAGAACGCCCGCACACGGGATCTGGCCGTGCTTCTGGGCTCCGTGCGTCCCGACAAGATCGAGTTGGAGAAGGGGTTGGCCCGCTGGTCGCAATCCAGCTACTGGCTGGACGATCTCTACACGGCGGTTTCCGAGGGTCAGCTTCCGGGCACATGGCGGTTGGGCAATCGGCCGAACCTCACCCAGATGCACGCGGTGGCAGCAAAGAACATCCCGGACGACACCGTTCGCGCCCGTCTGCTGGACGACATTGGCAAGGCGAAGGCGCTTACCGCCAACGCATCGGCGGCGGGCGTGCGCGTTCATACGCTACCGACCCGGCCCAAGGACATCGAGGACGACAGTGCGTTCCATTACGCCGTGCTCGGGCCGAGCGCGGCGTCGGAGTCCGGCAGGCCCGGCGCGGAAGCCAAGCGGTTTCTGGACGAGACGACCGCACCGGATCGGCCGCGCGTCTACCGCAATGCCGTATTGCTGGTTGCGCCGTCCAAGGACGGTCTGGAACTCGCGATGGCCCGCGTGCGCGACTATCTGGCATGGGAGGTCGTGCGCGATGAGGTAAAGAAGCAGCAGAAGGACGGGAATGTGGACCCGGCCCGCGCCCAGACGATGCAGATCAACATCGACAAGGCGAAAGGTCGCATCCCGGAATCCATCAAGCAGGCGTACTCCATCGTGGTCACTGTCTCCGAGAAGAACGAGGCGCAGGCGTTCAAGATCACGGTGACGGAAGAGCCGCATTTCAACACGATCAAGGCCGACAAGCGGTCGCGCGTGCAGGATACGGCCATCACCGCCGAGGCCCTGCTCCCGGACGGGCCGTACAATCTGTGGCGGGAGGGCGAGACGGCGCGTCGGGTGAAGGATCTGGCGGGTGCCTTCGCGCAACTTCCCCATCTGCCGAAGATGCTGAAGGCCAGCGCCATCCTGGAAACGCTGGTTGAAGGCTGCGAACAGGGCACGTTTGTGCTGCGGCTGACGCGCCCGGATGGAACGTCGCGTTCGTGGTGGATATCGAGGCCGGATGAGAACGCGCTCAACGACCCGGCGATGGAACTGGTTCTGCCGGAAGCGGCCGTTCTCACGGATGTCGCACCGGCCCTGCTCGCGCCCAAGAAGCTGCCGGGGCTGTGGACTGCCGACGAGATTGCCGTCAAAGCGGTGTTCGATTACTTCGGCGGCAAGACCGTCGTCCATGTGGATCGGGGCGGCTACCAGGAGCCCATGCAGATCCCAAAGGCCGAGCAGACGGTCGTGGAGACGGGAATTGCTGCCGCCGTCGCGGATGGCACGGTCTGGTTGATCTCCGGCCCTGCCAGCATTCTCGGCGAACCGATCCCGGCTGGCGTGTTGAATGCGAGCGGCAAGCTCTGTGTGCCGCCTGCGCCCATCGCCGCCGCCGAAATACTGCCGGAGAACCTTAAGGATGCATGGAAGGACGGCGTAGCATCCGGCCTATCCGTGGCCACGGCGCTCTCCATGAAGGCAGGAAAGACTCTTCCTTGGAAGACGGTACGGAATGTCATCGCCGGCGCGCTCCAGGCGCGGTTCCTCGAATTGGAGGCCGGGGCGCAGGCGTGGCCGTGCGATTTCCCGTCCGCGCAGTTCGTGAAGTTCAAGGTTGCCGCTGCTGGAGCGGGAGGCGGCACCGGCGGAACGGGCGGAGGCGGCGGGACACCTCCAAAGACGCTCGTGGCCGTGGCTGACCTCGAACCGTCACAGGTCCAGGACCTTGGCGACATCATGCCCAAGCTGCTTGAGGTCAAGACCAAGGCCAACGTCCCCATCCTTTTCCAGATACGCATCGAGATGGGTGACGGCAAGACCATGCCCTCGGCGGAGACCGCCCAAAAAGTCAACGCAATTTTGAAGGGTGTAAACGAAAGAATGCAATTGCAATGAGGAAATAAAATACCGTTGGCGGAAAAGCTACCGATAGTGACATAGCCGTTGCGTTTGTAACGCGGCAATTTGCTCCCCATTTCCTCCCCATGCTTTAATAATGCCGGAATTGTCCGGTAGCAACTGGATTTAACTTGACGTTTATCCCGCTTCGCGGGACCGTTTTGCGGGTTAAACGCAAGCCTGTAAAAGCGCAGTCGAGCCCTGCGCACTCCAAGGCCGATTCGCGGCAGAAGACTGTGCGAAATCAACGGAAGTGCGTTGCCTGTGCCGGCTTGATTGCACCTGATCGCAGATGCGCCCGGGATTCCGGCCCGGCCGGTTTATTTCTTGACATCCGGAATTCGCCGCCTATAATCTGAAATTGGAGATGGTGATTCGTGATGACTAACAATATGCGGCGGCGGCCTGCCGTTTCGTTTGACTTACTGGTCGGTGCGCTGGGAATCGGTCAAATGAAGGAGCTACATCATGAACCTGCCATCTTGCCCGCTGAGCTCATGTGCGTTTTTTACCGGTCTGTTCGTTTTACAATTGGCATTTGGAGTTGCATGCGGGGCGGACGCAGGCCGGCTTCTGGATGACAATCCATTTCATCAGCAAGCCAAACTGGCGGCCGACGATGCCGTCACCTGTGATCATCTGGCCTGGTCTTCGGCCATGAGCGCTGACGGGAACACGATTGCCGTCGGCGCCCGCGACGCGGATGTCGGCGTAAAACTTGACCAGGGAGCCGTCTACGTGTTTGTGCGCGAGGGCTCCTCATGGTTCCAGCAGGCGAAGCTGATTGCCGCCGACGGTAATCCCTTGGAATACCTGGGCTATGCCGTGGCGCTGAGCGGGGACGGGAGCACGCTGGCCGCAGGCGCTCCCGATGCGGGAACACTGGGGGAGGGATCTGTTTACATCTTTACGCGTTCCGGTTCGACATGGCAACAGGAGGAGAAACTGACCGCGGCCGATGGCGCTGCGAATGATCGGCTGGGCGAATCGGTGTCGCTGAGCGGCGATGGGAATACGCTCCTCGCCGGAGCTTCCGGCGCGGACATCAGCGGGAAGGCAGACCAGGGGGCAGCCTATGCCTTTACCCGAACCAGCGCGGGCTGGACCCAGCATTCCAAGCTGAAAGCTGTGGACGGCGCCGCTGATGACGCGTTTGGCTCTTCGCTATCGCTGAGCCAGGACGGGAAAACGGTGGTAGCCGGCGCATATTGCGCAACCGTGGATGGGTATCCGGCCTGCGGAGCGGCCTACGTTTTCACACGCTCCCGTTATTCCTGGCCCCAACAGGCGAAACTGACCCCCGCTGACGTATATGCCAACTTGTTTTTTGGCGCATCCGTGGCGGTGAGCGGCGACGGGAACGCGGTTGTCGTCGGCGCTCCTGACGCGGGAACCTCCGGCCAAGGCGCGGTTTACGTTTTCCAGCGCGCCGCCAGCGTCTGGTCCCAGCAGGTGAAACTGACTGCCGCCGACGTCAGCAAAGGCGAGGCTATGGGCGGGTGCGTGGCGCTGAGCGGCGATGGTAACACGCTGGCCGCCGGGGCGACTTATGCGGACATAGGCGGGCATAACAGCCAGGGAGCCGTCTACGTTTTCACACGGTATGCCGCGGTCTGGGCCCAGCGGGCGAAACTGACTCCCGCTGACGGCGCCGCATATGATTATTTCGGCCACTCCGTGGCACTTAGCGGCGACGGGTCCACGGTCGTCGGCGGTTCACATGATGCGGATGTAGGCGGTCACGTCTCCTGCGGCGCGGCCTGGGTGTTTGCGGCCAGCACGCTCCAGTTCCAGTCCGCCGTTTATTCCGTGCCTGAAAACGCGGGATTCGTAACCTTGACCATCACGCGGTCTAACGGGACCGGCGGGCATGTGGGCGCGTCCTATACCACGGTGGCTGGATCGGCGTTGGCCGGCCGGGACTTTACCGCGTCCTACGGGGAGTTGGACTGGCCGGACGGGGATGACAGCCCCCGGTCCATCGTCATCCGTATCTTCAACCGTCTCGGCGCGCAGGCCAGCCGGTCTTTTAACGTCATGCTTTACGATTCCGTGGACACCTTGCTTGGAGTTCCATCCAATGCCGAGGTGATAATCGGGGACGTTCCGCCGGGCCCGACCATCCGCGCCAACGGTGCGACTGGCAGCGTCTCGGTCGTCCATCCCGGCCTCGTGACGGTTGATGCGGCCTTCAACGCGGATATCTATGCCGGGACGCCTGTTGACTGGTGGTGCGTTGCCTATGCGCACGGCGGGAACTGGTATTACTTGAATTCCGCGCTTATATGGACGTCCTTCAACGGCGACTTGGCCGCCTGCCATCCGGCCTATCAGGGGCATCTGTTCAATCTGCCGCCGACGCCTGTGTTGTTCCAGTATGCGCTGCCGCTTGGCATCTACGATTTCTGGTTCGGCGTGGATTATCCCATGGACGGCTTGCTGGACCTCGGCGGCCAGGCGGCCTATGACCAGGTAACGGTTGCAGTCCAGTGACCTCTTCAATCAGCGGACCGGCTTGTCAGCGCACGCGCCGTTCCAGGGTGCGAGAATGCATGCGTTGCCGTCCATCATCCGTTCCTCGGATGCCTGAGGGAGATGGGGGAAAGGATATCTCACAAAGCCGCCAAGCCGCAAAGGTTCATCGGGGCAGCAGGTGCCGGGGATATTTTTCGGCAGCAAAACCTTTAAGTGCGGATGTCCGCCTCCCATGCGAGCCGGTTCCTCCAGGCCATGGAACAAGCCGGCTTGATCGCCAGGCGCGGCTCATCCCGCAGCACGTATTACACGGCAGCGGATCATGGCCAATCCGGATAGGATTGCATGCCCCGATTGCTGTTTAAACCCCGCTGGAAGCTTTGATCTGACAGGTTTTTTACAGTTCGTTCTACGGCCATCGTCGGTTAGCGTATTATCCCGGTTTTTTCGTCTGGCAGGCAGCGGCCATAATCCGCGCGCGGTGTGCGGTTGGCGGGATTTTCATGGCCCGTTTGAACGTCCGGCTGAAAGCATAAATGCTGTTAAAGCCGCACCGCGCGGCGATTTCTGTCATCGTCAGGCTGGTAGTCGCCATCAGCCCGCGGGCAAAATATATCCGTTGCTCCCGCACGAAACGGGCCAGCCCCATGTTAAAATTCTTCCGGCTGAAATTCTTGAGGGAACTGAGCGACATGTTCATGTGCCGGGCGAGGGTGGCCAAACTTAACGATGTTCCCAGGTTTTCCAGGATGAAAGAGCGTAATTGATCGCTTTGCCGCAGATTCGCTTCGCGGCGTGCAGGTAAAGTCCGGCCCTGGACTTTGATGGTATGGAATAATTCCATTAAAAGCAACCAGAGCGTAACCATGATGCGTCCTGTAACATACTCGGTGTTTCGTTCCGGATTGACCTGATCCAGCGCCAGGCGCTCGGTATATTGTCGCGCCAGGACTGAAAGCGGAACCGGTATATTGCGCAGGATGGCATAGGCGTCGGGGCGGGCCGGCCGAAATCCGATGTAAAACCATGTCAGGCGTTTTGCATCGAGATTTTCGTAATAATGCGCCTGCCCGGGGAAAATGAGCAGGGCATGGCGGGGAAACAGATGGACCCGCATGCGATCGAGGATGACATCGCCCCGTCCCTGCAGGTTAAGAATTAAGATAAATTGCTGTAAATTAGATTTGGGCAGGTGTGAGAGCATTCCCTGGCGGCGGACGAACATGAGGATATTGTCCGGCAGGACGATGTCCGGCTCGTGCAAGCCCATCAAATAGCAGTCCGGATCGCGGATTTTACTGAAGGCAGCCTGCAGGATGGGTGAAATCATCCGCGCCGGCGGCAATGAGGCGTTTTTTTTATCGGACGATTTGACCATCTGGTTGTTCCTCTACCAGCAAAATTTACTATCACAAGTCGGATGACACATCAATCTCAAAGGAAAATTGTGATTGCTCCTGTATAATACGGCCTGCGGCAGGGCCTTTTCCGCTTCGCTCCACGGCGCGCCGCTGATGCTCCCGACCCCGGGATGTTGCGTCAAGCGGTGGAATGGGGTGGGTATGGCTGATATGTTAAAATATTTGGCCGGATGGTTATTTACATAATACGCTGATGCGGTATAATCCTCGCTCTAAATCAGAGCTATGTCCGGTTGTCAGGTTTAGGCGCGCATCCTGAGCGGCGCTACTTAAACGCGAGTGATTATGAGATCGCAAGTTGGGGATTTGTCGCGCGAGTTCCGGGGAAATCTCAAGGGATTCCGCCCGGTGCCGTTCTGGTTTTGGAACGGCGATCCGACAACCCGTGCGAAAGTGTGCGCCCAGATTCTGGAGTTGAAGGCGCGCGGAGTGGATGGCGTGATGCCGATGCCGCTCTACGGTTTGAATCTGGAATATGGCCGGGCGCCCTGGTACGCCATGATCAAGTACGCCGCCGAGGTTTGCGCCCGCGCCGGGATTAAGCTCTGGTTGTATGACGAATTTCATTGTCCCAGCGGGACCTGCGCCGGGCGCGTGCTTCAGGAGCACCCCGAATACCGGAATACCATGCTGGTCTTTCACTCATATCCTGTGCGCCAGGGGCGGACGCTCTCCCTGTATCTGCGGCCATCCTGGGAGCGGTTTCCCGATCCGAGCGACGCCGGGGAGATATTTGCCGACACGCCGCCGCAGGTTTATGCCGAGGCCGGGAAAAAATGCGCGCCGGTGCATGATTTCACGCTCGGCACCGTTGCCTATGACGCCCGCGCGCGCCGGACCGGCAATGGGCATTTATTCCGCTGGCGCAACCGCACCGGCGCCGATGTCGTGCTCCACCTTGCGACCTTGGTGGCCAGTCATGCAGAGATGCCATCCGCGTTCGGCACGAAATGGGCCACCCATCAGCCGGGCTATCTGGATGTCCTGAATCCGGCGGCAGTGCGCGCTTTTCTGGATATGAACTTTGCCGGGTATGACCGGGAGGTGAAGAAATATTATGGCAAAGTTATACCCGGGATGTTTACGGATGAACCTGGCATGGGATATGGCGTTTATGGCGGATTCAGCATCCGTTTCCCGTATACTGCTGCGCTTTTCGGCCAGTTTGCCGACACTTACGGCTATGACTTGCGTCCGCGCATTGTCGAGTTGATCACCGATACGGGCGACTTCCGGCGTACGCGAAACGATTACTGGGGCTTGGTTACCCGCTTGTTCTCGGAAAATTATAACCGGCAGTACGCCGAGGCCTGTGCCCGCCGCGGATTGGTCTATACCGGGCACTACATGGCGGAGGAGACGTTGAACGGCTGCGCCTCCATGAATGGCGACATGCATATGGCCTCCCGCTGGATGCAGATGCCGGGGCTGGACTTGCTGCGGACGGACACGCCTTACGATGCCGGCCAGCCGTTGCCGGACTTCCCGCCCTCGATGTCGCCCCGGGTATTCCAGATGGTAACCGCCAAAGCTTTGGTCTCCACCGCCCATGCCGCCGGCGCAAAGCGCATTCTCTGCGAGGCCAACGGCATCCCGAAATGGTCTGTGACTTTACGGGATTTGAAGAAAATGGCCGATTGGTTGGGCGGCATGGGCGTCAATTTCATGAACGACAATGGCGTTCCATATTCCCTCCAGGGGCCGCGCATCATGGCGGGACGGAGTCTGACTTCCCCGTGGTGGCCCCATTACAAGGCCTATGCGGATTATGTCGCGCGGCTGTCGCTGATGATGACGGCTGGCCAGGCGGCCGTGGACACAGCCGTGCTTTATCCATCCACCGCTGTCTGGACGCAATTGAACCGTTTTTCCATGATTTCGCGTCGGAGCTGGCGGGAAGTGGCGGCGGATGCGCCCGCTTTTTTCGGCATGCAGCGGGCGCTGCTGACGGTGACGGAACGGCTGCTCCGGACACACCGGGAATACGATTATTTATATGAAAGCGCGTTGTCCGAGACGCGCGTCGTTAACGGCCGGATCGCCGCGGGCGGCTATCGGTATCGGACGGTCATTCTCCCGGCCGTCTCCTGTTTGGATGAAGCCGGCTTTGCGCAATTGCAGGAGTTTCTCCGCCAGGGCGGCAACCTGCTGGCCATCGGCCGGTTTCCGGATATGGTTCTCGGCGCTCGCGGAGTCCGGCGCCTGCCGCAGTCAGCCTGGCGGCATCCGCGGGCCTTTCGGTTGCGGGACGTTCCCGCGGATCCGATGTTGAAGCGGCTGACATCCCTCCTGGAACGCTTGGCGCCGAACCCGGTACGGGTGGCCGGCGAAGAGCCCGAAATGATTCAATGCACTCAGCGGATTTATGCCGATGCCCGGATGGCGTTTCTTGTGAATCACGCTGAACGCGCCCAGGCCGTGAAACTCGACTGGGCGTTTGCCGGCGCAGGCGAGGTTTGGAAGCTGGAGTCCGGCCGGATCGAAGCCTGCGCATCCGACACGCAGACAGACGCGGGAACTTCTTTCAGTTTCAGCCTGGCGCCCCACGAATCACGGATGATCGTAATGCGGTCAATTCCATCCAGATCCCGGAAACTGGTTGCCGCCGTGGTTGCGCATGAGTCACGGAGGATTGAATTGTCTGGCCCTTGGCGGTTTACGCCGGATGCGGACAATGCATTTCTATTGTCCCCCCAGGTGGCTTTCGATTTTAACGATCGCGGCCTGGCGCAGAACTGGATGAACGGGGCGGGCGGATGCTGGGAGCCGGTTCGGGACGGCCAGGCGCGGCTGGCGCTGGCGCCGGAACTCATGGCCGCCTACTGGTTGCGGGCGGAAGTTGACGTCGCTGCCTTGCCGCGGCGCCTGCGGCTGTTTCACGACGGGGAAGCCGTGTGCCGCGTATTTCTTAACGGCCATGAAGCCCGGCGCATACCGTCGGCCGGATTATGGGATCCGGACAATCTTTGCTTCGATCTCCGTCCGTTGCTGCGCGCGGGAAAGAATGTGGCGGTGCTGCGGGTAACGCCATCCCAGTATGTTTCGCGCGAATTGATCCGCAATTATACGTACTTGATGAAATCGAACTACCCGTTCCCGGCCGTGCTGGCGGGTGACTTTGTCGTGTTGGACCGCGGGGTATTGTCGCGTTGGCGGCTGCCGTGCCAAATGCATCCCGATTCATGGCATACGCAGGGATTTCCCTTCTATGCCGGCGTGGGGCGTTACGCGCACGATTTCCGATGGGACGGACAACCGGACCGGACCTGGCTGGAACTGGGCGCATTGCGCGATGTGGCCACGGTAACGATCAACGGGTCGGTCGCGGGTTGCCGGCCGTGGCCGCCCTATACGCTCGAAATCAGGCCCTGGCTGAAGCGGGGACGCAACCGGCTGGAAATCGCGGTGGCCAATACGTTCGGGAACCTGTTGCACCGTCATTATACGGGGTGGGATGATGCGCCGCCGCAGGCCGCCGGCCTGAGCGGGCCGGTCCGCCTGCGGCAGGAATGCGCCGGTGCCGCGCGCCGTTAAGCGGACATGGTGCAACGAACCAGTTATAAATATCATTTTAAATAGGCGCAGGCGGGATATAGAAGGCATGAGAGCGGTATGATTGCATTAACAAATGGAGGATTCAGTATGCATTTTGTTCCTGAGGTGATGAAATCCGGCGCGCGAATAGTGTTTTGCGCATTGTTGCTGGGAATTGTGGCGGTTCCGAACCTGCCTGCGCAAATTTATGTGGATATCAACACGGGATCTGATGAACGCACCGGGCTTGATGATTGGACCAATGCCGTGGCAACGATCAGTAATGGCGTGTTGCGTGCCACCCAACACGCCCAAAATACGGTGCTGGTGGCCACCGGACGGTATTACCTGGTTTCAAATATAGTAGTTTCCAGCGCCATTACTCTGCGTAGTTGGAACAACGGCGCCCTGGACCGGGAAAACACCATTGTTGACGGGCAGGGTCAGACGCGCTGTCTGTATCTCGTCAACACTAATGCTACAGTGGCGGGATTTACTTTCACCGGCGGCAATGGCGCCGGCAATGTGAGCGATAAATATGGCGGCGGTGTATACAATGCCGGCGGCGTGTTGTCCAATTGTTTGGTGTTGTTTAATTCCGCCAGCGAACGCGGCGGCGGTGTTTATCTGGGCCACTTGCAGGCATCTGCCGTAAAATGTGATGTAAAATATAATAAAACGATCGGTGGATTTGGTGGGGGTGGAGTGTTTTTTATCGGCGCCGGAATGTTGCTTGATTCCGTCGTGGCTTTTAACACGAATATGTCATCAGGATCTGGAAGCGGTGGAGGTGGTGTTTATGTGCGTGAAGGTTCAACGCCGGCAAATTATAAAATTGATGGGTGTGTTATCAGCAACAATTATTCGATAAAAAACGCCGGCGGGGTTTGTGTTTATTACGGATGCCCGATTATATCAAGCAATATAATATCTTCTAATCGAACTGACGGTGACGGCGGCGGCGTATATTATTATATGGTCAACAAGGGCGCCGTATTCGCGCATAATACCGTTGCCGGCAATAGCGCCACCAATGGCGGCGGATTGTATATCTGGCCAAATATGAACGGCTTGGGCGGCATTCTTGTAACAAATTGCACCATCCGCGGGAATACTGCCAGTAAATTTGGCGGCGGGGTAATGACCTCAATCGGCAATACGAATTATGTTAATACAACAATCATCCTCACGGACAGCGTCATTGATAACAATCAGGCCCTTAATGTTTCGCCTTATGCCGGATTCACTGGCGGCGGCGGAGTGTATTGGGATGCCGCGGGGCGTATGGAGAAATGTATTATAACCAATAACTACACGGGTGCGACGGGAGGCGGATTGTATTTACGGCGAAGATATGCCCTTTCCTCCTCTGGAACAAACGAAGCCTTGATCGTGCGCAACTGTTTAGTGTCAAGCAATCAGGCGACTATCGGCGGGGGAGCGTTTTGTTATCAAATTGCAGGTGATAAACCGGTATTCCTTGAAAATTGCACGGTGGCGGGAAATCTCGCAAGCAACTACGCCGGCGGACTCTGGTTTTATGACAGTGCGCAAGTGACTTTAACTAATACCATCGCGTATAACAATACGTCCTTGGACAATTTGTTTGCGGACGATATAAATATACGCATGGAAGCAACCAGTTATAAACTGGGTAATTGCTGTTTGTTTCCCACTAATCATCTCAATCTGCTCGATGGATTGATTGCCGTTACAACAAATGATCCATTGTTTGCCGCCAGAGAAGCCATGGAATTTCAACTTGCCGCCGGATCGCCATGTGTGAATGCCGGAACTAATTATGGTTGGATGAATGATGGCCTGGATTTGGGCGGTCGGCCTCGTTTGGATCACTTCAGCCGCCTGGTGGATATGGGGTGTTACGAGCGC
>CAYXEK010000003.1:11793-53443 GCA_964463985.1 uncultured Verrucomicrobiota bacterium
GGACGTCCGGATCATCCGCGTGAGACGCTGATTCTGCACGGCGATCTGGTTGTTTCGCCGCCGCGCAAATCGGGCAGACGTGTGGAACATTGGAGCAATTACGCCGGCGAACGTTATGACGGGCGCTTCCGCGTTTCCAATCGTCTGACCATGGGCGATTCTGAGAATCCGAAAATCCGTCCCACAATTAAAATCGCGTGCTCGCGCAAAGGGGAATTTGCGGTGCGGGTCATGATGGCGCCAATGCCGGGCGACCCCAAAGACCGTTGGTATGTGCCCATCGGCGAGTGGTTCATGTTCAATGCCGTGCTGACCGCGGCAACGCCGGACTCAAATCACGCTTATGCCGCCGCCATTACCCTTTCGCATACCGGTTTGAATTACGTTATGCGCGATTCGCAAATCTCCTGGTGGTCGGGCGATTTGTTTCGCTCCGCCATTATATTTACGAGGTATTTGACCCTGGAAAACCGCACTCTGAGCGGCATGGTTTTTGAGCATGGCGACAGCGCTGACGGTAATTATGAAGCGCTGGATTGTGTTTTTCGCAACCTGAATCTAGCCCGCAGAAATCAAGGTGCAACGCTTTGTGTGTTCGAAAACAACAAGGAAAACATTCTATTGGATTCCAGCCATGTTGGCGTCATGCTTACCGACTGTATTTTCCGGCCGCCGGCGCGCCCGATGCGCATCCCGCGCTCCACACGCGAAGAACAGTGGTTGCAACATCGCAGTATCTATAAGCCGCTTGGTGATTTTAAATTGATTATGAATCCCGGGGTGGTTGAGCGCGTAAGCCTGCCCGTTAAAGTCGTGGACATGCGCGATCGGCCGCTTGCCGGCGCGGCGGTGATGCTGGACTGCCCGGCGGACACTGCCGGCTGGGCGGTAGTGCGGCCGTTGGCCGTGACGGATGCCGACGGCCTGACGCCGGCGGATGGAGATCGCGCCTTGATGATAATCAGGCATGAATGGCGGCCGACCGATAATCCGGCGATGCCGCAACCGGTGACATATAGCTATACCGTGGCCGTCGCCGCGCCTAATTACAAAACATATCAATCCCAGTTTAACAGCGCCGGGGATATTCCCCGGCCCTTGATTATAACATTACAGCCGGAAAAATAATCAACAAGCGGCGCCGGTATTTTCCAGCGCTATGGAAAAGGAGCAGCGGGATGACTGTAAAATCAGCGCGGTTATTTATAGCGGCAACACCGGCAATAATGCTGGCTTTCGCAACCGCATCCGCCTTCAATCCTCTACCGCGAGTGGAGCCGGAGCAAATATATCACGCGCTGCCAATGCTGCCCTTGACCGTCACCAATGATCTGGCCTTGAAACTCTTCGGCCGGCCATGGCAATTCAGCGCGGATAACAAATGTAATTTTACTTATTTTTCGCAAGCGGTTAAAGACGTGACCTTTAAGGCGGAAGGATTGCACTTTGCTACTACAGGTGATGAAGTTGTTGTCGGCTGGGGCAATTATGGCAATCATCAGCCGCGGGATGAGCGGATTGCAATGTTTCCCGGATTTAATGATGTGGAATTGGTGGTGCGCCAGTCGGCCACCGCCAGCGTCTGGCGCGTTACGCTCTGGATGGACGGCAACGAACAGGGGGCGTATGGTAACATGGGGGGGGATCGGGCTTTTGAATTGGGTGGGCGTTCTTTGCACCAGGTTGCCAGCGCCAGCAAGTTAGAGGCCACCTTGACCGGCACAGACCGGCAGACCTTGCGCTTTCGCGCTTTCCGCGGGCAGCCGGATGGCTTTGGATTGCGTATCAGCGGCCCGGCAAACAATCACATAGTCATTGAACAAGTGCGGATTACCCAGGTTATTTCCGGCGGGGTTTACCGGCATGTGTTCGCGCTGCCGCCCGGGCGCTCGATTTGGCGGGCAGTCGGTGAAGCCGGCGGGGTGCGGTTGTTTCTTAATGGCCGCGAAGTGAGTTTTATGCCGGAACTGTTCAAGGACAAGGGGAGCGATTTGACGTATCCGGTGGACATGGCGCCTTACTTGCAGACGGGATCGGTGAACGTGATCGCCATTGACCCGGCAGATTCGGCTTTACCCTATTTTCAGGGCCGCGTCGTGCTGGATGACGGCAGCATTGTAACCCTGGCTACCGGCTCGGCCTGGAAAAGCGCCATGGAAGCCGCCCCGGGCTGGCTGGCCGCCGATTTTGATGATTCAAGCTGGCAGCCTGCCATGCTCAAGCCGAATGCACCGTATCATTTCACACACCACTTGAACCGCCGCTGGCCGGTTTATGACGGCGCGGTCCTGTTGGAAAATCCCGGCGCCGATCCCAAGCTTTATTATGATGACACTGCGCCGATATGCGTGTATGTGCGCGTGCCGGAAGGCCTGGCGGCTGAGGACGCCGCCGTGCATTGGGTGTTGCGGCGGGTGGAACGCGATAATGAACGTCCGGAAGCCGGCCGCGGCATTGCGGCGCAATGGACCGTCCAAGGCGATACCCACTCGCGTATATGCGCCGTGGACCTCGGGCAGCGCGACCAGGGCGTCTATACGCTTGCCGCGGAATTGCGTTCCGGGGCTAAAATTCTAGCTTCGCGGTTAGAAGAGCCGTTGATTGTTGTGGGGCGGTTACCGATGAAGGAAGTGGCCGGCGACAGTTATGAGGAAGGCATGGAGTTGGAACTGGAAGATGTGATAGATTTTACCGATCCGAACGATCCGCATCGCTGGACGGAAGCCGCAGCGCCGTTGGGTGATACCAAGGATGGCCCGGCCGGCGCCCGGGTGCTTGAGCCGCGCATCATCCGTCAAAACGGTTTGATATACCGCGAAGTTACTGATGCCGGCCGGGCAGCGTTGTTCAGCTATCGGTTGGAATTCAAGCATCCGTTTTCATGGTATATGATGGTGCTGGAATATCCTAATGACGCCGATCGCTGGATCGGCGTGTCGGTGGTTACCGCCGATCGCTTATACTTCGGGACGGTTGAACCCTGGCGCGGGCCGGGCCGGGCCCAGGATGCGCCGTCTTTAGTTGTCGGCGGTAAATATCCGTTGGATAATACCATGCGCGAAATGCGCTGGCTGCACTGGGCGCGGCCGCAAATTCACGCGCTGGAGATCGTGAACGTGCAGAAAACCAGCCGGGCGGCGGCGGCGCGGGTGCGCATTTATCGCGTCAAGGAATTGCCGGCCGTGAAAATCAATACCAGCGGCGAGCGGTTTTTCGGGATACATACCGAACGCGCCCGGATGGTTGCCCTTACTTTTGGCGATACCAGCGGTTTGGATTTTAATCAGAATTATTATTACCGCCTTGGTTATGACATGGTTGCGCAATTCACTCAGCGGCTGCGCTGGCAGGTTGAGGCTGCCTGTAATTACACCGCATATCTGCGTTTTACCGGCGAGAATGTGCATATTATGGGCGCGTTCCAGTATAACGAGAGCAATACCGCCTACAGTCCGCCGGAACGCGTTCCGGGCGACGGCCGGATTCTGCAGGATATTCGCGAGCATGCGTTGCGGTATTTTGAGCGCAATGGCATCATTATGTATTCGTTGGTGGAATACTTTGAGCATCAGGCGCTTCGCCGGCATTTCATCGCGTCCAACGAGGATATTGCCGCCGGCGCCGATACCCTCACTTTCATGTCGCGCGAAGGCCAACCGGGGGGACGCAGCATTAATCCGAATCATCCCCTGGCGGAGAAGGGCTATCTGCGGGTAGCGGATGAATTGGCCATGAAATTTGCCTTTTCGCCTGCTTGGAAAGGTGTTTATTATAACTTGACCACGACCGGGGAATTCGGACCAGCGCCGTTCTGCCCGCCTAAGGCGCCGTTGGATTACGATTATTCCGATGCGTCCATCGCGCGTTTCGAGCAGGATACTAAAATCAAACTGCCTATAAATCCGGTGGACCCCAATCGGTTTAAAAAACGTTACCTGTATCTTACTTCCGATGCCATGCGCGCAAAATGGATTGAGTGGCGCTGCCATAATGTCGGGAGCTATCTTACCAAAACACGCGATTTATTACGGCGTTATCGTTCGGATTTGAACGTACTGTGCAATTGGCATATCGTTAGCTCTTATATCCGTGCCTGGCTTGATGCCGGCGTGCCATACGGCGAGTATGCCCGCCAACAAGGCATGTGTCCGTCAACCGTTAAAGATGAACCCGGAATTTGGTTCGGCCGCACCATTTATCCCGTGGGATCGTCGCATGGCGCTAATTATTCCAGCACCTGGACGCATAACCTGGATCCCAGCGTGCTGGCTTATTATGACATGCCCAACCGCATGGTAACGCTGAATACCTGCTGGTTCGAATACCGGACGCGATTGAACGATCCGGATTGGCCCATAGAATATAAACCGAACACGCTGGGACTGGTGGCGCAGGCCCATGACGATAACGTGTGGGAATCCTATACGCAGGCGATAATTGGCGCCGATCCCGATATCCTGATTTTCGGGTTCATTGACTGCCCGATGATTACCAGCCGTGAACAGCATGTGCGTGAAGTTGCGCGTTTTCTTACACCTTTGCCGAAGGCAAAATTCGAGTCAGTGTTGGGCACGGCGGATTTCCGGCATAACCTGGCGATCCGCGCGTTGAGCAAGCATGGGGATTACTGGTTCTACGCGGCTAATCCGTGTCCCTGGCCGGTCAAAGGCGCTGTTACCCTGAGCGGCAAGGCATCGGTAATCCGACCGGCCGACGGGCGCGCGGTTGAGACGCGCGAAGTTGACGGCAAAACGGTTGTGCCGCTTGATTTGAAAGCTTACGGCATGGCGGCGTTCAAGGCTCCGGCTTCCAAGGTGACAGTTGCGTCCTTGAGCAATGAGCCGTTGCCGGAGTCGGCGCTATCCCATATGCGCCGCCTTATGCGCGAAATAACCGCACTGACTGATCAGCGGGAGATTGCGTTAGCGATTACCAGGGCTGACCGTGATATGATTCGCGGGATCCTGGCAGCGGCGGAAAATCATCTGGCGGCCGGTGAATATGCGGCCGCCTGGTCGGAACTGACAGACTGGCGTCTTTGGGAACTGTGGGATAAGTTGAAAACCGCCGCCAAGTTCACAGCACGGTTGCCGGATTCTCCCGCGCTGTTGGAAGTAGACGAAGCCGGCACCTGGGAACGCCCCATGCTGGAAGTAGCGGCGGCTAAAGGCGCGCCGCCGGTAATTGACGGTAAATTGGACGATGCCGCTTGGAAAGGAGCGCGGGCTTCCTTCCGTTTTTTTAGCGTCGCCGGCGCAGTTTATTGCGGTGCGCCGCTGGTTGATATGTCCGTGCAGGCTTGCTACGATGAAGATCATATCTACATCGGCATGCGGATGGCGGATCCTGAGGTGCCGGCCTTGCGCAAAACAGCTTCTCAAGCTAATCCCCTGGCCGTATTGCGCGCTTATGACGATACGGTAGTGATGTTTTTTAATGCCGACGCAAACAGAGTGGATCAATTCGCGGTCAACGCCGGTGGTGTTAAGTATTACGCCGGTTCGGGGGAATGGAATGTGGCGCAGGATGATCTGCGGGGCGTGGAATGGGCGGCGGCGACCGGAGTGGCCGCCGGCATGTGGACGGTGGAAGTCGCGGTGCCGTTTAAAGCGCTGGGCGTACCGGCGCCGCAATCCGGCGCGCAATGGCGCGCTAATTTTTTAAGGCGTTTCCGCGAGTTTTTAATTCCGGAAAGTTATTGGGCGCGCGTTAAAAAAAGTTGGGCGGATGTGGATTGTTATGGCGATCTGATGTTTAAATAATACATTTATGAAAAATACGCTCGTTGTCAGTGAGGCGACAGCGGAACGATTGCGATTACGACAACGATTACGATGTTAAAAAAACACGGGGGCAAAATGAAGATAGGAATCAAGCGGATATGCGGCGGCGGGATAGGGTTGATTATGGCGCTGGCGGTGCCCTGTGTTTCGGCGCCGGCGGATTACGCGCAGGCGATGAAGGAAGCCTGGGGATTGCATCAAAAGGATTATCAAGCGGCCATCAAACTCTATCAAACGGCAATGACACTGGCGGAGAATTACGGGCAAAAGGCGCGAGCGCGTTGGGGACTTGGGTTGACGCTGATGTTATCAGGCGCGGCGGATGAAGGGCGAGCGATCCTCGAAGAATTGCTCAAGGGGAATGTTTTAAATCCGGATGACCAGGCGGCGGCGTGGGAAGCCATAGGCGACGGCTGGCTGGCGGCGCGTCATTATGCGGAAGCCGTGAAAACATATGGCGCAATAGCAAACGTGGAGCATGCCAGCGCTGGTTATAAGGCGCGGGGATTGGTGAAGCGCGGGGCTGCGGAATACGCGCGGGGCGATTACGCGGCGGCGCGCGCGGCCTGGGAAGAAGCCGTAGCCTTGAAAAACACTTCGCCGGTTCATCTGCGGGAGGCATGGCCGGGAATCGGCGATACCTATATGGCAGAAGGCAAATGGGATGAGGCGCGATTAGCTTACGAACGTGCGGCGGCGGCTACCGCGGACAGCAACATAAAGGCGAAAGCGCTGATCGGCGCCGGCAATGCGGCATATGCAGCGGGTGATTATCCCGCAGCGGCGAAAATCTATCTGGACATGCTGGCCGATGACCAGTTGCGGGGATGGGATGGTCCGCGCTTGGTCCTGTCGCAGCGCCTGGACACGATTTTCCGGATGCAGTTGCAAAAGGCCGATGATTTATTGGTGGCAGGCAAATATTCGGAAGCGCGGGCGGAATATGCCAAAGCATTTGACATGGAACAGGTGGAAGACCATCACAAGGCAGCGGCGCAGTTAGGTATGGGAAAATGCCTGGAAGCGGAAAAGAAATCAGCGGAAGCGCGGGCGGAATATGCAAAAGTTCTGGCCATGCCGGGCGCGCATTGGCCGGACAAGGGCAGGGCTCAGATGGGGGTCGCGCGCTGTTGGGAAACTGAAGGTAATAAAGCAGAAGCGTTGAAAGCCTACGAAGGGCTACTCAAGATGAAAAATGTGTCGCGATTCGATATGGCTGAAGCGGAAGCCAAGCTCCGCTGATTGATAAACACTATTGTTGAAAATCACGGATGCAGGAGGTATTTATGCGTATCAAGAAGGCATTGATGCGTGTGGTTTTGTTGTGCGGTTTGTTTTGTAAATCCGGAGTTTTGGCACAGACGGTGCGGATGGAATGGACGGCTTCCGGCGAGGAAATATATCAGCGGGGATTTATGCAGCGATTGCGCCGCCATCCCGCGGGCGGGGTAGGACTTTTTAATATGGCGTTGATTGAAAATGACGCGCCGGGCGCTGGGTCCAGCCGGCAAGGGATCAATCGCGATATGGTATGGGGCGACAATCGGGCGCGTAAAGTTCTTGTCTTGCCGGATGCGCGCGCGGAACGCGCGTTTCTGGTGGTTTTTTTTGATGACCAGGGCAAACATCCGCTGGAATTTATGATCAACGGCAATGCGGGGCGCATTGAAAACTGGGATTCCGAGTCATGCCACCTGGCTTATCGTTGGGTGGAATTCCCGGCGGAATGGCTGCGCGAAGGCGATAATACGATAGACTTGTTTTGTCCCGCGGCCGCGACCGCCAAGGAAGGCTGGTCGATATACCTGGCGCGTGCGGAAGATTATGCGGCTGGCGGCGGCGATCCTACAGATGTCGGACGGACTTCTTTCAAGTCGGATGACGGCGGCAAAACCTGGCGCGAAAGTCCGTTCGGTACGGAAGGCGCATGCCGTGCCGAATATTGTGTCCGGCTAAGCCTGGATCGTTACGTAGCGGGCGGCTGGCTGGCGACGCCGGTGATTGATCTTTGGCGTTGCGCGAACGACGGCCCAATCTTGCCTATCCGTTCGCCGCAGCAGATTCATTTGAAATTGTGCGCGGATATCCCGGAAGGCGCGCGGGTGGAGTATTTCATCCGCAAAGGCCGGCGCCCGTGTCCGTTGGCGCAAGACGGATGGAGTGAGTATAAGTTAATCGGCGGGGGCGCTGAAGTGGACTTGACGCTGGATGCTTCGCGGCCGGATGCACGTGCTATCCATAATGCGGCGGAACTGGTTCCAGATGATGAACGTATTTTCGGACGTTGGATACAATTAAAAGCCGTTCTTTCCACAGATAATCCCTTGCATACGCCGCGCGTGCTTTCGATGTCGGTGGTTTGCGATCTGGACCAAAAACTGCCCCCGCGGGCGGAGCAGCGCGCCTTGTATGATAACAGCCTTTGGGTGGCTGAGTTGGATAATCCTGAAATTGGATATTCCGCGCTGGATTGGCAATGGGAAGCCTGGGACAGAACAGAGTTCGCCGAGTTGCGCGCGCGGGAGAATCTTGACGAAATTGTCGCTGGCAGCAAGACCCAGTTTGAAATAATTACCCGTCTTTTAGAGTATGCAACCACACGCGCTCCAATTATGTTGCCCGATGTCAATTATCCGAAATGGGATGCGCTCTCAATTCTCAACCGGGTGGATCAACATGGCGGCTTCGGATTTTGCCATCAATTCAATAATTTCATGATCGGACTCTGCGCCGCTTTCGGCCTCCAGGGCCGGCTGGTCAATGGCGTCAATCATGAGATGGCGGAAATATGGAGCGATGATTTCGGCAAATGGTTTTACGTTGATGCAAGTTATGCCAATCACCTGTTGCTGGACCCGGCATCCGGCGCTCCGCTCAGCCTGTTGGATTTGCATAATTGCCTGCTGGACATATTTTTTGAGGGACGTCCGGTTGATTGGATGAACGACCTGACCGGGCCTACGCAGTTTGCCGCAAAGTTGCGCGAGCAAAAAGGCGCCGGGCCGGTGCTGCGCAGTTCTTCGACTTACCACGCCGATGCCGGCCAGAGTTATAAAGGCATGGTGCATTCCGGATTCCTGCGTATGATTCCGCGCAATAATTTTTACGAACAGCCTCTGCCGATTCCGCTGGCGCACGGCACCAGTTGGTGGCCGTGGGACGGATATGTCAATTGGTATGATGCCCGTACGCCGCCGCAACGCCAATATTCGCGTTTCACGGATCGCCCGGCGGATTTATGGCCGGACCTGAATTTTACACGGGTGCATGCTGTGCGCCATCAATATAATCGTTACTTGTACCTGACGTTTGAAACATATACGCCAAATTTCTCGCATTTTGAAGTCAAGGAGAATGACGGCGGCTGGATGCGCATTGAAGGCGACCGCCGGACCTGGGTGCTGGCGCCCGGCAGAAACACGTTGCTGGTGCGCTCGGTCAACCGCGCGGGCGCAGCCGGCCGCCCGGCGCGCTGGGTGGTGCATCGCCGTGAAACTCCTTTGCCGGATTTGCAATGACTGCACAAGTGTAATTGGCTGGAAAATTATGTAATTGTCAGGACAATTACGAGAACATGATTAACTCGCCGCCGTTGACGCACTTCGCGGAAAGATAACTCCTATGACCGTGCATTATTCTCCCGGCGGCCTTAAACTAAAAGCCGCCGGCGCTTGTTTCCCGGATCGCCCTTATTTCCCGGTTATTCTGGCCAATGGCGTGGATGCCGTTACGATCGGTCCGATGGGAACGGTCCTGTCACGCCATGACATCAGCAGCGCGACGTTGCCCAATGTGTCTTCCCTGGGCTGGTTCAAGACAGACCGCAAGCATTTCGAATCGGATACAAGTTATGGCAGCAGCCTGTGCCTGGCTGATCCGCGCACTTTCCTGTTCCTGGGCGACGAGCAGTTCATGCCGCTCCAGACGGAGCAGGTCTTCGATCCGCGCACGGCCACGGTGACGACTACCTTTGGCCTGTTCAGCAATCGCGATGCGGGAAGCGTGCGGTTGGAGGTCAAAACCTTTCTGACAGACGACCATCTGCTGGTGGAGCGCTTTCGGATTTTGGAAGCGCCGGCGATGCCGGTGCATCTTGAGTTTGCGCTTGCCATGCCGTTTGACTCCGGCTCCTGTGGCATGGACCCTCCCGTTCAGGCGCGGAGCATCAGGCGCGCGCCGCTCAAAAGGGTGGGGGGAATGCAATATTCCTATCGCCTGTGCGGCTACCGGGGGATTGGCGCTACCTGGCACGATGGCGCAGATCCGGTAATTAAAACCGTGGGCAAAAACGGCGCGCAGCGTTTGGTTTCCGCGGTGCTGAAAGCCGGCGCAAGCCTGACGCACTATGTAGCAGTGCTGGACAACAAGGATGCCGGCGATCCGCGGCGCGCCCTGGCGGCGCTGGTGAACAAGGTATGCGAGGAAGGATACGCCGGGATACATCGGGAGCACGTGGCAAATTGGCGGGCCTATTTCCGCCGGTCCGGGGTCCGGCTTCCGGCGCTTGATCTCCAGCATCTATACGACACGAGTTTATATGTGCTGCGCAGCGTGCATGATCGGCGCACGGGGTTTATGCCCATGGGCATTTTGCCGTTTCAATGGCAGAACACCATGTTCTGGGATAGTTGGTTTGCTTCGATGGCCTGGCTGGGGGGTAATCGTCAGTCCGAGGCGCGGAGTATATCGGCTTTCTGGAAGCGGCGTTTGCCGGAGGCGCGTGCGGTGGCCCGCCAATTGAAATGCGGCGGGGCGCGATTTGCGTGGACGTCGAATCGGGAACATTTCTGCCGGGACAAGGCCACTGTGGTTCAGTTTCATAATAACGCGGCGGTGGCGCTCCAGGTGGCGCAGGTCTGGCGGGCGACAGGGGACGCGGACTTTCTGCGGGAGCACTTGCCGGTGATGGAGCATGCGCTTCGGTTTCTGGTTGACCGCCTGGTGCGCGTGCAGGGGGGGGACGTTGCGTTGCTGGCGTGCGCAGGGCCGGATGAATCGGTCCTGGATCAGAAACGCATGGATACCTGGACCTGTGCGGTGATTATCAAGACGATTGACGAATACCTGGCTGCGATCCGGTCATTAGGGTGTCCGCCGTTTCAGAACATCTTGCCGCGCCTGCGGCGCATGCTCTGGAAGGCCTTGAATCGCAATGTGGACCGCCGCGGCGTACTGCAGTCGTTCGAGGGCGGCGCGCATCCGCACTGGGGGTCGCTGATTTTCACGCTGTTTCCCGAGCATCCGGCGCGGATAAAAACGCTGCGGGCGCTTTCCCTGTACGACCGCGAGTTGGATGGATATAACAGCCATGGGATTATTCATTATCCGGAGCGCGTGTTTACCTGGACGGAATACTGGGTCGCCCGGATTCAGGCCGAGGCGGGCGATCGGTCCGCCTGGGAGCGCTTGCAGAAAAACGTTAAATTTACCAACATGTTTGGCGGCATGCCGGAACGCATTTACATGCACGGTGAGTTGTTTATCAACTGGTTTATGACAGCGCATGCCGCCTGTCTCTGGGCGGTGCATGCTTTGCTGCTGCACCGCGATGGCGATACCTTGCGGGTGTTGACAGGGTTGCCGGAGGATTGGAAAACCGCGGCCTTCGACAATCTGACCACCGCCGATGGACTCCGGGTGTCCGCTGCCATGGAAAACGGACAACTGACGCGCCTGGAGATTATCAACGATCATGCCGACCCCAGGCGCATTCGACTGCATGCTCCCGGAATCAAGGCGCCGCCATTCATCCTGGAAAGCGGTCGCCGTTGGCGCTGGCCATCCTCCCGCCTTCTTTAAGCCCAAGGCGGGCCGTCCGGTGTCGGATTCCGATTGTAATTCAAAAGGATCGCGTTTTGAATGCGAAATTGCCTGTTATCCGGTTTGCGCTGCAAAAGTCAGCGAATGTCGACGGCACGCCAGCTTTACGGACCGAAAACCGTAAAAAGCTTGACTGCACCCTCCGGCTTTGAACATACGGTTTATTTCCTGCAGCGCGAGATATGATCTTCAGCCTGTGTGCATACAAAATAGTATAAATAAATATTTTGTCCCGGTGCTGATAATTCCAAAATGTTGTTAGATATTGTTGACTTATTTCAAAATATGGATATGATAAATTTCTTGTTTATAGATAATAATGTAGTCTGTCGCTTGCCATGGTTCAGAAATATCAACAGGTGGCGGAACTGATCCGGGATGATTGCCTGCGGCGCAATCTGCCGTTGGAGGCGTACCTGCCGACGGAGTTGGAGTTGGCGGCTTCTTTCAAGGTGAACCGCCTGACTGTGCGCCGGGCGTTAAAACACCTGGAAAACCAGCGGATAGTTTCGCCGGTGACCGGCAAGCGCCGGCGGCTGCTGGCCGCCGCCGGAACTGCCCCAAAAACCAGTCTGGTGGCCTGTCTCGGGCGCAGCAGTTCTGCGCCGGCCGGCACTTTCGGCAACCTTGTATTCGCCCGCATGTTCGAACAAATGGCCCGAACGTTTCAAGCTTCGAATTTAAGCTTGCTGGGCATCCCGATAGACTCCTCCGTAACTCAACCGCCCGAGGTTGTCCGCAGTCCCCTGATGAAAGCCCTGCTGGTGTTTGAATCCCTCCCGCGCAGCTTTGCGCTTCCGGATGTCCATGCGCCGGTGATTGCCGTGAATGCCCCGTCCAATTGTTGCGTGCCGGCTGATTTTAAAATTGATTTTGACTCTTTCGGGTTGGCCGGCCATGCGGTGGGCAAATTAGCGGAACTGGGACATCGCCGGATGGTCTGGGTGGAGTGGGAGAACCGTGGTCTCGGCACTTTCGCGGTGGAGCGGACCGGCTACGAAAGCGCCTTGAAACGCTATCGCCTGGACCTCCCGATTTTCCTGGAAATCGAAAATTTTCCGGCGCCGGACCTGATCCAGGTCCAGGCGCAAATCCGGCGACTATTGCGCAAGCACCCGGCGATTGACGGGTTCATCACCGCCAGCAGCGATTTGAATCCATTTTTAATGGCCGGATTGTCCGCTGCAGGCGTAGCGGTGCCGGAACAGGCATCGGTGCTGGCCTTGGCCGGACAGGAGCCGGCCGCCGGCGTTCGCCGGATTTCCGGTTATTACAACGATTATCCGGCAATTGCCGCGGCGATTTGCGAATTTACACGGCTGGTGATTGCCGGCCAGGTAAAATATGTTGATCGGATAACCCTGGGCAAAAACCGCTGGGAGCCGGGCGAAACCGTGCGCCGGCGCAATTAACGGGAATCAAGCGCTGATTCCCGTATATGACACAACCATTTCACGGCAGAAGCATTTGAAAATCAAAATACAAGGAGCATGCATGCGTCAACAAGCTATCACTGCGGGAATGGTTTGGTTAGCGGCGGCGGGCCTGAATCTCTACGCCCAGGAAACGGTTCAAACAGCCAAACAGCCGCATGGCCGGGATGCGTTCACCGCCGCTTTTTCGTTGTACCTGGACGGCGACCTGCCGGCGGCCCGCGAGGCGTTTGTCAAAACTGCCGCCCTGCCGGAATGCCATCCGGACTACGCTGCCAATGCCGTCCTGATGGCGGGTATCCTCAACGCGGTGATGAACGACACAAACGCGGCCTTTGCGTCTTTCGAGCAGGTGCGCGCCATGACGAATGCCGCGCCGACCTACAAGGTTGACGCCGAATGCAACCTGGCCCGCCTGCTGTTCTGGAACGATGACCCGGGGGCGGCATCCAACATGCTGGAACAGGCGCGCGCTTCTTTGAGCAAGCTTACATGGACCCTGGATTACGGCCAGGTTTCCCGGATTCTTAATATATATGACGATTACCTGAAGCGCGGCAGGTGGGGCTTGCGCGGGCAACGCGACCGGATCGGCACGCAAATCGAACAGATGGCCCGGCGCACGGTACTGGAAAGGCAATTGACAGAGCAGGGCCTGACGCCCGAACGCCGGTACCTGCAGGGCGAGCCTGTCAGCGGTCCGTGGGAACGATATCCGGCTTATCCGGCGGCATGTTCGCCGTATTGCTGGGATTTCAACGACAACACCGCCTGCGGCATTGACCGCACCAATGGCATCGCCGTAATGCAGGTTGCCGACGGATTCCTGTCGCTTGTAACCGGAACGAACGCCCTGTTCGGCTGGGGCAAAATGAAAACCGGCGATCCGCAAGCCGGTTTGCTTTCAGGCTACGGCTCCGGCTATAATCAACTCTGCCCGGATTTGCGCGGCATCAAAATCCGGCTGCGGCAATCCCTGGCGGCCAGCGAATGGCAGGCGCAGGCGGCCGGCAAAACGCGCGGTAGAATATCCGTGGCCGAATCCAAATGGATTGCCGTCAAGGGCACAAACTGGCAGGAGGTGTTTTTGCCGTTAACGGCCAAACCGCCATTTTCCGGCATTCAGATATTGTCCGACACGGCCGGCAATTCCGTGGCAATTGACTGGGTGCGGCCATGCATCTATAACGGGATGCTGTCGCTGCGCAAGGAACTGGAATTGCCGGCGCCGGTATGCTGGGCCAGGGTATCGCTGAGCTGCGCCAATTTCAGCGGTGCGGATGGATTTGTCCTGTACGTCAACGGGCGCCCGGCGGCCAAATCGCCGCCGGCGATCATGGACAACCAGCTTTGGAATTATGAATTGGACCCGGGGTTGTTCGTCAAGGGACGCAATGTCCTGGCCTGGGAATCCGGACTGCGGGGATTATTGGACGGCGCATTGCTCTGCGAGGACGGCACGTATGTCCGGTTTGACAGCGATACCACCTGGCGCGCCGGCGCGCCGGCGCCGGGCGATGACTGGCAAGCGCCGGAATATGACGACAGCGCGTGGGCGCCCGCCCAGCAGGAAGAATTCGTCCAGCCGCATTACTACTGGTTCAATCCGTCGTGGAAGGGCCGGATCATGGCGCAGCCGGCCGATGCTCGCGCTCAGCCGATTTTCGGCGCGGCGGAAGATGTGGCCTTGAACCTGGCCGTGCCGGCGCAACCAGGCGCTGCGCCGGAGTTGACCTGGACGCTGTTCGATGAAATGGGCGATTTTGCGAATGCATCCGACCGGAAAATTGATTCCGGCATGGTTGACTTGAAATCCGGACTTGCAAATCTCAAATTCGCCGGCCTGGCCGGCGAAATCAAGTTTCCCGCCGGCCGGCTGCCCGCCAACCGCGCCTATGCGCTGGAGCTGGTGTTGAAATCAGGCGGCAGGGAAATTGAAAAATACCGTTATGAATTTGCGGTCTGCGGACCGGTGGATTTGCCGGCGGCGGACAATCCGACGAATTACACCGACGGCATGGATCTCAAGCTGGTGTGGGAAACTGATGCGGCGGCCGAGCAGGCGCCCGGCGCGTTCGTTTCCTGCGACGGCTGGGCGCGCTTGCGCCCGGCGCCGGTGATTGAGACCCCGCTCGGGCGGTTCCGCCAGACTTTCCCGGATGAAAACTTCGGCTCCATGGGCGGCGAGCCCTGCAATTATATTTCCTTCGTGTATCGCCTGCAAAATCCCGGCCGGCCGCATGTGGCCATTGCGGAATACCCGGACGACACCATCCGCAGCCAGGAAATGCGGGTGTCGGAAGGCGGATATTTTTACAGCAATGAAATCGGCAACGACACCGTCATGCTCGGCATGGATCATCCATTGACGCGCGAGATCCGGCATCATCATTGCCTGTTTTTCCCGGGGCGCAAAATCGGTACGGTGACATTCTTCGCCCTGGGCGGCTTGCGGGGCAGTTGGACGCCTGACAAGGCGGCGCGGGTGGGAAAGATTCGCATTTACGAGGTGCTGAACGATGTGCCGGCCCGGCCGATCCAGGATGCGCCCGGCCCGCGCAAATGGATCGGACAACTCCCGGAAGCCGGCCCCCGCGAAGTCTTCCAGAGTTGCTTCAGCAGCCCGATTGCCGGATACATCCGCTCCATGCGCATCGCCACCGAACAGCCGAATTTCTACCGCAATTGGATGGTTGCCTTTGTCAACATGGTCAAGCGTTTGAAATTCGCCGGCGAAAACGCCTATTTCTGCGGGCAGTTCATGTATGACAAGGTGCTTTATCCGAGCGTCTTTTCCGATGAGACGGCGTTCGGCTGGAGCCATTCCGGCAGCTTGCGCGATTACGGAGTCCTGCTGGCGAAGATGTTCGAGCAAAATAACCTGGGCTTCTTCAGCGCGCTCCAGATGGGCGGCGCCAACCGGATCGGATTTTCCTGCGATGACCAAGCGTTGGCCGCGGGACATCCCACGCTGGTGCAGGTGGACCGCACGGGCAGCCAGCCGGTATATCTGGGCGGCAAAAGCGGCTTTCCGAACTGGCTTTTGCCGGAAGGGCGCGCGTATTACCAGACGGTGATCAATGAATTGATCGCCCTCTACGGCCGGGAACCGGGATGGAAGGGCATCGCCATGCATCTTTACGCCGGTTACGGCAACGGCCAGTTGTGGAAAACTTCCGCGGACGATCCATATTTTGCCAGTTACGACGATTTCACCATCTCGCTGTTTGAGAAGGAAACCGGGGTGAAAATTCCGGTTGCGTCCAGCGAGCCCAAGCGTTTCACCAGGCGCGCCGACTGGCTGCTCGCCAACGCCAAGGCGGAATGGACCGGCTGGCGCTGTGAAAAATTCCTCGAAATCCACCGCTGGACCCGCGACCGGTTGAAAGCAACCCGGCCGGACCTGGAACTGATCATGTATCCTTACGATCCGTTTATCATACCGGCCTGGGACGAGAAACCGGAAGACGCCCTGCCTTCGATATTCGATTACGGCCGGCGCGTCGGCATAGACCTGGAAAAAATCAAGGACGATCCCGGCATGATTCTGGCCATGAACGTTACGGCGCGGACGGATTATGACGCCTGGTTTGCCGGTTATCAACAGCGCGTCGGCATGGGCCGATTCCTGGCCCAACGCGAAAGCAGCCTGGCGCCGTTCGCCAACGACGGCAAGAACGGCGTGGCCGTGCGCTACAACTGGTACGAAGCGCAGCCACTCGGCCCCCTGGGCTGGCTCTGGGACTATACGGCCACCGAGGCCTGGCCGTATCCCCAGGACGATTATTTCGCCGATTACTGGGTCAACTCCTTTGTGCGAACCCATCCCCGGCTGATGCTGCATCCGTTGCAGGATGTGATCATGTGGAACGGACGCGAAACATCAATGGCCCGGTTTGCCCAGGCATTCCGGTCATTGCCGGCCATCCCTTATGCCAGCCTGCCGGGCCATGGGCGGGACCGGGATCTCCGGATCGGGACCGGCGTTTATTCCAACCAGACCTATGCCTATGCCGCCAACACCTACTGGTGGGATGTGGACGCCGCGCTGGAAATGGCTCCGGGGGTCACCGGAAAAGAACTGACTTCCGGCGCGGATATCCGGAACGGCCAATGGTCCGGCCGGCTGACTCCTTTTTCCATGCGGACATTCCGGTTTGACGGCGCGCATGCCGAACCGATCGCCGCCGCCCGGGCGCAGGTGTCCGCCAGGGGCATGGATGAAACCAGGCGGCTGCTTGCCGCGTGGGAAAACGATGTCAAGGCCTGCCGGGCATTGCTGGAACAAGCCGGCCGCGCGGCAACATTTGACGCCATCATCCGGGACGTCAGGACGGCGCTGGATGCCGGAACATACGGCGCGGCGTATGATAAGCTGACATGTTATCCTTCGCGCCTGGCGCGGCTGCTGATCGAACCGGCCGAATATTCGGAATTCCTGACCGACGGCTGGCGTATTTCCATGCTGATGCCGCGCGGAGGGAAAAACCTGGCCGCGCTGGACCCGGTCAGCGGCAGCGCTCCGGCACTGCAATGGAAGCCCGTTACCGCCACGGGCAATCGCATCAGCGCCCATGGCGTTTACGGCGACCGCGACGGTTTCGTGGCGTTTGCCAACCGCCTCCATGTGCCCCTGGCCGGCAAGTGGATCTTATCCCTGGGACATGACGGCGGCTGCCGCGTGTTCATTGACGGTCAGCAGGTTCTTTGCGAGCCGCGCCGCCGGAACCCAATCCGCGAAGACCGCACCAGGGCCGCGGTGGAATTGACCGCAGGTGATCATGATCTGGTTGTGGTATTGGACACTGATCATGGACTGGGCTACGGTTTTGTTTTGCGGTTCCAAGCGCCGGAAGGCGGCGTGTGCAAAGGCATTGAGTATCCGTTTGCCGCTCTGCGGTGAACGGGGGTGAAATGGGAAATTCCGCGCAATGCGCCTTTTGCATTGGAGGGCGAAGCTGTGCTGAGCCGTTTATATGCGGGGATATGCGGACGGCTCACCGCAGGTTCGCCCTCCAGGGAAAAAATATCATCATTGGATAAATGAATAATTATACAATCATCCTTGAAAACGCTTTGCTGAAAGCGGTGTTTGACCGGTCAACCGGGGCCTTGCTGAACCTGACTTCTAAAAAAACCGGCTGGCAGGTGCAACGCCGGAGCAGCCTGGCCAGGTCCTTCCGCATGTTGCTCCCGCTGCCGGACCGGAGGAATAATCCCGTCGTGGGCGAAAAGCAGGCCCCGCCCATGGTGGAAACGGACAACCGCCAACGGCTGGTGTTTACCTGGCGGAACCTGCACAGCGAACATGGCGGCGGGGCGGATATCATCTTCCGGGGGGGCGTTGAGCTTTCCGACGACGGCTTGACATTCCGCGCGGAAGTGGAAAACCGCAGCCCCCATGCCATTGAGACCATTGACTGGCCCTGCCTGGGCGATTTCTCGCGGCCGCCGGGCGTTGAACGTTTTGAATTCCTGGCGATGAATTACGGCAATGCCAGCCGGCGCTGCATTTTTCCGCACTTCAACAACAGCCGCGGATATTGGGGCACGGATTATCCGGTTGAGATTGTCGCCAGCGAGGTTTCGCCGTTTGTGATTATCCACGGCAATCAGGGAGGACTCTATGCCGGCTACCATGACACCAGCATGGAGCAACTGCTGTTTTTCACATTCGAGCTGCGGCCTGGCGTCGAACAGCGCGACAGGTGTTTGATGGCGTCCGGCGATGAAATGGACGGGCAACCGCTGCAGGTCCTTTTTTACACGACGCATTTCCCCTTTTTGAATCCGGGCGAGTCCGGCAAGCTGCATCCGGTGGTGCTCAGGCCGTATGCCGGCACCTGGCATCAAGGCGCCGATTGTTACCGGCAATGGCGGAAAACATGGTACCGCCAACCTCCCGCGCCGGCCTGGGCCCGGGATGTTTTTTCCTGGCACCAGATTCACATTAATTCTCCCGAAGATGAACTGCGTTTCCAGTACAAGGACCTGGTGCGGTACGGCGCCGACTGCGCCCGGCACGGCGTGCAGGCAATCCATCTGATAGGTTGGAACCGTGGCGGGCAGGACCGCGGCAATCCCAGCCATGACATAGACCCGCGCCTGGGTGCCTGGGAAGACCTGCGCGACGCCATTGCCGCCATTCATGCCATGGGTGTGAAGGTTATTCTTTTCAACAAGTATACCTGGGCGGACCGCTCGGGAGAATGGTTCCGGACGGACCTGGCCCGGCACGCGGCCAGGGACCCGTATGGCGACTATTACCTGCACCCGGGGTGGCAGTACCAGACGCCGGCGCAGCTGGCGGACATCAATACCCGGCGCCTGGTTCCCCTCTGCATGCACAGCGCGCAATGGCGGGAAATCGCCGCGCGGGAGTTCCGGAAAAGCATCGCGCTCGGCGCCGACGGAATGCTGTCCGACGAGGCTTTCCATCACGCTCCCGCGCGTTATTGCTTCGATCCCGGCCATGGACATCATGTTCCCGCGCATATTTACGCGGGGGATGCGCCGCTGGCGGAAGAATTCCGCGCCATAGCCGCCAGGGAAAACCCGGAGTTCCTGTTTGCCGCGGAAGCGTGTTATGACCTGCAATGCCGGCATTACTCGATTTCGTACATGCGGCTGGAAGAAAACCATCTGCCGCTGCCGCGCTACGTGGCCCAGGACACCGGGATCGCCATCACTGTGATAGGGTACAACGATCGGAACGTGATCAACAAGGCGCTGATGTACCGCTATATTTTGAGCTACGAGCCCCGCAATTTCAAAGGACGCCTGGACGAGTTCCCCCGCACGGTAGCTTATGGCGGCCAGGTGGACGAATTGCGCCGGCGTTACCGGGAATTTCTGTGGGACGCCGAGTTCTGCCATACTCTGGGCGCTGCAGTGGCGAAAGGCAATGCGCCCATGGATGAATACGGCTATTCCGTTTTACGCCATCGGCAGACCGGCAAACGGGCCGTAGTCGTAGTCAACCGGGATGCTGGCAGGGCCATGGAAATTGCAGTAAAACTGGATGCGCCGGCTGCCGATATGGTGATGGTTACGCCCGAGCGCCCGGCGGCGGTGGAATCGCAGGGCGCCGCCGAAATCCCGCCGCTGTCGGCGGCGATCTTTATGGAGAAATGAAATGCGCCGAAACGCAACGCGGAAACATGCCATGCAACATCCATACGGTCCGGCGCCGTTCTGGACATGGGCGGGCGATCTCAGCCCGGGAAAAATAGACCGGGACCTGAAACGGTTCCGCGACATGGATATTTATGAGATGGTGATCATGCCCCTGTACGGGCTGGCCCATCCTTACCTGGGCCGGGATTACCTGAGGTTGTATGAGCATACCTGCAAGCGTTGCCGGCAATACGGCCAGAAAATCTGGATTTACGATGAATTCAACTGGCCCAGCGGCACCTGCGCCGGCAGGGTCCTGCGCGAAAACCCCGAAGCGCGCCAGAAAATCATCCGGTTCGAATTCCCGGGCATCGGCCAGACGGGCCGGCCGTCCTGGAAAATCGAGGAATATGCCGGGTTCGACCTGGCGGCTTACGGCGCGGAATGGGCTTTGAATTCCAACGGCTACCTGGATACGCTCAACGCCCGGGCGGTCGGCCATTACATCCGGTTGACCCACGAGGTTTACCGCGCCGCGATTGGCGGCTATTTCGGGGATGTGATTATGGGATTCTTCACAGATGAACCGGTGCTTCTGCGCGGCGGTCGTTCCCTGCCTTTTACCCCGGGCTTGTTTGAACTATTCCATCAACGCTATGGCTACGACCTGGAAAAGAACATCCTTGGGCTCGTGGCCGATACGCCTTCGGCGCCGCGCCTCCGCCGCGATTACTGGGCGCTGGTGACCGAGTTGTTCCAAGCCAACTTCTTCCGCCAATACGCCGGCTGGTGCGGCAGGCATGGCCTGCAGATGACCGGGCACCTGCTTTACGAGGAAATGCTCTCCGGCCAGGTGCAATTCAACGGCGATATGTATGCCATGCTTTCCGAAATGCAGGCGCCGGGAATTGACATGCTCCAGGGCTTGACCAGTTTTGACCGACGCGGCCTGCGCGAGGCTTTCGGCGGAGAGGCTTGCGCCGATATTACCGGCAAGCTGATAGAAAGCATCGGCTATTTCGCCGGCAAAAAACGGCTGATGTGCGAAGTTTGCGGCGTGACGGCGCACAGCGGGACGGCCCAGTTTTACAAGCGCGCCATGGATTACCTTTTCCACCACGGCATCAGCATGATGAATGACAATTTGTTTGCCGACTCGCAGGGCGGTTTCCGCGCGGGGTTCGGTTGCCATTCCTTCTGGACGCCCTGGACGCGCCATTACAAGCTGCTCTCGCGCCATGTCCGCGCGATGTCGCGGCTGAATTCCGGCTCCCGCCTGGAAACAAACCTCGGCATTTTCTATCCCCGCCAGGATATCTGGCGGCGGTTCGGCCCGCTCGGAACGTTTTTCGGCAGCCAGCCGCCCGAGCCGGCATGGCAGGCCACCCAGCAGACAATTTTAAACCTCACGCACGGCCTGATCCGGCGGCATTGGAACTACTATTATGTTTTCGAACAGGCGCTGGCCCGGGCGGAATTCCCGCGGCGCGGCATGCAGATCGGCGGGTTTGAATGCCGGACGCTGATTTTGCCCGACCTCCACTCGGTATCGGAAATGGATGCGGCAATTCTCAAGCGGTTTCTCGCCAATGGCGGCTGCCTGATTTGCGCGCAACGGCGTCCTCTGGTTTTCAACGCGGATGGCCGGACGCGGGAGGCGACATGGCTGCGCGGTCCCCGGGTATTCGATGTGCGGTGCGGCATGCACGAGTTGGCCGACCGGACCGCGCGGATTCTGGAACAAATTGCGGCGCGCAAAGTGGCCATCAGCGGCGATCATACGGATGAAGTCATGCTGACCCACCGGCATGCCCGCGGCCGGGAATGGGTGTTTCTGACCAATTTCGGCGGGCAAGCCGCCGATGTGCGAACCGATTTGGACGTCCATTGGCGGCTCGCGGAACCCGGCGGAATGGCCGATGCCGGAAAATCCCCGCGGCGCTTCCTGCTGCTGCCGAACGAGTCGGTGTTGTTTTCCCGGTCGGATCGGAAAGCGCCGGCATTGCCGGCGCCGGCTCCATCCGGCGCGGCCATGCGGCTGCCGGCCGAATGGTCATTCCGCCTGCCGCAGGGCAACACCTTGAGTTTGCCGGTGCAGATATTCACCGGCAAATTCCGCGGAAAATTCCCGCCGGCTGCCGGCGGACAATGGTCCGCGCCGCTCGTGGAAAGCGCGCCTTTTGACCTGGTTCCCGGCCGGGCATACTGGCTGCGCGCGGAATTGACCATTGAAGGAATTTCCGGCGGATTGCAGTTAATCGCCGACGGCCGCGACCAATGCGAGGTGTTTGTCAATCGCCGCCGCGCGCCCGGCCATGCCGGCCGGTTATTGTGGGATGATGCGAATCTGACCTTTGATTTGACGGGTTGTTCGCGCCCCGGCGCGCATGAAATCCTGATCCGGTATACCCCGCACCGGGAGCGAAAATTTGTCAGCCGGTTCTGGCCGCTGAACAGCCTGCCGCCCTTCGTGCTGGCCGGCGGGTTTGTCGTGGACCCCAAGCGCCATCGCGAAGGATTCAGGGTGCTGCGGCCAGCGCCGAAAATTATGCCGCTGGGCGATTTGCTGACCATGGGGCTGCCGGGCATTGCCGGCCCGGTGGAGTACTCCACCACGCTTGAATTATCCCGCAAACCGCGCCAGATACTGCTTGACCTGGGAGCGCAGCAGGATACATTTGAAGTCGCGGTCAACGGGAAATATGCCGGCGCGCTGCTGTGGCCGCCGTACCGGCTGGAAATCGGCGGGCTGATAGTAAAAGGACGCAACCGGATAACCCTGCGCCTGCGCACAGCCATGAGTGGAATCCTGTCGAATTCATTCCGCAAGAATGAAACCAACCGGCCGCCGGTGGGCTTGCTGGAAATCCCGATGTTGATTGCCGGCGATTAGCAAAATTCAAAACTAAGTCCTGAATCCGTGATGAGGCCCGGATGCCGCAGATGCTCGGCGCGAAGGATGACGCTGTATTCATATACCGCGAATCCTTCGCAACAAAGCAGATGCGACATACCGGCCTCACCCGGTGGGCGCTCTTTTCTTCAATCAAACGGGTTGTCCTTTTGGTGACTATTTAATAGATCGTAAACGGTTGCTTTACACATCATTATGTAATAAAAATAAAATCCCGTCACGGATTCAGGAAAGTCATAACCAGGGAGGTGCCACATGCAGCGTTTGTCATTGATAGCGGTCGGACTGCTCGCCGGCGCGGTTATGGTTTGCGCGGATACGCATTACGTGCGTTCGCCGGAAACCTGCACCAATACCGCCGCGCAACATCCCTATGCGAGTTGGGAAAATGCCGCGACCAATATCCAGTGGGCGATGGACGCCGCCGCCGCGAACGACACAGTGCTGGTTTCCAACGGCGCATACCGCGCCACCGGCGCGGTGGACAACGTTGTCGCCTTTGAAAAAAACCTGACGCTGGTAAGCGTCAACGGTCCGGGAGACACCGTGATTGACGGGCAGGCCGCCTCGCGCTGCGTCTGGCTGCGGTATGATTCCGCGCTGGACGGCTTTACGCTGTCCAATGGCTTTGCCGCCTGCGGCGCCGGCGTTTACATGCAGAACTGCACCGGCACGGTCACCAACTGCTGGATGGTGGACAACGTCTGCACGGGGGTGACATCGTCGTTTATTGCCGGAGCGGGCATTGCGCTGGACGGCGGCAATCCGCTGGCGACGGACTGCCGCATCTGGAACAACGAGTGCCTGGCCGGGGATGCCGGCAGCGGTTACCAGGCGGCCCACGGCGGCGGCGGCGGAGTCTGCATCGCCACCGGCCTGGTGCAGCGCTGCGTCATCACCGGCAACAAATCGCTCTATCTCGGCGCCGCGGGCAATAATGGCGGCGGAGGAATGTTTATCCGCGGTGGAGTTGTCTCAAACTGTACGATTACCGGCAATATTGGAATGTACGGAGGGGGTATTCGCACCAGCCTTGGTTCACCCGCGATGATAATCAATTGCTCAATAAGCAATAATGTCGCTCATAATATAGGCGCCGGAACGTTTCTCCAAGGCGGAATTATGATCAGCAATGTTGTTTCCAGCAATGCCGGGCCATCTTATGCCGGAATTTATATTTACCGCGGCGCGCTGGTCTCCAACTGCATGATCAGTTTGAATACATCCACCGGCGGCGCGACTTTTGGCGTAGGCGCGGCATTATTTAACAACGATGAAGGTTCGCTGATGACGGATTGCGTCATCAGCGGCAATTACAGCAGCGTGGCCGGCGGCGGCGGCGCATATTGCCGTTATCCCCAGAACCGCATTGTCAATTGCCGGATTTTAAACAATACCGTGCATTCCCACGGCGGCGGCATCTATATTTCCGGACCAACCGCGCCGGGCGGGGGTACGGTGTCAAATTGCATCATCAGCGGGAATACCTCGACAAACAATTATGGCGGCGGGGTGTATATAATCCAGGGCGGCACCTTGCGCAACTGCCTGATTTACAGCAACCAGGCGCTACGCGCCGGCGGGGTCTATGCCGTCAACGGTTATGTTAATACCAGCCGCGTCAGCGCCTGCACGATCGTCGCCAACCGGACCACCACCTACGTTGCCGGGGGGATGGTTGTTGACAACAGCAACGAAGTGTTCAACTGCATCATTGCCAGCAACACAATTACCGACGGCAGTTTGAAGGACCTGGTGTTATATGGCACCGGCGTGGACACGATTTCTTTTTCCTGTGCGCCGGAAGCGCCCCTGGTGCGCGGCAACATCAATACCGCCCCGGATTTCGCGGATTTCACAGGTCAGAATTACCGGTTGCTGCCCGGCTCGCCCGGCATGGACGCCGGCACCAATGAACCGTGGATGTCATTCACCGTTGATTTGGACGGCCGCACGAGGATTGACCGGTTTAACCGCCGGGCGGACATGGGCTGTTACGAATATGCGCCGCGCGGGACCATGTACACGCTGCACTGAATGCTGCCGCATAAAGCGCGCCGGCTTCTGCTATATTTGAGTATCCGCCTCCCGGCATCCGCCCAGGGCATATTCCCGAGGCGGGCGGATCATCCCGCCCTGCCGGTAGCGCCGGCAATTATTCTTGCCTTGCATTGAAAGTCAGCTTATGAGTTAATCAGCGTATTGAACGTCATCCTGGGTTTTCATGAAATGCTTCAGCCAACTGCGCAAATTTAAAAACAAACGTATTCCGCCGGAAACAAGGAAGCGCGAAGATGGGAAAAAGAAGTAAAATCGCCGCGCAAGGCAAAACACATGCTTCTGGGAAAAGCAATCCAAAATCCGATCAACGTCCGAATGTGCTTCTGATTTGCGTGGATCAATGGCCGGGATTGCTCCGTGGCGCGGCCGGCCATGAACGGATCCAGACGCCCACGCTCGATCAGTTGTGCCGGAATGGCGTGCATTTCACCCAGGCTTACAGCGAAACGCCCACCTGCATTCCCGCGCGGCGCGAGTTGATGACCGGGACCACCGCGCGCACGCATGGCGATCGCGTTTACAGCGCCACCATGCGCATGAAGCCGGAACTGCCGACCCTGGCCCGGACTTTCCGTGATCACGGCTACCAGGCCTACGCGGTGGGCAAGATGCATGTGTATCCGCAACGCGACCGGATCGGATTTGACGATGTCATGTTGAATGAGGAAGGCCGCAATAATCTCGGCATGCTTCAGGATGACTTCCAGCGGTTTCTGGCCGAGGAAGGCTATGCCGGCCAGGAATTGACCCACGGCATGTGCAACAACGAATACACCGTCCGGCCCTGGCACCTGCCGGAATATTGCCACCCGACCAACTGGACCGCGCGGGAAATGTGCCGGGTGATCCGGCGGCGGGATCCGACCAAGCCGGCGTTCTGGTATTGCTCGTTCATCGCGCCCCATCCGCCGGTCACTCCGCCCGCCGAATACCTTGAAATGTATCGGGACATCGGCGTGGATGATCCGTATGTCGGCGACTGGGCGGGCGACTTTGAAAAATTGCCCCATGCCTTGCGCCGGCGTTACGAGCAATTCCGGATTTCCCCGCCGGCAACCCGCCTGGCGCGCCAGGGCTTTTACGGCCAATGCACCTATGTTGACCACCAGTTGCGACTGGTGCTGGGGGCGCTCGCCGAGGAAAAACTGATGGACAACACCATCATCCTGTTTACCGGCGATCATGGCGATATGCTCGGCAATCACAACTTGTGGTGCAAGCCGCCAATGCATGAGTACTCGGCCAAAATCCCCATGATTCTTGTGCCGACGGCCGGGTACCAGCAGGCCGGACATCACCAGACGGATGACCGCCTGTGTTCGTTGCGCGACGTCATGCCCACCTTGCTCGAGATGTGCGGGTTGCCGGTCCCCGGCACCGCGGAAGGATTATCGCTGCTCGGTCCCGCCAAACGCGATCACCTGTATTGCGAACACTACGAAAACGACCTGGCCCTGCGCATGATCCGCACCGGATCATACAAGCTGATCTGGTATCCGGTGGGCAACCGGTTCCACCTGTTTGATCTGCAAAACGATCCGCATGAAATGCGCAATCTGGCCGACTTGCCGGAATTTGCCGGCTATCGCAGGGATTTGGAAAAATTGATGCTGCGCCATCTTTACGGAACGGACGAGCGCTGGGTGCGCTCCGGCCGGCTGGCCGGCGAGCCGGACCGGCCTTTCGCGCCGGAGCCGAACCGCAGTTTAACCGGGCAGCGCGGCTGGCGGTGACCGGCGCGCCGGCGTCGGCAACACTGGACGGAAATTAATTCACGGGCATGATCCTATTCATTATCACCGATTCGTACGAAAATTTTTGCAAGGGCGGCTGGCTCAAGGCGCGCAACACCTTCCAGGAAATCGCGCGGGATGATTGCCTGGCCATGCATTACACCCAGGCCAGCCTGGATGTGGTTCAGCGTTTGCGGCCGTGGGCCATCTGCGGCAGCGGCGGATGCGCGCCGTACGATTCTTACGACATCCTGGACTGCGCCGCGTACAAGCGCCTGGTAACCGAAAGCGATATTCCACAGCTCGGAATCTGCCGCAGCCACCAGTTGCTGGCGCATTATTTCGGCGGGCGGATCGGCCGGATGCGCAAGCTGAAGACGGACGAACCGGATTTGGCGGAATACTGCCCGGGATATTGCAAGGAGTGGGGCGTATGTCCCGTGCGCGTTATCCGGGACGATCCGCTGTTTGCCGGATGCGCGAAAATCATCCGGGTGCGCCAGGCGCATGCCTGGGAAGTCAAACGGATCGGCAAGGAATTCGTGCGTATGGCGGAGTCGGAGAATTGCGGCGTGCAGGCGGTCCGCCACCGGCGGAAACCGATTTACGGCGTCCAATTCCACCCGGAATTGCTGCAGGCCGCCTATCCGGACGGCTTGCGCATCCTGAAAAACTTTTTCAAAATTGCCCGCGCCCGGCGGGAATGATTGAGAACGATATTATGGTTCCTCACCAGAAAATGTGGGTCGAACAGGGAATTCACCACCGAGACACGGATGCATGGAGAGGAAAGGCATGGCGTGTCCATGCTCCGGTGCTCTCCCGGAACGAGTGTTGCGCGAATTTGGCGCAGGGCGATCATGCCATCCTGGCCTGAATGGATTAGATCTAATGATCGCCCTGTGCCAAATTCGCGCAACGCCTCCACTGGAGAACGGGAGGAGTATGGGGTAGACTGGGCTTCTCTGTGCCTCCGTGTCTCCGTGGTGAATCTGCTGTCGGTCAGCGGTGTGTTCGTTCGGATACAAATCAGTATATGCGTCGCTATTGTCGTAATAAGCTTTACGGCAACATATTAAAGCATTCATGTTGGATTTGTCGCCCACAGATTATGCGGAGCAACCGATATTATGAAACCATCGCTTATTGGCCTGATCGCAATTTTGGGAGCGTCCGGGATACGCGCGGGAATTGCTGCTCCGCCAACCGCGGGCAACGAGGAAATTGACGCCCGCGCGGTGCGGGAACTGGCTTCTTACCTGAAAAAATATCCCGCAGCGGACGCGGATGGCGATGGACGCTTGACCGCCGCCGAGCGCGACCGGCACCGGCGCCAGGAAGTGCTCGCGAAATTCCAGCCCGGCGCGACCAATTTTTTTGCCATGATGCCCATGCGCGACGGAGTGCGCCTGGCCACGGAGGTGTTTTTGCCTCCCGGCGCCGGGCCATGGCCGGTCGTGTTGACCCGCACCGTCTATGGCCGCTGGAGCGCCGCCTTGCGCGACGCCGGCTTGTTCGGCAACCAGGGCGTGGCCTTTGTCACCCAGGACTTGCGCGGCGACGGCGATTCGGAAGGCGCCGGGACATTCGATCCGTTTTCCTTCGACAATGAAATCGAAGACGGCTACGACGCCGTGGAGTGGATTGCGCGCCAGCCCTGGTGCAATGGCCGGGTCGGCATCCAGGGCGCGAGCGGGCACGGTTTCGCGGGTTGCATGGCCATGCTGGCCAATCCGCCGCACCTGGCGGTTGTGCAATCCATAAATTCCGGAGGCAATGCTTACCTGTACTGGACCTTCCAGAACGGCGCGCGACGCTACATGTTCAACTGGATGGCCAATCGCAATGCAGCCGTGCCGGACTGGCCGAAACCGACCATTCGGTTGTTTGACCGCGCCGCTTATGACGCCCGTCTGCGGCGCAGCGCCGAGTCGAACCGGACGGTATTCATCGCCAAATCCGGCTGGTACGATATATTCGCCGAGGGCGGCCTGGATTACCTGGCGGCATTCGGCGGCGGCGGCAAGGTGTTCGTCACCATGGACGCCAGCGGACACGGGCCGATGCAAGGCCTTAAATTTCCGCGCCGCGCCTGGCCGGCCGGCATCAAAATGCCGGAGTTTGTTTCCGTGTTGAAAGGTTCGGCCGGGTTGCCGGAGCGTTCCACGCTGCTGTATTACCTGATGGGCGATACCGCGTCATCCAACGCGCCGGGCAATGCATGGAAAGTCGCCCATGCATGGCCGGTGCCGCATGTGCCGACCCCGTTTTACCTGCGCACATCGGGCGAGTTGTCGCGCGAGCAATCCGCCGATGCGCGGGACTGCCGGAGTTATGACTGCGCGCCGTCCAATCCCGTGCCGACGCTGGGCGGGGCGATGATGGGATCGCCCGGGCCGGTGGACCAGCGCCCGCTCGCGGAGCGGAATGATATCCTGCGGTTTTTGTCGCAACCGCTGGCCAAGCCGATGGAAATCACCGGCAAAGTCCGCGCTGATCTGTTTGTCAGCGCGGATGTGCCCGACACGATGTTCGTGGTCAAACTGGTGGACGTTTACCCGGATGGTTGCGCGGCCATTGTCCGGGAAGGCGCCATGACCGCCCGGTTTCACCAGGGGCTGGATAAGCCGGCGCCGCTGGAACCCGGCCGGATATACAAGCTGATGATTGACATGTGGAGCACGGCGTATGTTTTCAACGCCGGGCACCGGCTGGCCGTGCAGATCGCCGGCAGCGATTCCCCGAAGTACGAGGTACATCCCAACACCTATGAGCCTTGCGGCGCTTTGGCAGACGCGAAGCCCGCGCGCCATACAGTTTACCTGGGCGGGACCAATTCCTCCTGCGTGGTGCTGCCGGTTATTCGCTGAACAAGGGGCAGAGGGCAGAGGCAGGGCGGAAAGGGGCAAAGTCACAAAGGGGGCAAAGGCACAGAGGCACAAAGGGGCAGAGTGTTCAGACGTAAAACCTTAAAACGGTAAACCTGGAATTTACTACCGGCCGGCTCACCTCAGGTTCGCCCTCCAGGAACCACACATACGCACACACTCACATACTCCCACACCCGCATACCAAACACTTTCTTGGCGGGTCAAAGTTTCCGGCGCAGGCAATAGGTGGTCAGGATGGCGGTGATCTGAGACACCAGTGCCGTATGGTCGGCGCCCAGCGGCAGGCGCACGCTGGTGGCCGCGGCGACGGTTTTATAGTCGCGATACAGGGTCTTTAAATCCAGCAGGCTGGCGGCGGGATTGGCGACCCAGTGATCAATGGTTTCCAGCACCATTTCCTCGTACTGGTCCAGCACGTCGGTGAGATAAACGCCGGTTTCTTCCGGGGTGCCTCCGGGAGCGGCCCGCCGGACGATTTCGTAAAGGTCGTTGGCCATGTTCGTGGCGGTGTCGGCGGTGCCGGTTTCATACAACCGCAGCCAGGCTTCGGAAATCCGCCACTTGGCCGGCTGTCCGTCCTTGCGGCTCAACAGGATGGCGAAGTACTGATCCTCTTCGCCGCAGTTGCATTCTTCATCCACGTCCGCCGCGTCGCAGCATTCATTCCAGGCGCGTTTTAGCAGCGTGGTTTCATTCCAGCGGCTGAAAATGCGTTCGCAGTCATTGGGATCCACGATGATGAATTTTTCGTCGTATTCATCTTCCAGGCAGCCGATGACCGCCACCCAGTGCCCCAGGTCCTTCACCAGGAGCATTGCCGGCAATCCCTTGCGCAGGTGCCGTCGGAGCCGCCCGGCAAACAGTTTGCCCTTGCGCTTCTCGTTGATGTGCAGAAATTCAGAGCGGACACCGTACCTGGCGGCGGCTTTGCGGTTCTGCTTTTCATCCGTGCCGGCCCAGAAAATCCGGCGCTGTACGCCCGCCGCGCGCGCCAGATCGCGCTGGGTGGCTTCAATACCCAGAATATAAAGGCAGGTAGAGAGGCTGGACGGCCCGCAATAACTCGGCATTTGCGGGACTTGCATTGGCGCCAATTCCGCGGCCATAGTCATTTCCCCCGTGGATGAATTGGACCGGAACGGCCGTGGCCGGCCGTAAAAACAACATGCTAGCATGGTTTTTTTGAAACAAAAGCATAAAATTGCTTGCATTCGCGGAAGACACAGGATAAAAATCAGTTATGCCCGTACCAATCAACATTTTAGCGCATCCGCGCCGGCGCCAGTCCGCCAAAAATCTGCCGCCGGTGCTCCTGGTTTACAACCTGGACCGCGAATGGCCGGCCCATGACATTCATGAGGCGGTCGAGGAAACGGAAAAACTGGGGCGCGCCATGCGCCGCCAGGGACACACCGTAAATCTGATCCGCGTCTGCAATGCCGATTTGCCGCTCCAGTTGAAGCCCTATGACCCGGATGACTGGATTGTTTTCAACTGGTGCGAAGGGTTGCCCGGGGTGGATCACAGCGAGGCGGTGGCGGCGCGGATGATTGCCGATTTGAATTTTGTGTACACCGGCGCCACGCCGGAAGCGCTGAGCGCCAACTGGAACAAGCAGCAGATCAAAATTCTGCTGCAGCATGCCGGCGTCACCACGCCGCGCTGGCAGATTTACGAGGATACGGCCGCGGACGGCTGGCATTGTTTCCCGGCAATTGTGAAACTTGCGAATGAACATTGCAGCCTGGGCGTGACTGCGAAATCGGTGGTGTTGAACCGCAAGGAATTGAAGCGGCGCATCCGGTATGTGCTGGATAAATACAAACAGCCGGCACTGGTGGAGGATTTCATTGATGGCCGTGAATTCCACGTGTCGCTCTGGGGGAACCATGACATTGCCATGTTGCCGCCGGTGGAAATGGATTTTTCGGCCTTGAAAAATATACACGACCGCCTGTGCACCCACGGCGCCAAGTTTGATCCCAAATCCCTGCATTACCGCAAAATCGTCACACGGTTTAAGGCCGAATTGTCGGCCGCGGAATATGCCGGTCTGGAAAAAACCGCCGTGCAGGCTTACCGCACAACCGGCTGCCGCGATTACGCGCGAATTGATGTCCGCCTGCGCAAGGGGGTTTTTTACGTACTGGATATCAATCCCAACGCGGACCTGACATCGGAGGCCAGCACGGCCTGCGCCGCCGCCGAGGCGGGCTTTTCCTATGGAGCGATGGGCAGCCGCATTGTCCGCTTGGCGGCGGAACGCCATCCGATGTTCGGCGGCGGCGTATCGTCCCTGGGGCTTTAGCGCGGTTTATATTCCGCCGCGACAGTGATGGTTAAACCGCCGCGGGCATTGAACCGGCCCGTCACCCGCGCCTGTCGGGGCCGGACGGCTTTGACTACGTCGTCCAGAATCCGATTCACGGCCGCCTCGTGAAACGTTCCATGATTCCGGAAGGAAAACAGGTACAGTTTCAGCGACTTGCTTTCCAGGCACAACCGGCGGGGAATGTATTCAATCGTAATAACGCCGAAATCCGGCTGGCCGGTGATGGGGCAGAGCGCAGTGAATTCCGGACAATTAAAGGTGATCCAGTAGCCGCGGCCGGGATGCGTGTTGGGAAATGCTTCCAGCCGCGCCTGGTCAGGAGTGGCGGGATACACCGTGCGGGACTGTCCCAGCAAGGTTAATGCAGGGTTTGACCCGGTTGATTGCTTGCGCGGTTTGTTTTTTTTTTGCATATGGCGAATTATATACATCCGGGCGGCTGGGACAATCTTTAAATCCGGCTCCTCCGCAGAAGGGCGAATCTGCGATTCAGTGCAATCAAGGCGGCACAGGCAACACGCTTTCGTTGCTTTCGCACATTCTTCTGCCGCGAAGCGGCTTTGGAGTGCGCAGGCTCGATTGCGCTTTTATAGGCTTGCGTTTAACCTGCAAAATCCGGCGTAGCCGGACGCACTCCAGAAAATTGCGCTTCGCCGAATAAACCTAATCGCAGATGCGCCCCCCGCGGCAATGCGGCATTTGGAAATTTACCGCCAAGACACCCGCATACTACAATTTCCTCCTCGGACCTGCGTGAACTTCGGTCCTTTTGTTCAAATCTGCATAGGCGCAAAGTATCAAAGGCACGGAGGATCAAAGCAGTGGGAGAGCAATGTCTTGCTGCTGCGCGATCTTCGCGGTGAATTTTCCCGGCCTTTGCGATCTTCGGTGCTTCAGAACCGGCCTTTCAGGGCAGGATTTCGAGGACGAGCGACCGGGGATCGCGCGGCAAATCAGTTTCGCGGTAATTCAACCCGAGTTCCCGGAAGCGCTCGGCGAAGTGGTCCGGATCAACCAGGGCGTAAACCCGGCCGGGCGCGCCGTCGGCCAATTTTCGGACTTCATCCGGATGCTGCATGTCGGCGGGACGGCCGGGTTCCATGCGCATGCCGAAAAGCATTTCATTGCGGTTCTGGTACGGGCGGTAAATCCGCCGGGTATAAAATGCCAGGGACGGCCGGTACGACCAAAAAGAGATTATGCGGTCATCCGGCGCGAGTTGCTGTGCGAGGGCTTGATAGACCACGGATGAATTCTTGTGGGCGGTGACGTTGAAACAACGGCCGGGGAGAGGCGTGAGCATCAAGGCCGCGGTCAGCAGAATGCCGGCATTCAAAAGCGCCAGCGGCGGCTGAAAACCCGGTCCGGCGCGCAACCGGCGGAGGGCCGGCCAGCCGCAGATTGCCAGCGGCAGCAGCGCCAGCACGCTGACGCCGCGCACCCGCTCGATTTCATTCGGCAGGATGTTCGCATAACTCACAATCCATGCCCCGACCAGCGCGAGCATGGCCAGCAGCGTTCCGGCAATGCCCAGGCGGATAAGCCGGCGGTCGGCCGTCGTTCCGTCAAATGGCTCGACGATTCCCCAGCGGCCCGCCAGGATGAGGACGGGCATCATGGCCGGCAGGACATAGGACATCAATTTTCCGGTGCTGGCGGAAAAAAAGATTACCACGACGCCGGACCAGACCAGCAGCAGGCGGGTCAGCCGGTCCGTTTGCGGCGCGCGGCGTTCCGCCATCATCCGCGCGGCGCGCGGCAGAAACAGCGTCCATGGCGCCAGGAACAATGGTATGATATAGGCGAAAAACCAGAATGGCTCCGGATGGCCCTGTAATTCGCGGGTCCCGGTAAAGCGGGCAATGTGTTCATGCCAGATGAAATGCCTGAAAAACCCCGGGTTATGCCGCTCAATCAACAGCAGGGCGCTTCCGGCAAGCGCCAGGAAAACCGCGCCGGACCAGGCAAACAAGGAAAAACGCAGTTGGCGCAACCGGCGTTCCCATGCCGCCCAGGCCAGCAGGATGGCGCCTGGCAGCACTATCGCCACCGCGCCTTTTGTCAGGAAACCCAAAGCGGCCGAGGCGCCGGCGGCGGCGGCCAGCCGGGCGCCGCGCCCGGCATCTGCCGCTGGCGTCAAAAACCAGAAATACCCCAAATAACAAGTCAAACTGAAAAAAAGCGCCAGGAACGGATCGGTCATTACAAGCGTAAATCCGGCGGTGAATCCCAGCGAAGCGGCGCCCAGAAGCAGGGTCCATCGGCTGTGGCCGGGCGGCCATTCGCGGCGCATCAAGCGGTAAAACAGCCAGATCATGCCCGCAAGGTTAAACGCCAGCGGAATGCGGGCCGCCCAATCGCGGGCGCCGAAGACGGCAATGGGCGGCGCGGTAAACCAGTAAGCCAGCGGCGGTTTTTCGTAATACCTGTAACCCAGGAGCCGCATTTCCATCCAATTGCCGGAAGCCGCCATTTCGCGTGGAATTTCCGCGTACCGGCCTTCGTCCGGGTCCATCAAACCGCGGCCGAAAAGCAGGATCAGCAGCGCCGCGGCCAATGTCAGCATGGCGGCGCGCCCCAGCCGGCGCGACAAAGGCGAATCGGTATCCATCATCATCCTTCCATTTGGCAGGGCGGAAAACGCCTGTCTCGAATCAATCCAATTAACTTTAGTGGATTGCGCGGCGCGATGCACGCAAAATATGCCGCGCAAAGCGTATAGTGCCGCGGCATACGGGAAAATGCCGCTTGACGGACGCCATTTTAATCGTTAAAAAGTAATCTGTTGTGTTGCCGGAGACGCCGGATTTGCATTCGGAGCCTGTTTTAATTAAATTTTCAAAACACACGTTTTGAAAATTTTAAGTTTTACATCTTGAAGGCCTTACGCCGGAACACCGACCACTTATGTTAAAGCAATATTTACTTCGCGACGGCCGGTTGCAGGAAAGCGGCGATCAGCCGGGCAATGTCCTGGTTTTCATTACGCCCGACGACGACGAACGCAAGCTGCTGCTGGGAACTTACAAACTGGACGAACATACCATGAATTCCGCCCTGGACCCCGACGAGTTGTCGCGCCTGGAATTCGAAGACGACCACGTGGCCATGATCTTCAAGCGTCCTAAAAATTATTCCTCCCGGGACCAGTTTCTATTCAAGGTGGGGTCGGTCGGGATGTTTCTCTCCCATGAACGGCTGATCGTTTTGATTTCCGATGAAATCCAGCTTTTCAGCGGCAAAATGTTCAATCGGGTGCATTCGCTGCTGGACCTGGCCCTGCGCCTGGTTTACCGCACGATCCAGCATTATGTGGAACACCTGAAAGTGATCAACATGATCGCCGATTCCCTGGAACAGAAAATCAGCACCGCCATGGAAAACAAGTACCTGCTGAACCTGTTCACCCTGGAGAAAAGCCTGGTGTATTACCTCAGCGCCATCAATTCCAACTCCTCCCTGATTGATCGGTGGAAACACAACGCCGCCAAACTGGGGATGACGGCAGGCGACCAGGAACTCCTGGAAGACATCCACATCGAAAACACCCAATGTTACCGCCTGGCGGAAATCTATTCGACCATTCTGGCCGGCATGATGGATGCGCGGGTTTCCATCGTCAACAACAACCTCAACGTCCTGATGAAAACTCTCAACATCATCACCATCGGCATTATGGTGCCCACCTTCGTCGTCAGCGCCTTTTCCATGAATGTCCGCATGCCGATGGATATGCGCCATCCCATGGCTTTCTGGGTGATTGTGGGCCTGGCGGCGGCGTCAGTGGCGGCCTTTATCCTGATCTGGAAACACAAGGTCGGCGCCCGGACGGAGGATTGATTGTCTTGCATTTGCCTGCCGCTTCGGCTATAAATGACAAAAGGCGGCTTTCGGGTCGCATGAGCATGGCTACCAGGGGAGAATCATGAAAGATATTGCGGTGAAGGATGTTCGCAATTTCGCGATCGCGGGCCACAGCGGCAGCGGCAAGACAACTTTGTGCGATGCCTTGCTTTTCAAAACCGGCATGAACGACCGCCCAGGTTCGCCGGCCAGCGGCAACAGCATGTGCGATTACACCGAGGAGGAAATCTCGCGCAAGGCCAGCATTTATGCCAAGCCTTTTTGCGGGGTTTTTAAGGATCAGCGCGGCGCCAGGACACAACTGATGTTTGCCGATACGCCGGGCACGGATGATTTTTTCGGCCAGGTGCAATGCGCCCTGCAGATGGCGGATGCCGTGCTGATCGCGGTGGACGCCGTCGGCGGGATTCAGGTCGGCACCCGCGCCGCGTGGCGGCAATGCGAAAAATGCGGGTTAGCGCGCGCCGTGGTGATTACCGGGCTGGATCGCGAGTCAGCCGATTACGCTAAAATCCTGGCGGAACTCCAGGGTGTCTGGGGAGGCGCCTGCCTTCCGGTGACGGCGTGGATTGATGGACGCCCGACAGGCTTGCTGGACGAACGGGCCGATCTTCCCGCGGCGGCGGCAGCAGCCCGGAATGCGCTGCTGGAAAAGGCCGCTGAAACGGACGATGCGCTGATTGAAAAATTCCTCGGCGGCGAAGCGCTGACCCCGGCGGAAATTGAAAATGGTCTGCGCGGCGCCGTGTCGGCCGGCACCCTGGTGCCCGTATTTGCTGTTGCGGCCATGAAAGACGCCGGAGTGGCTGAATTGCTCGACGGCCTGGCCCGGCTGTTCCCGTCTCCTTTGGACCGCGTCTGGAAGGATGTCCAGGATCAGCCGGTGGATCAGTCCCCGGAAGCTCCCTTCAGCGCCTTTGTCTGGCGTTCCGTGACGGACCCTTATGCCGGCAAACTGGCGTATGCGCGCGTGGTCAGCGGAACTTTGCGCGAAGGCACTGAAGTTTTCAACGCCACCCGGGGCGTCAAGGAAACCGTTGGCGTGTTTTTCGCCTCCTGCGGCAAAAAGCAGGTGCCTGTGGTCGAAGCGCGCGCGGGCGACATTATTGCCATGCCGAAGCTGAAAAACACCCAGCTCAATGACAGTCTCTGCGCGGCCGGCCGTAAAATCGAGTTTGCCCCGGTGGTTTTCCGCAATCCCGTGGTGTTCAATGCGGTTTTCGCCAAAGACGGCGAGGACGATAAGGTTGGCGTTGCGCTGCACCGCGCGATAGAAGACGATCCCACCTTGAAAGTTGAACGCAATCCCGACACCAACGAGATGATCATTTCCGGCATGGGCGACGCCCACCTGGAACTGGTGCGCGAGATGGTGCGCAAACGCACCAGTTTGGAACTGGAATTCAAAGTGCCCAAAGTTTCATACCGCGAGACCGTTACCAGTCTTGGAGACGGCCATTACCGCCACAAGAAACAATCCGGCGGCCGCGGCCAGTATGCCGAAGTTTACGCGAAGGTACAGCCGCTGCCGGAAGGCGAGGAGTGGTTTGAAGACGCTGTGGTCGGCGGCGTCATTCCGCGCAATTTCATTCCTGCCTGCGAAAAGGGATTTGTGGAGGCCAGGCGCCAGGGAGTCCTGGCCGGCTTTCCCGTGGTTAATGTCAAGGTTACGGTGTACGACGGTTCCTACCATGATGTGGATTCGTCGGAAATCGCCTTTAAAATCGCCGCTTCCCGGGCATTCAAAGACGCCATGAGCAAGGCTAAGCCGATGCTGCTGGAGCCAATCATGAGCATCAAGGTCATGGTTCCGGACCAATACATGGGCGACATCAACGGCGATTTGAATCATCGCCGCGGCCGGATACTGGGCGTGGACGTGCAGGATGGGCTGCAGGTGATCACGGCGGATGTGCCTCAGGTGGAATTGTTCCGCTACTGTTCGGAATTGCGCAGCATCACCGGCGGGCGCGGATCGTTTGAGATGCAATTTTCGCGGTATGACATAGTGCCGTCGAATATTGCCCAGAAGGTCATCGCCGAAAGCGAAAAGATCAAGGAAACCGAGGATTGACAGCGGATTTGCCGGACGGCGGGCCGGCTTCGGTAATTAACGCGGAGTTGTGCGAATTATGTCCGCGGCGCTGCCGGGCGCGGCGTTTGGACGGCATCCGCGGGTATTGCCGGGCCGGCAATCTGCCGCGGATTTACCGTTACGGACCGCATTTCGGAGAAGAGCCGCCGCTGTCCGGAACCAGGGGTTCCGGAGCGGTATTCTTCAGCCAGTGCACGCTGCGCTGCCTGTATTGCCAGAACTACATCTGGAGCCAGGAAGGAGCCGGTCGGGATTGCAGCGTGGACCGCCTGGCGGAAATTTTGCTGGAATTGAAGGATGCCGGCTGCCATAACTGGAATTTCGTCAGCCCGACGCCATGGCTGCCGCAGGTTATGGAAGCATTGCGGCGGGCGCGCGACGCCGGAGCGGATTTGCCGGTGGTATACAACACCAGCAGCTACGAACGCGTGGAAACACTGCGCGCTCTGGAGGGCCGGGTGTCGGTTTACCTGGCGGATTTGCGGTATGCTGAGTCTGCCACCGCGCTGGCCGGTTCGGACGCGGCGGATTACGTCATCCAGGCGCGCCGGGCGCTCCGGGAGATGTGGCGCCAGGTCGGCCCGTTGCGTCTGGATGCGGAAGGCATGGCCCGATCCGGCTTGATTTGCCGCGTGCTGGTTTTGCCGGGGCGCGCGGACGAGGCCTGCGCCAGCCTGGAATGGGTGGCGGAGCATCTCGGCCCGGAGGCGCCGGTCAGCGTTATGGGTCAATACTTGCCGGCGTACCGGGCGGCGCATTGCGCCGGCTGGGACCGCCGGGTTACAGCGGCGGAATATGCGGCAGTATGCCGGCGCATGGAAACGTTGGGTTTCATGCTGGGCTGGCAGCAGGAATGCGGCCAGCCCGCCCAGGAGGATTTGCTGGGGTTTAACATGGCGCCGGCTGAGCTTTGACCGGCGGCGCCGGTTGAATAATTGCGAATGCGGAACTTATGAAAGCAGGAGGGACAGATGAGCGGTCATAGCAAATGGAAAACCATTCAGCACAAAAAAGGCGCGGCGGACGCCAAACGCGGCCAGATTTTCAGCCGTTTGAGCAAGGAACTGACCCTGGCGGCCCGCACGGGTGGCGGTAATCCGGACATGAATCCGACGTTGCGCACCATTATGAACAAAGCCCGCGCCGCCAACATGCCGGCCGATAACGTGGACCGCGCCATCAAGAAAGGCACCGGAGAGATAGCCGGCGCGCAGTTGGAGGAAATAGTTTACGAGGGATATGCCGGCGGCGGCGTGGCCTTGATCGTCAAGGCCCTGACCGACAACAAGAACCGGGCCGCTTCGGAAATACGTCATATTTTCACCCGGTTCGGCAGCAATCTGGCCGGGCCGGGTTCGGTCATGCGCAATTTCAGGCGCAAGGGGCAGATTCTGGTGGATGCCGGCGGCGTGGAAGAAGACAAGTTGATGAGTATCGTGCTGGAAGCCGGCGCGGAAGACATGCAGTTGGATGATAATGTTTACGAGGTCATCACCGAGCCGTCAACATACCAGGCCGTCATGGATGCCTTGGAGCAGGCGGGCATCAAAACCAACTCTGCCGAAATCACCCTGATTCCGGACAGTTACATGACAGTTACCGACAAAAGCGTGGCCAGCCATGTCCTGAAATTCATCGAGGCTCTCGAAGAAAACGACGATGTCCAGAATGTCTATTCCAACCTGGACGTGGATGAAGCGTTGCTGGCGGAATTGGAATCGAAATGAACTTGCCCGCCGGCCAAGCCGCGCAACGGGTCATGGGTGTGGATACCTCGCTGCGTTCTTCCGGAGTGGCGGTGGTGCAGGCGCGCGGCAGCATTCTGGAAACTGTCGAATATTGCGTCATCCGCAACCCGCCGGCGCGGCCGGTGTCGCGTTGCCTGCTGCATCTGTCGCAATCCCTTGCGGATATTATCCGCCGGCTGGAACCGGCGGCGGCGGCCGTGGAAGGAGTTTTTTTCTGCAAAAACGTTAAAACAGCCCTGGCGCTGGGCCAGGCGCGCGGCGCGGCGCTGACCGCCATCGCCGCCGCCGGCATTCCGGTTTATGAATATCCGCCGCGTCGGGTCAAGCAGGCGGTGACAGGGTACGGCGCCGCCGGCAAGGAGCAGGTGCGCCGGATGATCATGGCGCTCTTGCGTCTGCGCGAAGCGCCCCAGGAAGACGCCGCGGATGCCCTGGCCATCGCCGTCTGCCATTTGCATGGCGCCGTCCGCTGGAGCGGCGCCGCGCTTGCTCCCAAGGAAATTTGAAAATGATTGATTTTCTGGAAGGTTGCCTGGCGGAAAAAGCCCCCACGCGCATTGTGCTGGACTTGAGCGGCATCGGTTACGAGGTTTTTATATCGCTCAACAGTTACGCGCGCCTGCCTGCCGTCGGGGAGCGCTGCCGCGTCTGGGTGCACGATTATGTCCGCGAGGACCAGCATCTTTTGTACGGCTTTGCCGCCCAGGCGGAACGCCGGATTTTTGGTCTGCTGCTGGGAGTGGCCGGCATAGGTCCGCGCATCGCCATGAGCGCCTTGAGCGGCCTGGCGGCCCCCGAACTGGCCGCTGCCATCGCCGCCGGCGACACCGCCCGTTTGAGCAGCATATCCGGCATCGGCCGCAAGATCGCCGACCGCCTGGTAGTCGAGTTGCGCGATAAGATAACCCAGGCCGGTTTGCCATGCGACGGAACGGCGAATCTGGAAGATCCGCGCGCCCAGGATGCCGCGCGGGCCCTGGCAGCCTTGGGGTACAAGCCGCCCGAAGCCCGGAAAATGGCGGCAGCGGCTGCCGCGCGCCTGCCGGCCGACGGGACGGTTGAAGCTATTATCCGCCAGGCCTTGCGCCGTTGAACCATGCACAAACGGGTTGATAAATTCAAGGTAGCCGGCGTTGGCGAACTGCTGTGGGACATGCTTCCCGGCGGGCGCCGTCCGGGCGGAGCGCCAGCGAATTTCGCCTACCATGCCGGCGCCCTCGGGGCCTCGGCCATGGTGGTCAGCGCCATCGGCGCGGATTCCGCAGGCGCGGACTTGCGCGCGGCTATCCGCGCCATGGGACTGGACGATGCGGGTGTAAGCGAAGATCCGTTGCACGCCACGGGTTCGGTGGATGTGGCGTTGGATGACGCAGGCAAGCCGGTTTATACCATCGCCGCCGACCGCGCCTGGGATTATTGGCGGATGACGCAGGCGCTGGCCAAGGCGGCCGGCGGACTTGATGCCGTTTGTTTCGGCACGCTGGGCCAGCGCCATCCGACGGCGCGCGCCGCCATTCGCGGATTTGTCAAGTCCGCTCCGCCTGGTTGTTTGCGGGTTTTTGACGTCAATCTGCGCGGCCGGTTTTACGGCCGGGAGGTGTTGAACGCCTCGCTGCAGATGGCGAATGTCCTGAAAATCAGCGACGAAGAACTTCCCGCCGCGGCGCGACTGCTGGATTTGCCGGAAGACGGCGCTGAATTGGCGCGCGTTTTGTTCGCGCGCTGTCCGCTGGATTTGCTGGTTGTGACCCGCGGCGCCCGCGGCAGCCTGCTGGCGGATCGCGACAACCGGGACGAACACCCGGGGATGGCGGTCAAGGTGGCGGACACGGTGGGCGCCGGCGATGCTTTCACCGCCGC
>CAYXEK010000003.1:53543-93373 GCA_964463985.1 uncultured Verrucomicrobiota bacterium
GGATGGCGGTCAAGGTGGCGGACACGGTGGGCGCCGGCGATGCTTTCACCGCCGCAGTGGTGATGGGGCGTCTGGCCGGCTTGCCTTTGCCGGAAATCAACCGCCGCGCCAATCGCCTCGCGGCGTATGTTTGCTCGCGACAGGGCGCCACGCCCCCGCATCCGCCCCCGGAGACGTGAAACGCCCGCCGGCGTAAGCGCCGTTCCGGGAAACCGGCCGCGCGCGGGACTTTCCGCGCGGCGGCACAACCGAATGCATGTGGAACAAAACCCGCCATGAAACCTAAAATTATTCCCGATCTGCAGTTCAGCGTGGTCTGCGACGATGTGCGCCAGGAACGCAATGGCAAATTCATTTTAATCGGACTGTTCGATCTCATTTCCGGACCGCAATTGCCGGTTAATTTTCCGCGGATGTGCGTGGTGAACCGCTGGTGCGGCGGGGAAGGGGAATTCCGTCAACTGACGCGGATCGTCCGGCCCGACCAGTCCACCATCTTGACAGCCGGCCGCGAAATTCCCATTCGCCTGCCTTCAATTGAAGCCACGGTGACCAATATCGAATTTTTTGTCAATGTCGGCTTCCCCGAACCCGGCGCATACTGGGTGGAAATCCTCCTGGAACAAGAACTCCGGTTGCGTTATCCCTTGAGGGTGGCCCCGGCCCAGCCGGCTGCCGGACGCATGCCGCCGCCTGCCGCCTCGACATGATGAAAGTTGCTTTTGCCAAATGCGCCGATTATCAGCCGGATTCAATGGATGCGGCGCTCGATCAGGTTTTGAGCGCGCTTGATCCGAAGGCGCTGGCCGGGCGGTCGCTGCGCGTGCTGATCAAGCCGAATCTGCTGACTGACCGTCCGCCGGAAGACGCCGCCACAACCCACCCCGAAGTGGTGCGCGCCATTATCCGTTACCTGCGCCGGCGCGGTCATACGCCGGCGGTGGCCGACAGCGCCGCCGCGCCCCATAAAATGGAACAGGTCTGGCAAGCCACCGGGTTTGCCGGAATGTGCGCCGAAGAAGGCGCGCCCCTGTTGAACCTGGAGCATGCCGGCGCCCGCATGTTTTCCTGCCAGGGCGTGGCATTCAGCATCGCCCGGCCGGTGCTGGAAGCGGATTTGATTGTCAATGTGCCGAAACTGAAGACGCATTTGCTGACGATTTTGACCGGCCCGGTTAAAAACATCTTTGGCGTGATTCCCGGCGCGCAGAAAACTTCCCTCCACAAGGCCTTTCCCAGCCCGTCCATGCTGGGCGGGTTCATGGCGCATCTGTACAGATTGGTGCGGCCAGGCTTGACCATTTGCGATGCGGTCATGGCCATGGAAGGCAATGGGCCCAGCGCCGGCCGGCCGGTGCGGCTGGGATTTCTGGCTGCCGCCGATGATGGAGCGGCCCTGGAACTTGCCGTCTGCCGGCTGCTCCGCCTGCGTCCGGCAGACCTGCCGTGCCTGGCGCCCATGCTGCCGGACCTTCAGACCGGTATGGATGTTGACGATCTCGTTTACCTTGGAGATTTCAACCGCTCGTCGGATTTGCCGCCGTTCGAATTGCCGGCGACGTTTGCGCGCCGGTTGATTCCCGCGCGGATGGTGCGGAAATTGAGGCCGTGGTTGTGGAACCGCCCGGTGTTCGGCCCAAACTGCATTCGTTGCGGGCGCTGCGTCGCCGCCTGCCCGGTGCCGGCAATTGCCCTGCCCGCGAAAGGTCCGCCGGTTTTGAATCGGCGAGCCTGCATTGAATGCGGCTGCTGCAGCGAGGTTTGCCCGGTGAATGCCGTCGCGCTCCGCCAATCCGGGTTGCTTCGGGCGGCGCAACTGGCCCACCGGACCGCCAAGCTTTTTTTGGATCATTAACCAAAGCGCGGTTGACCGATTGGACGGCCGGCTCGCCGTCTGGAAAATGGTTGTGACAAGTTTGCCATGCGCCATAAATTTAAACATTACACCGAGTATTTCGCCTTGCGCGCCATGGGCGCGCTGGCGGGAATCCTGCCTTACCGCGCCGCCCTGGCGTTGGGATGGACGCTGGCCTGGCTAAGCTTTTATCCGGCGCGCTTCCGGGCGCGCAGCGCGGAAACGCGCATCCGCGAAATCTTTGGTCCGGCCGTCTCCCGCCGGGCAGTCCGACGCATTGCCTGGGGCTCGTGGCGTAATTTTGTCTTCAGTTGCGTGGACCTCTTGCGCATTCCCGTGATGAGCCCGGAATGGATCGTGGGCGCGGTCAGCGAGGAAGGCATTGCCAAGTTGCGCGCGCATGCGCAAACCGGTCAAGGCGCCATCATTGCCACTATCCACATGGGCGCGTGGGAAATGGCCGCCTTGGCCTGCCTGGCATACAAGTTGCCGTTGTTTTCCATCGCCGCCCGGCAGAAAAACCGGTTGGTGGACGCTTACATGAACCGGCTGCGGGCGCAAACCGGCTTCGAAACCATTTTGCGCGACAACCATGCGGCAAAGGGGATCATCCGGCGCATTCGTGCAGGCAAAGTCCTGGCGATTCTGCCCGATGTCCGTTCGCCCACGCCGGCCCTCGCCGTGCAGTTCCTGGGCAAAACCGCCAATATTGCCGGTGGCATGGGGTACATTGCCCGGCAGACTAATGCGCCGATTTTCCCATGTGTTATTACCCGCATCGGGTGGGGACGCCACCGGTACCGCGTCTTCGATCCGGTGCGTCCCGAGCCGTCCCTGGACAAGCAGCGCGACGCGCTCCGCATGACGCAGGCGGTGTTTGATGTTTTTGACCGTTGTGTGCGCGCCGAGCCGGAACAGTGGTTCTGGTTTAACAAGCGATGGCTGTTTGACCCGGTAGCCCCGGCGGCGGGAGACGGGGCCGGAACTTCCCCGGTCCAGACGTAAGGCCCCCGCCGGGGCCGCGGAGGGCGCGGAAAAGCCTTGCCGGCCATGCCGCGGGTAGTGTATGTTTAAATACAGGTTGGCGACGGCGAAGGATGGCCGGACCGCCATGGAACTCTTTGAGGAGTATGCGCATGTATATATTTTCCCGCTGGTATCAATTCCTGTTCGCCGGGCTGTTAACCGTCGGATTGTGCTGGGCTCCCGGCTGCCGCAAGCAGGATCTGCGCACTGTGACGATCCAGGTGCCCGGTTTGAAAAACCAGGAATGCGCCCGGATCATCCAGGATGCCTTCATCCGGCACCCGGGAATCAAAACCGTGCAGCCGGATGTTGCGGTCCGCACCGTGCGGGTGACCTATAATTCCATGGTAATCGCCCGGAAAAACCTCGAGTTCATTATCGCCAACGCGGGTTTTGACGCCAATGACATTCCCGCCAACACCAACGCCGCGGCAAGTTTGCCGGAGGCCGCGCGCTGAAATGAGCCGCCCATTCCATGCAGACGTTGATTGAGCAGTTTTTGGATTACGTCAGCTTGGAGCGCGGGCTGAGCCCGAACACACGCGCGGCTTACGCCGCCGACTTGTTGAAATTCAAGCGGTTCCTGGAGCGGCGCCGGGTGGCGGTGCTGAACAGCGTGACCAGGACGATAGTGCTGGATTTCCTGATGGCGGAACGCGCGCGGGGGATGGGACTTAATTCCATTTCCCGCGAATTCGTCACTATCCGCATCTGGTTCCGCTTCCTGCACGGAGAAAACCTGCTGGCGCGGGATGTAGTCGCGGCGATGGATTCGCCGCGGCTCTGGAAAGTGCTGCCGACCAGCCTCTCGCTGCGAGAGGTGGAGCAATTGCTGCGCGCGCCGGAAGGCGACGCGCCCTGCCGGCACCGGGACCGCGCCATGCTGGAGACGATGTATGCCACCGGCCTGCGGGTCTCGGAAATCTGCCGCCTGCGGCTGGATGACCTGCATTTTGACGCCGGTTTTTTGCGGTGCGTGGGCAAGGGCGAAAAGGAGCGCCTGGTGCCGTTTTCGGAAACCTGCGCGCGGGCTTTGCAGTCTTACATGGCGGTCAGCCGGCCTCGCTTGCTGGGCGGGCGCGCGGCGCGCGAGGTTTTCATATCGCGCCGCGGCGCCGCCCTGAGCCGCAAAACCGTCTGGCGCCTGGTAAAACATTATGCGCGCCGGGCCGGCATCGAAAAAAAAATTTCACCCCACACCCTGCGGCATTCGTTCGCCACGCATCTTTTGTATAACGGCGCGCCTCTGCGCTTGATCCAGGAAATGCTCGGGCATGCCGATATTGCCACCACCCAGATTTATACCCACATGGATCAAACGCGCTTGAAGAGCCTGCATGCCCAATTCCATCCCCGCGCATGAAACTTTTGTCGCTCATAAAAAATCCCTACCGGCAGCTTGAGCGTAAACTCGGGTATGCCTTCCATCGGCGCCGGCGCCTGATCATGGCGCTTTCGCATCCATCCTACCGGTTTGAAACGAACAATGTCCGCGACGATAATCAGCGCCTGGAATACCTGGGCGACGCGGCATTGGGGCTGGTTGTCGGACATTACCTCTTCGTGAAATATCCCGACTTGCAGGAAGGCGCATTGACCAGCCTGCGCAGCCGCTACACCAGCGGCGAAGCTCTGGCGCAGGTTGGCCATGCCATCGGCCTGGGCGACTACCTGCTCCTGGGCAAAGGCGAGCGCCTTTCGGGCGGACACCGCCGCGATTCCAATGTGCTGGACGCCATGGAAGCCATCCTGGGCGCCGCTTACCTCGACGGCGGACTGAAGGCGGTTTCCCGCATATTCAAAAAAGTCCTGCTGCCGGCAATCGCCATAGATCCCCACGATTTCTGGGGCGACAATCCCAAGGGACAGCTGCAGGCTTTGGCCCAGAAACGGTGGAAAGCCGGCCCGAAATACGAAGTGGTCGGGCGCCGCGGTCCGTCGCATGCCCTCCAGTTCCAGGTGCGCGTTTCCATAGCCCAATTTTCCGCCGCGGGGGAGGGCCCTAACAAGCGCGAAGCCGAACGCCAGGCCGCGGCGCGTCTGTTGTCTGAAATCGACCGGACGGCGGCCCGGCGCGCCGGCGCAGCACACGCGGGACAGCGGCAACAGGCGGAACGATGATCCGGCCTGATGCGCGTCGGACGGGCTAATCGGAGCTTTGCGCGGTTTTTTGCAGCAGGCTGAGCGCCAGCAGCAGATATTCCAGGCGCAGATCGCCGCCGCGGTCAGGTGAAAACTGCCGGCGGCATGTTTCCCAGATGCTGCGTTCCACGGTTGCGGCAGGCTGGGAAGCCAATCGCTCCAGCAACCATGCCATCTGGCGGGCCCCGCCCTCGAGATCGCAGGTCTGCAGCGCTTGAATGCCGGCTTCCCACGCATTGCGGGCCGGCGGCGGCCAGTCCCGGCGGTTCGCAAACAAAGGTTCCGCCTGCCTTAAAACGGCAGCGAAGGCGGCGCCGGGCTCGTGTCGTGCGGCGCGCCAAAGCCGGATGAACTGGCGGTCGCATCCCGCGATCCTGGCTGCGGCCAGCGCTGTTTCATTGCGCAGCGCGACGGCCGGCAAGCGGCCCAGCAAATCCATGATTCCCGGCAGCGCATCGGCGATCCGGAGGCTGCCCAGGGCAGTGGCGTAGGCGACCCGGATGGCGTCATGGCGCTCCCGGCGCATGGCGTCCATGATGGCGGAGGCGCTGGCTCGATCGCCAAGGTTGGCCAGGGACCGGGCGGCCCGGGATCGCAGCAGCGCGTATTCGGAATGCAACGTCTCCCGCAAGGCCGGGATGGCGCGCCGATCGCCGAGCCGCCCCAGCGCCCATCCCGCCGCCACGCTCAAATCGGGTTCCTGGCTGCGCAGCACGCCGACCAGCGCGTCCGACAAAGGCGGAGAAGCGGGGAGGCGGGCGATCGCCAAAATAGCTTCATAGCGGACATTAAAGCTGGGATCCTGCAGCGCAGACAGCAATTCGTCAGCGCTGGCGGTGTTTTTAGCCCTGCCCATGCGTTCCGTGGTGCTGACGCGTTCGTCTTCGTTCCAGGCGAATTGGTAGCGCACGATCGAGCCGAACGCCAGCAAAGGATTTCCTTGAATCAGCAGCGAGAGGAATTTTCCGGTAGGCAGGGCGGCGGCGCTGCGCAGGCCGCGCCCGATTGCGGCGGCGGCGGCGAAAAGCGCGGCGGAGAGCAGGAGCACCGGCGTGTAGGGCGTGACGGCCAGCCAGCGCCACTGCAGGTTCAGCGGCGCGTTAAAATCAAGCAGATACCCGGCGAGGAACGGTCCAACGGCCGTGCTGACGCCGGCGATGGAATAATGGATAGCGTAGTAGCCCGCGCCGCCCTGGGCCGGCACGGCATCCGCGTATAGATACCGGGTCATCCCGACCAGGTACCCCTGGATGGCCATGCCGTAAAAACAGTATATCCCCCCCAGCGCCAGCGCCAGCAGCCGGAAATTTGCGGGCATGATGCACAAGGCCAGCGGGAAAACCATCACCATCAGGATGCCGGTGATGGCTACCGGCCGGCCGCCGAACCGGTCCGCGCTCCAGCCCCAGAACAGACTGGCGATCAAAACTCCGCCGCGCAGCGCCATATCCATCGTCATGATGCGGTCGGGCGGCAAGCCGAATTGCGACTGCAGGTAGAGGGGCAGGAACGGGAAAACGCCGCAGGCCAGAACAAATAATCCGTTCGCCAGCAGGAAGCGCCGGAAATTGGAGTCGCGCAGCGGGGTCAACAAGTCTTCCAGCAAGGGACGAGGCCGGGCGGCGGCCGGCGCCGGGCCGCCGCCGGGAATATAGCGCAGGCACCAGATGGAAACCATGCTGAAGGCGATGCCGGCCAGAATCAGCCATTGATAACCGGCAATGCCCGGCATGCGGCGCAAAACCAGGGATGCGGCCAGCGAGGTGCACATGGCGGTAACCCCAGCGATGATGCCGTTGACGGCATAGACCTTGCCGCGGCTCCGATCGGGAATGAACTGTTTTTCCCACGGCAGGTATCCCGTTTCCGCCACGGCGCGGCAAAACGCGAATCCCGCGATGATCGCGGCCATCGCCAGGAAAATTTGCGCCGGCGTCAGCCATGGTCGCAAAAATGGTATCAAGAGCAGGCCGGAAATGATGATGGCCCGCGCCAGGGTCATGCCCATGAAAATGTTTTTCGGTCCGCGCCGGACAACCAATCCCGCGACCAGCAAGGCCAGCAGTGTAAAAACGTGCGGGATAGCCAGCAAGAGGCCGATTTGGGTTTTACTCAATCCCAGCGCATGCATGAACAGCGGGAAAACCGGCCCGAAAATCGTCAACAGCACGAACACCATGTTGGACGACTGGAATGTGTAATACCATGGCAGCGCCCGCATTTTATCCGCGTGGCTGGGATTGACCGGGTGGGGTAAAGCGTTTTCCATGGCGTCAACAGCGCCTGTGTTTGATTGAATGCCCGGGGCCCTGGCCCAGCGGCCGGCCCAGTTTTTTCAAGCGCCGCAGCACATCGCGGGCGGACTCCTCGGCGTCGCTGTCAACGCCCGGCTTGCCCGGATAAAGCAGGTAATCGCCGCGGTAGGCGGCGGGTGTGCTGTTGGGCATGAAAACGTTGGCGCCGCGCTGCAACGCCAGGTTGCGTCCAACGCCCGGGAAAACTGCATCGTAAGCCGTGGTGGCGGGGATGTGGGAACGCGGGTTGAATATCCGCAAGCCGGCCAGCGCCCGGAAAAAAATTTCCCGGTCAGCCTGGTAGGCATTGACTTCCCGGCCCAGGGGTGTGTCGGGGTGGGGAATGAACGGGCCGATGCCGATCATGTCCAGGTCAAGTTCCCGGCAGAGCAGAATATTGTCCGCCAGGATCGAGCGGTCCTCGCCGGGGAGTCCGATCATGAAGCCGCTGCCGGTTTGCACGCCCAGGTCGCGCAGGTCGCGCAGGCACCGCAAACGCTCCGCCAGGGTGCAATCCGGATGCAGGCGCTCAAACAGGCGGGGAAGGCTGGTTTCAAAACGCAGCAGGTAGCGGTCCATCCCGCAAGCGCGCCAGTAAGCGTAAACGGGGCGCGGACGGTTGCCGGCCGACACCGTGACGGCAAGGGAAGTTTCCGACTTGATGCTTTCGATCAGGTTGCCCAGGTTGCGGTCGCCGAAGGACTGGGCCTCGCCGCATTGCAGCACTACCGTGGTATGTCCGGCCGCCTCCAACTGGCGGCATGCCGCCAGTATTTCTGCGGGCGGCATGGTGTAACGGCGCACCCTGCCGTTATCGGCCCGCAGTCCGCAGTACCAGCAGCGATTGGAACAGCAATTGGAAAATTCCACAATACCGCGCACATAAACCGCATCGCCCATGTTCAGGCGGCGCACGTCGTCGGCCGCGCGGTATAGCCGCGCGTCGGCGCCCGGTCCGGCGGCGGAAAGCAGGCGCAGCAATACTTGCTTGCGGCGGAGATTGGCGCGATTCATGGCAATGCCGCGGGCGGGGGTGCGGCGGCCTTTTTTTCATCGGTAAAAGAAATGATGAAACGCGTGCCGCAGCTTTTATCCAGGATGATGGTGCCGTTTAATTGTTCCACGAAAGTCATGACCAGTTGCATTCCCAGCGTGGTGGTGTTCCGGAAATCCACGTCGGCCGGAAAGCCGCAACCGCTGTCGGCCACTTCCAGGACGTACTTGGCGCCTGGTCCCGCCTGCAATTTGATCGAGATTTCGCCGGTGTTGCTCCGGGCAAAAGCGTATTTCAGGGAATTGGAAACCAGTTCGTTGATCAGCAGGCTGCAGGGTATGGCCTTGTCGATGCCCAGGGCGACATCGCCTGCCTCGATCTTGACGGTGATGGATTCCGGATCAACCAGGAAAGCGCGGAACAGGTGCTTGGCAAGGCTTTGAATGTATTCTCCGACATTGACTTCCGCCAGGTTCGGCGCCTGGTAGAGTTTTTCGTGCACAATCGCGATGGATTTTATGCGATTCTGGCATTCGCGGAGCAGATGGCGGGCTTTTTCGTCCTCTACGTGCGCCACCTGCAATTTCAGCAGGCTGGAAACAACCTGCAGGTTGTTTTTCACGCGGTGGTGGATTTCTTTCAGCAGGATTTCCTTGTCGCGGTTGGCGGACATGAGGTCGCGCTCGCTGGCTTTTAACTGGGCGTTGGCGGCGCTGAGTTCCTTGTTGATCGCGCGCAACTGCTCTTCGCGCGACTGCAAACGCTGGTTGGCCGCCGCCAGCGCCTGCTCGGCCAGCTTGCGGTGGGTAATATCCACGATGATGGCCATGACCGCGTCGCCGTCGGCAAAGTTGACGTGGCGGACGTGCAGCGCCACCCACTTCGTCTCTCCCGATTGCGCAATGAAGCGGCAATCGTAGGGCTTGCGCAAGCAACAATCGGGAGCCTGGCAGTGTTGCAGATTCTCCATGAAAAACTGCTGGTCTTCGGGATGGATGATGCGGAGGAAATCGCGGTCCGTCCAGTTTTCAATATCGCGGCGGGCATAGCCGGTAATTTCCGTCCAGCCTTCATTGACGAAAATCAGGCGTCCGTCCTTGATTATTTGCACCCCCGCCAGCGATTGCTCCGTCATGGTGCGGTAGCGGTTTTCGCTTTCGCGCAGCGCCAGTTCGGAACTGGTTTTGGCCAGGGCGGTGCCGATCTGGCGGGCGATGGAAAGCAGAATATCCTTTTCCGACGGCGCGAAATTATGCGGAGCGGTGTCGGCCAGCAGCAGCAAGCCGATGATTTTATCCTGCGAAATCAGCGGCAGGCGCGCCATGGCGGCGAAATTCCATTGCTGCGCGGCTTCGGGGTCCGACAGGCGGCAGTTATCGTCAAAGGCGGCCTGCCCGTTCTGAAATAATCCGGCATAGCGGGCATCGCGCAGGTCCAGGCGCGCCATGGCGGTTATGAAATCTGCCGGGCAGCCGTTGACGCAGCGCATTTCCGCTGCGCCGGCGGCATCGTCCACCAGGTAAATGCATCCGCCGCGGAACTGCATCAATTCGAGCGCGGAGTTGAGCGCTTCTTCCAGGGTGCTGGCCATGGTGGACGCCTTGTTCACCGCCATGATGATGCGGTTGATGATCTCCAGCTTCCGGGCATGTTCGTTGAGCTGTTCTTCCGCCAGCTTGCGCTCGGTTATGTTCGACACCAGGCCGTCATAGGCCACGACCTGGTTCCGGCTGTCGCGGTGTACCACGGCCGTGTTGCGCACCCAGCAGACCTTGCCGTTCTTGTGGAGGATGCGGTGCTCCAGCGGCGGGACGGATTCCCCGGCGACCAGGCGGCAAGCCTGGTCCAGCACCTTGGCGCGGTCATCCTCGTGGACCATTTTGAACCACAAGTCCGGATCCCGTTCGTAATCCGCGGTGGAATAACCGGTGACGGCGATGCACCCCTCCCCATGCAGGGTTGAAACCACTTTGCCGTTCTTGATTTTGACGGAATAAATATAGTCCGTAACCGATGCCACCAACCGCTTGTAACGGGCTTCGCTTTCCTGAAGCGCCTGTTCCGCCGTCTGGCTGTCAGTTATGTCACGCATGATGAACAGGTAGGATGGCGGGCGGTTTTCCTGGGCGATGGGAGTGCAGGCTATGCGGAAAGTGCGGCCTTCCATGGCGCGCGTGGTTTCGCAGGGTGCGTTGTTGCCCTGGGACGACAGGGTGCGGGGACACCACGGGCAGGGCTGGTCGCGCTGGTAAATTGCCCGGTAACACTTTTCGCCGGCAGCATTGCGCTTGATCTGGCGCTCCATGGCCGGATTAACGTATTCCAGGCGATTATCGGCGTCGCAGATGTAGGCCATTTCCGGCATGGCTTCCAGCATCGAACGGTATTGGCTTGTGCTATGCATCATGGTGTGCTTAACGGCGCTTGTCGCGGAAAACCGTTAAGAATATTCGCGGATGTATTATATGGCAAGTATCCGCAAGTTACAATCCGGATTTTTCCGCGGCGATAAAAATATGTCGGCGCCTTACCGGCAAATATTGCGCTTGCAGCCTTTAATGTTCAGGTGCTAATATCCCCGTCATGCAATCAAAATCCATCGGCACTCCATCCGCCCAGAGCCCAACCGCCCTGGGCATACTAGGTTCCGGCCGCGGAAGCAATTTCCATGCCATTGCCGCGGCGATTGATGCCGGCCGGCTGCCGGCCCGGATTGCCTGCGTCATTGCCGATCTGCCGGACGCCTTCATCCTGGAGCGGGCGCGGCGCGCCGGCATTCCGGCGTTTTACGTTGACCCGGCGCCGTTTAAGACAAAACTGGAAGGCGCCGCTGAGAGCCGGGTAATTGAATTGCTGCGAACCCACGGTGTGGAATTGGTGGCATTGGCCGGCTTCATGCGCATCATCAAGCAGGGGTTGCTGCAGGCTTACGCGGGGCGAATCATCAATATCCATCCATCGCTGTTGCCGGCGTTTCCGGGACTGGCAGCCTGGCGCCAGGCCTTGGAATACGGCGTGCAGGTTACCGGCTGCACGGTGCATTTCGTGGATGCCGGAGTGGATACCGGCCGGATTATCCTGCAGCGCGCCGTGCCGGTGCTTGCGGATGACACGCCGGAATCACTGCATGCGCGCATCCAGGAACAGGAGCACCAAGCCTATCCCGAAGCCATCGCGCGCCTGCTGGCTTCCGGCGCGCGCCCCGGCCCGGCCTCCTCCTGATGGCGCCGGTCCGCATGTATTTCAGCGGCCGCCTTCAGGCTCGGCGTTTTTGCCCGTGAATGGCGCAATCGCGCGGGTGTACACCCCCTGCATCCAGGCGATCGCCATGCCGTAATTGGTGACAGGTATGCCCTGGTCAATGGCCGGTTTCAAACGGTTAACCAGTTGTTTCCGGGTGATCATGCATCCGCCGCATTGGACCACGAGGGCGTAGTCGCCGATCGGCCTGGACAGCCGGTTCAAGCCCGCCACGGTGTCGAAAAGCAGCTTTTTGCCTGTAAAATCGCGCATCCAGCGCGGTATTTTCACGCGGCCGATATCATCGCAGACGACATGGTGCGTGCAGGATTCCAGGATCAGAACCCGGTTGTTATCCTGGAGGCGCGCGAGGGCGGGCGTGCCCTGCAAATAGCTGTCAAATTCGCCTTTGAAATGGGCGAGCAATATGCTGAAGCCTGTCAGCGGAATGTCTTTCGGCACGGCGGCGTCGGCTTGCCGGAAAACCGAACTGTCGCATACAGCCAGGCGCGGCTTGATGCCGGTTTTCCCGAGGAACGCCGCCGCTTCGTTTTCCTTCAGGACAATGGCTGTGCCATCGTGGTCCAGGATATCCCGAATGGCCTGGACCTGGGGCAGGATCAGCCGGCCTTCCGGCGCTTCCGTGTCAATCGGCGTGATCAGCAGGATAATATCGCCGGCATTGATCAAGCCGCCGAAAAGCGATTGTTTCCGGTATGCGGTTTCCGGGATGGTCAGGCATATGGCCTGGATCAGGTCTTCCAGTTTTTCCGGGCGCAAGGCGCTGAATTCGACCACCGGCTGATTGTACCTTTTGCGGAGCGCCTCTTTCAGGGCGGCTGCGGCAGGATGCAGGTCGGTTTTGTTGAAAACGAACAGGCAAGGCACACCCTTGTCATAAAACTCATCCAGCAGCTTTTCTTCCAGTCCGTCAAACCGGTTCTCCGCAATCACGACGATGGCCGCGTCAACGGTGGGAATGATCTCCCGCGATTTCCGCACCCGCTGCGCGCCAAGTTCGCCCGTGTCGTCCAGGCCGGCGGTATCAATGATCACGGCCGGTCCGACCCCGAAAATCTCCATTGATTTTTTGACCGGATCGGTCGTGGTCCCCGGCTGCGGGGAAACAATGGCTATTTCCTGGCCCGTGAGGACATTGATAATGGAACTTTTTCCGGTATTGCGCCGTCCGAAGATGCCGATGTGAGGCTTGGTTTCCCGTCCTTTATTCATGACTTCCCCGTGATTTTCAATCGCCCACGAACACGGTCTGGCTCGTCGGCCGGGGCGCTTTAATCACCATGAAGCTCAGCGGTTCCCGGCTTTGGTTATGCCAGCAGTGGACAATGTCCCGCGGGCTTTCAACGAGCGTGTCGGCGGAAACTTCCTGCTTTTCGCAGCCGATTTCGACGATGCCCGTGCCGCTCAGCACGTAAAAGGCCACATCCACGGGGGTAATATGGCGCTTGAGGGATTGACCCGGCTTCAGAGTGATCATGGTGATCATCGCATCGGCGGTATTGTAAATGTTGCGCGCATCCACGTTGTGCGCATTGTCCATGATTTCCACGTCATCCAGTTTTCTCGTGATCATCCGTATTTTCCTCCTGCATGAGCGGCAGCCGGAGCGCCGCTTGCGGCGGACCGGCTTTACGCAATGTACCCCTTCGATTTCAGCCGCGCCAGAATTTGAAGAGGCGGCATCCAAATCAAGCACGGAGTATAAAACATCAGACGAATAACGGCAAGCAGGATTGCCGGCAGGATCGATTGCCGGGAAATGGAAGTTGGCATTGCAATCCGCCGGCCGGTATTGTAAATTTTGCCGGTTGCATTGACTTGCCGGACAACCCATGATTGCGCCAGATCAACTTGAATCCGCCATGTACGAAGCCATGCGCCTGGCTGCCACGCGCCTGCCGCCGGACATCCGCCGGGCATTGGAGGAGGCGCTGGCGGAGGAGCGCGATCCGCTGGCGCGCCGCCATCTGGAAATCAGCCTGGAAAACGCCCGCCTGGCGGAGGCCGGCCAGGGATTGGTCTGCGCCGATACGGGATTCCCCCTGTTTTTTGTCAGCGCCGGCAGCCGCACTGTGGTCCGGGGCGGATTCGGCGCGCTGTGGCCGGCGGCCGCCGCCGCCGTCCGCCGGGCCACGGCGGATAATTATTTGCGTCCGACCATGGTCAACCCATTGTCGCGCGACAACCCGGGGGACAATGTCGGACCGGGCATGCCCAAGGTGGAACTGCGGTTTGATGGCGGCGGCGACGGTCTGGAAATCATTGCTGCGCCCAAGGGAGGCGGATCGGAAATTTTTGGAACTTTTTACCGGATGCTTTACCCGTCCGACGGACGGGAAGGCATCATTAAATTTGTTCTGGACGCCATCCGCGAAGGTTGTTATGCGGGTAAAATATGTCCGCCGGCCATTATCGGTGTCGGATTGGGGGGGACGGCCGACCTGTGCATGCGCCTGGCCAAGGAAGCGGCCGTTTTGCGTCCGTTGGGCTCGCTTAACCCCGATCGGGCGCTGGCTTCCCTCGAGCGGGACCTGCTGGCGGCGGCGCGCGCCATGGGAATCGGTCCGATGGGCGTTCGCGGAGTCAACGCGGTCATGGGTCTGCATGCGTCCGCGGCGGTGACCCATACCGCCGCCTTGCCGGTGGCCGTCAACGCTCAATGCATGGTGGGGCGGCGCTGGAAAGCGGTGCTTGCCGGCGACGGCCGGCCTTCTTATACGGGAGATTTTTAAATGAATCCAGCCTCCGGCGAAATCCCCGATTTGAAATTGCCCTTGACACCCGACCGGGCCCGCCATCTGCATCTGGGAGACATGGCGACCGTCAGCGGTCTGGTGTTTACCGGACGCAGCCGGCTGCATATCCGCGCCATCGCGGAAAACATCCTGCCGCCGATTGATTTTGCGGCCGTCAATGCTTTCTTCCATGTCGGCCCGGTCATGCGCCGCACGGATTTGGGATGGGAAGTGGTCAGCATCGAGCCGACCTCCAGCATCCGGTTCGAACGCTACAGCCCGGAACTGATCCGCCGGCTGAATTTGCGGGTTTTGATCGGCAAAACCACCATGGGCCGCGGCACGGCTGCCGCCCTCCGGGATGTGGGCGGCGTCCATCTCACCAAAATCGGTCTTTGCGGCAATCAATTGGTGTCCCAGGTAAAGCGCGTCGTTGGCGTCCATTTTTTGGAGGAACTGGGCAAAACCGAGGCCACGTGGGTGTTCGAGGTTGAGCGGTTCGGACCGTTTTTTGTGGATATGGACGCCCACGGCGGCAATTATTTCGAACAGCTTGACGCTGAAACCGAACGCAATATGCCGGGCTTGCAATCCCGTCTGGGCGTCTCCCGGGATTTTGTTTATACCAGCGTCATTCCGGAATGATCGTCCGCTGTTATGTTAACATGCAAACCATCGGCATACTTGGCGGAGTCGGCCCGGAAGCCACCGCAGAATTGTTCCGCCGGATTATTCGCGCCACGCCTGCCGCCTCCGACCAGCAACATCTGCCGGTGATCATCTTTAATGTGCCTTCGATTCCGGACCGCACGGCGGCCATCCTGGGCCGCGGACCGTCGCCCGCCCCGGCCCTGCGGCAGACCGCCAGGCGCCTGGAAGACGCGGGCGCGGATTTTATTGTCATTCCCTGCAACACGGCGCATGCCTATCTTCCGGCCATCCGACGCGCCGTGCGCGTGCCGGTGCTGGATATGCCGGCCGCGGCCGCCGCGTATGTGGCCGAATATTATCCCGGCGTCAGCCGGGTGGGGCTGCTGGCCACCACCGGCACCCTGCAGACGCGGCTGTATCACCGCGCTTTCCAGCGGTTCCGCCGCCGGGTGCTGGCGCCGCCCGCCGCCGCGCAGGCGCGGCTGGTAATGTCAGCGATTTACGGCCCGCGGGGCGTCAAGGCCGGCGGGCGCCGCTTGCCGGCCGGGCAACTGCGCGAGGCCGGCGCATTGCTCAAGCGCGCCGGCGCCGAATTGTTGATTGCCGGCTGCACGGAAATCTCCATCGTCTTGCGCCGTTCCTGCGCCGGGCTGCCGTTGGTGGACCCGTTGACGATCCTGGCCGAAAATGCCGTGCAACGCGCCCGGGCCGGAGCGTGCGCGCCGGTCAAACCACGCTAAAACCTGGTCCCTCCCGCTTCCGCCATTATACGTAAACATAATCCTTGTTCCGTCAAGCTCGACTTGTTAAAATAATGGCGTAAGCAAAGGATACGCATGAACGCCAATCGTCCGCGGATTATGATCGTGGAAGATGAGCAGATTCTGGCTTACGACCTCAAGCTGCGTCTGGAACGCATGGGTTATGAAGTCGCCGTCCCAGTGGCGGCCGGCGATCAGGTGCTGGCCGAAATAGAGCGCAGCCGGCCGGCGTTGATTCTGATGGATGTGCTTTTGCGCGGTCCGCTGGATGGCATTCAGGTCGCCGATAAAATTCGCGCGCGCTTTTCCCTCCCGGTAGTCTATTTAACCGCGTATTCCAACAAACAGACCCTGGAGCGCGCCAAACGCACCGCTCCCTTCGGATTTATCCGCAAGCCGGCGACCGATCACGAGTTGCACACTTCCTTGGAAATGGCGCTTTACAAGCATGCGCTGGATGAACGACTGCGCCGCAGCGAAGCTTTGCTGGCCGTTACGCTGCGCAACCTGGGGGAGGCGGTGATTACTTTCGATGCCGAAGGCCGGATCGAATTCATGAACCGCATGGCGGAGCGGCTATCGGGCTGGCCGGCCGATGAAGCGCGGGGGCGCGCCATCGGCGCAGTGCTGAGCATTATCGGTGAGTCATCGCCGGAGCCGCTGGACCTGCAGGCCGCATATGCGGGCGGGCGGTTGTCCCTGGCGCGCGCCATCCGCAATTGCAAGTTGCGGGCGCGGGACAACCGCCTGATTCCCGTGGAAATCTCGCTTTCCGCCCTGGAGGACGCGCCCCCGCAATCCCGGGGGATGGTGGTCATGCTCCGGGACGTGTCCGACCGCGAATCCGCGCGACTTGAAATTGAAGCCCTGCAGAAGCAGATGGAATTTGTCCTGATGGAAACCGGAACGCATGTTGACATCATTGACGCACAGTTCAACCTGCGCTACGTGGACCCGGGTTGGCAGAAATTTTATGGCGAAATCAGCGGACATAAGTGTTATGAATATTTCATGGGCCGCGCATCGCCCTGCCCGGGGTGCGGCATTATCCGCGCCCTGGCCACCAAGGCCAAGGCCGTGACAGAGGAGATCATGGTGCGGGAAAATAACCGGCCGGTGCAGGTGACGACCGTGCCCTACCAGACGCCGGATGGCGAATGGTTGGTGGCGGAATTGAACGTGGACCTCACCGAGCGCAAACGCGTGGAAAACGCCATGCGCGTCCAACGCGACCTGGGACTGGCCCTGGCTGCCGCCGATTCCCCCGCCGCCGCCATGGAATTGTTTTTGAATGCCGCATTGCAGATCAACGGCGTGGATTGCGGGGGGATTTATCACCGCGATGGCGCCGGCAGCGGACTGAGTTTGATCGCTGCGCGCGGACTTTCGGCGGAATTTATCCGGACCATGAAATGGATGGATCCCTCAATGGAGCAATGGAAAATCATCGAAGCCGGCCGGCCGGTTTACATGCAGAGCGGCGGCTTGCTGCAGCCCTACGCGGCGGCGGCGAGCGCCGAGGGATTGCGCGCCATCGCCGTGCTGCCAATCAAGCATCACGCGCGCCTGGTCGGTTGCTGCAACCTCGCCTCGCGCAATCTGGATGAAATCCCCGAACATGCCCGCAATACGCTGGATTTGATGATCAGCCAGGTGGGAGATTTCATCGGCCGCCTGCAGGCCGAGCAGGCGGTGCGGGAAAGCGAGGCCCGTTACCGGCATCTTTTCGACAACGCGCCGGTGGGCTATCATGAAATTGACCGGCGCGGCCTGCTCACCCATGTCAACGCCACCGAATTGAAGATGCTGGGATATTCCGAAGAGGAAATGGTCGGCCGGCCGATCTGGGATTTTGTTCTGCAACGGGAAGAAGTCCGGGATGCCTTAGAGCGCCAACTGGCGTCCGGTGCGGTTCCGGACGCTTCTTTTGAATGGACCTTTGTCCGGCGCGGCGGCGGGCGTGTGCCGATGCTGGTCAAGTCCTACGCCATGTTTGGCGAACCGGGCCGGATCAGGGGCATACGCTCGGCCCTGCAGGATATTACCGAACAGAAAAAATCCGACGCCGAACGCGCGCGTTTCGCGGCGCGGATGAGCGAAATTCAGAAGCTGGAAAGCATCGGCCTGCTGGCCGGCGGCATTGCCCATGACTTTAACAACCTGCTGATGGGCATCCAGGGCAACGTCGAACTGGCGCTGATGAAAATGCCGACCGACGCGCCGCCGTTTTCCTATTTGCAGGATATCCGGGCCGCCTGCCGGCGGGCGGCGGAATTAACTTCGCAACTCCTGGCTTATGCCGGCAAGGGCAAATACCTGGTGCAATCGGTCAATCTGGCGGAACTTATCCGGGGCATGCTGCAATTATTGAAGACCCTGGCCGGCCACCATGCCGAGGTGCAGTTCAACCTGGAAGACGGCGCGCCTTGCGTGGAAGCCGATGCGTCGCAACTCCGGCAGGTGGTGATGAACTTGATTACCAATTCCGTCGAGGCGATGCAGAACAAGCATGGCGCCATCCAGGTGGCCTTGCGAGGCATGGATATTGCGCCGGGCTATGTGCCGTCCAAGTATTGCCAGAATCACACCTTGCCCCCCGGCCGCTACGCCGAATTGACCGTGCAGGACAACGGGTGCGGCATTGATCCGGAAGGGATGCAGCGTTTGTTCGAGCCTTTTTACACAACCAAGTTCATGGGGCGCGGGTTGGGACTGGCGGCGGTCCTGGGCATCGTACGCAATCATGGCGGCGACATCAAGGTCGCCAGCCGGTCCGGACAAGGCGCCGAGTTCCGCATCGTTCTGCCGGCGGCCGCCAAAGTCGGCCAGGCCCCCGGCGCCGGGGGCCGGCAAACGCCGTCTCCCGCGTAAAACCGGATTCGGCTGGCTGCTTTACCGGCTTGCATTCAGGATGGGCTTGGTGTATCTTGTTTTCATATTTTGCGGCTCGCTGTCAACTTGGCCGGCTGAACGCCGGGTGAAAATCACTGCATGAAATTGCCGGAGACATATGGGAGAACGCTGGCGGCAGGATTGCTGCTGGCGCTGGCGGCGCTGGCCGGCTGCAGCCGGTACGGACGCGGCGATTCGGAATTGCGCGATCCTTTGATCCGGCAGGCACGCGCGCGCGAGCGGGAAGGCAACAAAGACATGGCGCTGACGATCTTGAACCGCGCGCTGGTTCGCAAGCCGGAACTGGCCCAGGCGCACCTGGATGCGGCCCTCCTTTACGATCGCCACAAACAGGACTATATCCGCGCCATCTATCATTATACCCGCTTCCTGGAACTCCGCCCGCAGGCCGACAAGCGCACCATGGTAGAGGACTTGATCCGGCAGGCGCGGATGGCCTATGCCGCCGGCCTGGTGGACCAGGAATTCAACCTGGATCACCGCATACGCCAACTGCGCGAGGAAAACGAACGATTAAAACACGACCTGCGGGAAGTGCGCGCCAATCTGGCGCAATTGCGCCTGGCCGGCCGCGTCGCGCCGCCGCCGGCCCCCCCGCCTTCGCCGCAATCGCCTTTGCCGGCTGCGGCTTCCGCGCCGCCCGCCGCCGGCGCCACATACCGGGTGCAGCCCGGCGATACGCTTTCGAAAATAGCCGCCAGGCTTTACCGGAACCCCCGGCAATGGAACTTGATTTACGATGCAAACCGCGACGTTTTGGCGGGACCGGAAAAGTTGGCGGCGGGACAGGTTTTGCGCATTCCGCCGCAAGAATAAGGAGATGGGCTGCATGAATAGAACCGATTTTGTTGATGATGATTTGATCCAGCGCCGGGATGCGGTGCGGCAGGTTAAAATCGGACCTTCCGCCGATGCCGCTCCCGCGGCGCCGGCGGCGCCGAAAAGCGGGCCGGTCCCGGTGCAGGAATTGAACCTGACGCCCCTGGCGCAGCGGCGCAATGAAATCAACAGCCAGATGGTGGACCGCATGGACGAACTGGAGCGCCTGCGCGCGCGCCAGCAAGCGCTGGAAAAAGAGCGCAATGCCCTGGAGCAGTTGCGCCAGAACCAGGAAAAATACGAAACCGGCAAACAGGATCTGATTGAGCGCCTGGATCAATACCTGGTGTATCTGGAGCGGGAGGAAGTGCGTTTGCACCAACACCTCGCCCTGGTGACGGAAACCTATGCGGCGTTCAAGAACATGCTGGAAACGGCCCGCGGGTTGGACGAGTCGAAATGGCCGGCCGACAGCGCCGGTTTCCGCGAGGAACTCCACCGCTCGCTGGTGATCGTGGAAAACGCCCGCAAGGAATTCAACCAGGCGGTTGGACGCATTGAAGCCCTGCATGGCGATAAAAGCCTGCCCATGCCGGTTGTCCCCGCGGCCGCGTCCGGATCGGCTGCGCCGCCCCGTTCTTTTGGTTCGTGGATGCTCCTGGGTTTTGCCGCCAGCCTGCCGCTGATCATTACCATTGCGGCGGTGGCCATTATCATGTATTTCCGTTTTGCCTATTAGTTCTTCGCCGGGAATGGAACGCCGCATGGCCTTGGGAACCAGAAATTCATCCGTGATTGACCGCCGCCTGCAGGAATTGCAGCGCGAAATGGCGCGTTTGGAACGGGAAATGAAAACCGCCAACCGGGGACCGCTCCGGCCTCCGCCGCCCCCCGCTCCGCCGCCGGCCGCCGCCGCGGAGGAAGATTTGTTTGCCCGTTCCGCGCCGCCGCCGCCTTCGCCGGCCAACCCGCCGCCCGACGGGAAGCCGTTCAAAACCGGACGTCAGGCTTCGCGATTCGGCCGCGAGCGGTTTGCCAATTATTTCATGGCCGGCCATTTTCAGGATTTACGCCCGTCGCGTCAGGAAGTGCGCGTCTTGCGCAACAAGGCCATCCTGATGCTGGTGCTGGTGCTGCTGCTGGTTTTCTGGCTGTTTTATTATTACGGATTTCATTAATCAAAGGAGGATGAATATGCGCGGATGGATGATTTTGGCGGCTTGTTTGACGGTGGGCGCGTCCATGGGCGCAACGCCCCTGCGTGTGGCTTTGCTTGATTTTGAAAATAATGCCACCACTTCGGCCGATGCCGGCGACCTGGCCGGCGTAACCCCGCAGGCCCTGGCGGATAAAGGCGCGACGGCGCTGGGACGCGCCCTGGCCAACCAGCCGGACTTCGTGCTGGTTGACCGGCGCGACTTCGTCCGGCGCATGCAGCCGATCAGGCCCGGGGCCGATGGTCCGCAATACCAGCCTTCATTCCTGCAGGCCGCGCAAGCCGTCAATGCCGACCTGGTTTTGCGCGGCACGCTGCTGAGCTATGCCCCGGGCAAGCAGGTGGTCAACCTTGGCGGCATCAAAACGGAATTCACCACCTTGAGTTTGCGCATTGCCCTGGAAGCGCTGGATGCCGGCGACGGTTCCGTGATTGCTTCCGAAGATGGGGTGGCGCGGCGCGAGTTCCGCCAGACGGAATCACTCCGCACCGTGGTGGGCGAGGATGAAATGGTCGAACTGCTGCAGGCGGCCATCGGCAAGGCCGTGCCCGGGTTGAAGACCGCCCTGGCGAAGCGCCGGCAGCAGTTGCAGGACCGGCCGCGCGTGAAGTTGAGCGTGCAGACTTCCGCCGATCCGGCGCTGGTTGAAATTGACGGGATGCTGGTCGGCACGACGCCGTTGAAGGATTTTGCGGTCTATGCCGGCGACCATGTGCTGACGGTCGGCAAGGCCGGGTATCAGGACGTCAACAAGCGCATCCTGGTACAGACCGACACGGCCATTGAAGTGCCCATGCTGCGCACGCAGTTAAGCGCCGATGAGATCAAGGAAGTCCTGGAAAAATCCCGTCTGAATATAGTTTCCGGCGTCCCCGAGGCGGCCCTGGAAATCCACCAGGTGGACCTGAACGTGCAGTCTCCGGCGCAATGATGCGCGGCCCTGGATGGCTTATACCGTCACCAGCACCACGCTCAGCGCGATCAGGGCGATGCCGGCGGCTTTGCGCCAGGTCAGGGTTTCGCGATAGAGAATGATTCCCGCGGCGCAGGCAATCAGCGGCCAGGCGGAAGTGATGATGGCGGCCCGGCTGACGCCCAGTCCCTGGATGGCGTAAAAAAACAGGTAATAACCGCAGCCGAAACTCAGGACGCCGTGCGCCGCGAATCGCCGGATGTCGCCCGCGCCAAGGCGGCGCGCCGCTCCCAGGCGGCCGGTCACAGCCAACCCTGCCAGATGCGCCGCCGCGCCGCAGGCCAGCGCCGCGATTGTGGCCGGCAGCGCGGGGGTTGACTGCAGCGCCTGGCGCATGAAGATGTCGCCCAGCGCCCAGCTGAGTGATGCCAGGAGCGCGCAGATGATGCCGCGGCGCGCCGCCGCGGTCGCCTTTGCGGTTGCCCCCCGCGGTCGCCATGTCAGCAGCGCCGCCCCCAGCACGGCGCACAGGCTGGCCAGGGCCACCCGGCCGGTGACCGCTTCCATGCCGAGCGCAAACGCCAGGAAGACGACCATGACTGCTTTCAGCCGGGTCAGCGGCACCGCCACGGAGATTTCCGCGGATTTGATTACTTCGTAGAAGAAAATCGTGGCCAGCGGGAATTGGCAGATGCCGCCCAGCGCCAGCCATAATCCGGCGCGCGAAAAAAGCGCCGCCGCCGGCGCCATGGCGCCGCCCTGGAAAACCTGCAATGCCAGCAGGATCAGTATGCCGGCGGGCATGCTGAACGCCACGCCCAGATACCCGGGTGCGCGCACGCCCCGGATGATCACCACCGCCAGACCCCAGATCAGGGTGGCGGCCAGGGCGGCAATGTAGTCAATCGGCATGACGATCATCCGGGTTGGCCGGGCGTACGGTCAGAGAAATTCATCCACGATTTCAGCGGCGGCCGCGGGCAGGATGCCGGCTGAACGCGCCAGGTCAATCACGGTGTAACGCTCGCGCAACTGGTGGCAGCGCAGGGCGGCCTCCAGAAAATGCGTCCGGGTGCAGCCGATGTCCTCCACGCGGTGGGCGGCGCCGGCCGCCGCCAGGCATTGCTTGATTTCCGCCGGCGGAACATGATTGTCCTGGATTATCCGGCGGAGGCGCGGCCAGAGTTCCGGTTCGGTCTGCAGCCGGCGGGCCGCGGCGGCGGACCGCCGTCGCTTGCGCCCATGCTCGTTTTCCACTTCGGCCGCCAGCCGGCCCCAGTAGGGGGCGTCGGTCGGTTCAACAGCTTCGCGGAATTCGGGCGCCGGCAAGGCCAGCAGCCGCTGATACAGGGCTGCGGCGAAAATCGTTCCCAGCCCCACCTGGCGTCCGTGGTAATCATGCCGCAATCTCCGTTCCATGGCAATCATGTCCAGCGCGTGGGAAATCAAGTGCTCGCCGCCGGAAGCCGGAAAGGAAGTGCCGGCCATGGTCATGGAAACGCCGGAATAGATCAAGGCCTGAAACAGGGCTTCCATGGCCGGCGGATCGCCCCGGGCCAGCCCGTCCGGATGGCGCCGGTAGCCCGGTTCGAGGCTGCGGATCATCTGCGCGCAGACGGGGCAGTAATATTCGCCAAACAGCAGGTTGCTGATCTGCCAGTCGCAGATGCTGATCGGTTTGGCCAGCACATCGCCAAGTCCGGCGGCGGTCAGCTCGCGCGGCGCCGCCGCCAGGATATCCGGATCGGCCAGAATCGCAATGGGGGAGACGCCGTCAACCACGCGTTTGACGCCGTCAATAGCCGGGGCAATATTGCTGGAGGCGTAGCCGTTCATGGAGGCCGCGGTGGCGAAGGTCGCGTACGGCAGACCGGTTTCACGCGCCAGCCACTTGGTCAGGTCGCTGATCACGCCGGCGCCGACTGCCAGCAGCATGTCGGACTCCGGCAGCCTGGATTGCATGCTCCGCAGCGTCAAGTCATCGCAGACGGGCGATGCGCCGGGCGCGGGATCGGCGACGATCAGCGTCTGCACGGCCAGGCCGGCATTTTGCAAGGCGTCCCCGCAGGCACGGCCGGCGATTTCCCAGGTGCGGCAGTCGGCGAGCAGATTGATGCGCGCGGCGCCCGGCGCCAGTCGCTGAAGCACATCCGGCAACTGCGCGGCGGCATTCCGGGTGTAAACAACCTCGCGCAAAGGCACATTATGTTCGCGCCCGCATTCACAGGCGAAACTGCGCCCCAGGAATGAACTTGGATTCATTGCGTCAGCCGGCGGCCATCTTGCGGGCCGCGTCCAGTTGGCCGGCGCTGCCGAGGTAACGGTTTTTCCCCTCGATGTACTTGGCGAATTCGGCCATGAAAACCTTGCCCGGCGGACGCAGATCGAAATTCTCCGGGTTGTCGCGGAAATGTTCGCGATGCACGCGGCACCAGACTAGGCGGCCGTCGGTGTCAATGTTGACCTTGGTGACGCCGAGCTTGGCCGCCTTGAGGAATTCCTCCGGGTTGACGCCCTTGGCGTCTTTCAGCTTGCCGCCGGCGGCGTTGATGCGCCGGACCTCGTCCGGCGGCACGGAACTCGAGCCATGCATGACCAGCGGGTATCCCGGCAGGAGTTTCTGGATGGCGGCAATGATCTCGAAATGCAAGCCCTGGCTGCCGGCGAATTTGTAGGCGCCGTGGCTGGTCCCGATGGCGCAGGCCAGGCTGTCGCAGCCGGTGCGCTGGACGAAATCCGCCGCCTGGGCCGGGTCGGTCAGGTGCACCTGGTCCTCGGAAACGGAAATATGCTCTTCCACGCCGCCGAGCTGGCCGAGTTCGGCCTCAACGACGATGTCCTTGGCGTGGGCGGCCTTGACCACGCGCTTGGTAATGGCAATGTTTTCCTCGTAGGGATGCATGCTGGCGTCAATCATCACGGAACTGTAAAACCCGCTCTGGATGCAGTCCATGGCGGTCGCCTCATCGCCATGATCCAGATGCACCGCGAAAAGCGATTCGGGAAAGATGTCATCCGCCGTGCGGATCATGGCTTCCAGCATCCGCTTGTCGGTGTAGGAGCGGGCGCCCTTGGATATCTGGACGATGAAAGGCGCCCGGCTGTCAAGGTTGCCGCGGAACAACCCCATGGTCTGTTCCAGGTTGTTGATGTTGTAGGCGCCGACGGCGTATTTGCCGTAAGCATGCTTGAAAAGGGCGCGGGTGTTGACAATCATGATTTTTCCTTTTCGTTAGGGCGGCCGTTTAACTTTTTGGTTCCTGCGCGATTAAGGACATAAATACTACAGCGGGGCCGCCAAAAAGCAATTGAAATATTCCAGATACCGTAAAGAATGCCACGGCTGCGTCATGCTTACGGCTCACCAGGGACGGTTCGCCCCACCTCAGGCAGATATGGCCAAAATGGTGGGGCGAGGCGTCCCTGCCGAGCTGTCTTGTCCGAGAATGACACAGCCGTGAAAGCACGCGAAAAGGCAAGACGCTGCCTCTCCGCCCCTTTGTGCCTCTGCCCCTTTGCCCCTCAGAAAGAAGTGAGTGTGTGTGATTTCTGGAGGGCGAACCTGCGGTGAGCCAGTCGAGTTGCTTCACTTAACGCCGCCGCTCCAGGCGCCCGGATTGCGCAGTGGCCTACTGCCGCCGCCGCCCGTTCTTCTGTAGTAGCCGAACGGTGTTCGGCATCCGGATTGCGTCACACTGAAAATTTTGCAGGACAAGCCGTGTGCACTGCAATCCGGCATTCCTTCGCGATCGTTGCGCGTTTTAAGGTGAATGTCGAAATGCGCGCCGCCCTGAAGCCCGACGCAGGCCGGGGTACAGCATCTTCCCACGGCCGAAAGGTTTACAGACTATGGGATGAACGCCTGTGGGTCAAGCCCGACGGGGGCGCCGGCCGCCGAGCGGCCGTAGGGGGTGGATGGGTCGGCGAAGAAATCGGTAAATTCCAAGGGGCGGTATTCCTGTTTCAGTGGATCCCAGTGCAATTCTCTGACTTGCCACTCGCCGCGCTTGGCTGTCGGTGGGAGCAATGTATCAATCACCTTGAAGCCCGGATTGCCGAAAAATGAACCTTGCTCAAGCCCATAGATGTCTTGCAGTTCCCGCAAGCGGTAGCGTACCTTGTTGTCGTGCAACTTGGTCTGCAGCACGACTTTTTCCTCCGGGCCAATCCTGGTGAAATATCCGTTATGATCCGCACGGTAACCTGTAATGTTGTTGACCAGCACTACGCGGACGGCCGTTTTTTCCGGCATGGGCCCTGCAAAAATATTGTGCGTCACGGTGATTGTTTCGCCGTCGGGATTGTAAATTTCCAGCGGGCTGATCAAAACGTTGTAAAATACGCAATGACGTACGGTGACATCGCGGCATTTAGCGCCAAGATTGAGGCCCTGTCCGACGCCGTTAATCATCACGCAGTTTTCGACGGTTAAATTGCTGGTGTTATTGGCCCGCAGGAAAGAGGCCATCCAACTGCTTGTCGCGCGTCCATCATAAAAACACCGCCGGATGGTGATAGCTTTGCCGCCTTTGATGTTGACAACGTTGCCGGCATGCGGAATCCATCGAAAGTTTCTGAAATAAAAACCATCGAAAATCAAATGCGATTTGTTTTCAAGTTGCAAAGCGGTAACGCGCAGGTTGTCGCCGTCCAACCAGACTTTTTCGCCCGAAGCCGCGCGGAAAACGATGGGAGCCTGTCCGTCGCCAGTGCAGCGCACACGCACAAATTCATGATAAATGCCGCCGTGGACCAGCACCGAGTCCCCCGGACGCGCCATGGCGGCGGCGTGGTTTAACGTGCGCCAGGCAGTCGCAGGCGTCAGTCCGTCATGCTCGTCCGACCCGTCCGGCGCGACGTGGCGGATCAACCCGGCGGAATCAGACGGCAAGGTTTTAAAAGATCCCGATCGTGCCGCCGGCGTGACGCGCAGCCCGTGCGATTCAGGCGCATGCATGCCCGCGCGGTACCCCAACGTCTGGCCGGCGGTTAACCGGTAATAATATTGCGCGCCCGGCTTGAGGCCGGTCAGACTGATTGTGTGAAAAAGTCCTGCGGTCGTGTAAATGGTATTCGAGCAGTCCGGCGTTTCTCCCCAATCCACTCTGGTTCCGCCGTTGTATTGCCGATCCCAGAAGCCGAAAGCCGCAATTTCATTTGGAGTGGCCCATTCCAATGTGGCGGTGGTGGAACTGAGCGCCTGGATGCGCGGGTTTTCGATAGCGAGCGGCGTCTGAATTTGATGTAAAATGTAAGGGCCGATGATCGCGGCGTGCGGGCCTTTTCCGATCAACGGCGAGTCCAGGCGCAGTTCGCATGCTTCGCTGCCGGGTAAATAACCAGGAACCGCAGTCAGCGAGTGGTAATCCTGCCCGCAGGCATCCTGCCACTCCTGCAAAGTGTTCAGGGTGCGGGCCGCTACCCGCGCAATTGGCGCGAAAGGCGCCGGCGCATAATTGTTTTCATCGGCCCACATGCCCGCGATTGAGATTGCGTCGCCGATGATGGCGCAAGCGTTGCCGTCGAAAATGGTTCCCCGCAGAATTGCCCCGGGAGAGTTCGATAAAGAGATGCCGGCCGCGGCGCTGTCGGCGATCAAGGCATGGCGGATGGCGAAATTAGGCGCATCCACCGCCGCGATGCCGTCGGTTCCGGATGCTTGCACCATGCATTCCTGCACGGTGATATCACGGGCGCCCTGCGCCTGGATGCCGTGCCTGGCATAATTACGGATCAGCAGCCCCTGTATTTCAATCAGCGACTTGCCGACCAGGCGGATGCCGACGGGAAGCGCTCCTCCGCCATCAAGAATCACCCGGCCGTAACCACGGCGCGCGAAGCGGATAGGTTTGCCAGGCTGCCCGGAACGGGCTGGAATCAGAGACTCGTGATAAACGCCGGAAGTGATATAAACGGTTTGGCCCGCTTCGGCTTTTTGGGCTGCATGCGCAATGGTTCGCCATGCCTGGGCGAGGGATGTGCCGTCGCGCCGGTCGTCGCCTTCCGGCGCGACAAAAAACACTTCCGCGCGATAGGGGTAGGGGCCTGGATCACAGCCTTTGCTTCCCGTGCCGCGGAGCATGGAATCGGATTGTAATCGGAAATCCATGGCGATGGGATCGGCGAAGTTCCGGTCGCGGTCGAGACCGGCGTATTGGCTGAGGATGATATTGCTGGCGTCCTGCTCGGGGCTGTCGCTCTGAATCTGCTCGACCAGATTGCTGCGGGCGGAATAATTCACCCCGGAACGCAGCCAGCCGTCGCCGATGACGCAATTGCCGTACTGGGTAATCCCGTCGAGCGGCCGTCCCTTGATGAATAAAACCGGCGCCGTCCTGCGCCCGGGCAGAAGCTGCCGGCGGCTGAAGACGATGTTGGATATTTGATGGCAGTCGGCGATATGCGTGTTGTAAAAGGCAATCTGCTGGTCTTCGGAAATATTATGCTTGAAAATCATGTTGGTCATCGGCCCGGTAGCGTAGAAATTGACTCCTAGATGGGCGCCATAGCGTCCGTAATTGCCGAAGGCGCGGCACTGTTCCACAAGGCAATCGCAGGGTTGGCCAAGATAAATGCCGCCCATGTTCAGATAGGCCAAGCAGCGGCGAATCACCACGCGTTGCGGCCGCATGATGTGAATACCCCAGCGGGAAAATCCCTCCGCGGGCTTTTCTGCGGCGGAGTAACCTGTAAAGGCAAGACCATCAATAATAAGGTCCGATATCCGCCGGTCGCCGCCGGCATCCAGATAGAGTCCGGAAGCGTTGGTGATTGCCACCGCCAAGGCATGTTTATCCGGCGCGCGCGAGTCGGAGGTATGCACATACAGGCGTTTTGTCGCCGGGTCCTGGTAATATGACCCCAATGTGAAATCCACGTCTTCTACTGTGCTCACGGGATCATAAACATTATGGGTGCTGCGCTCCGCCACGCCCTCCACGCGCACAGTCAACTCCAGGGCGTAAGTGGCCAGCGTCCCGTCAACTTTCAGGAAGCCGGATACATCCATATCGCCGTGCATAAGCACAGTGCCGGGATACTTTGCACGGATGAGAATCGGAGTGTTTGGGGCGCCGGAAAGATTCGCGGAAACCGCCTCAAAATAGCGGCCCGGCAGAATCGTCAGAATATCGCCGGAACAAAGGCGCGATACACCTTGAGCGATGGTTGCGAAAGCGGTTGGTTCGGACAAGCCATCCGCGGCATCATTCCCGGGGGTGGCGACAAAATATTCGGCCGCGCCGGCGCGCAGCAATGACATCAACGCGCCGGCGGCGGCCGCAGTCCAGAATGTTTTTGAAGACTTCAACGGCGATCCTTTCTGCCGGGGCGACAGCCGGGGTGCGCCCCGGCCGCGCAAATCATATCTTCAAGAGATCCAGCGCGGATGGCACGATTCGGGAGACGGTAAATCCATCCAGCCTGTTTGCGCCGCCGCGTTCGAAACCGTCCGCAGCGCCAGTGGAAGCGCATTCTAGTCTGACTTCCAGCGGTGGGGGCAGTTTATACGGCTTGATTTTACCGGTCAACCGACAGGCGCGTTTCACCGCTGCCTGAATCAATTCGCGCGCCCTGGCCGGGGCCAGACAGATGGCGGATTGTTGCGCGCACGCCTCTTTGACAGCGACGGTTTCAATTTCGCCCAGGAGTTGCTTGGCCTCCTCTACAGCCGCCCGGTCGCCGGTGACGCAAAGCACCGGCACGTTGTAATGCCCCGCCATCAACGCCATCTGGCCGATTTCACCGGTTTCGACGCCATTGACATAAAAACGATGCCAGGCGCGCGATGACTGGGTGTGATCCAGCACGGCTTTGCGCGTTCCTGACATGGCATGGTATCCCAGCAGAATTACGCCATCCGTCTTTTGATCCAGACCGTACAACGAAGTGGGGCAGCCTGAACCAACCAGATACCTGGCGCCGGGATGCAGTTTTTCCATGATAAAATTGCAGCCGCCGCCATGTCCGTCATTAACGATAATGTCAGACGCCCCGCCTTCCAGGGCGCCTTGTACCGCCGCATTAACCTCCGCCGTTAAAGCCGCGCATGCCGCATCGAAACGCCCGCCAGTATGATTGGTGTCGCGTCCGGTGTCACAAAAGGTTGTGACGCCGCTGATGCCTTCCAGGTCGGTGACAATGTATAATTTCATAGGTTATAACCCGCACGACGGCGTTGTGCAACGCTCCGCTTTTCGCATCGTTAATGCAAGGCAGAATTGATCAGCGGCACTTGAAGAATGTGCCATCAGGAATATATTCGTAACATCCGATGTCCGGCAGACCGGAGATCATATCCCGGCGCCGCCGGCCGTCCAGGTCCCGCGCCGCCGGCAGCCAGTCCATTTGCCCGGTCCCGGCATTGACACACGGCGAATCCCGCCGCAGACGGAAATTGCCTTCGGCGGCTTGAATAAACCCGACATAAGCGGGATTATTGGTGGTGACTAATGTATTGTGCCACTCGCCGTTGGCCGGCAGGGAGGGCAGGCAGTTGTTATATCCGGTGACGGATGCTCCTGCCTGGACATTCAGACTGTCAACAATGTTGTTGTGCATGGCGCCGTTGGCGGTGTTCTTGGACACGTAAACTTGCGTGGCGGTGGCATTGCTGATCACGGTGCAGTTGTACATATTGATAGCGTAATTGGCATATACCCCCCCGCCACTCGTGCCGTTGTTGCCGGTAATCAGCGTATTGCGCATCTCTCCGCCGGTGAAAATATAAACGCCGCCGCCATTGGTTGCAGCGCTGTTGCCCCGCAGCGCACAGCGGTCAATCAGCGCGCCGGCCGCCGACGCGAGATATGATCCGCCGCCGTGGGCGCAAGCAGTGTTTGATTCAAAAGTACAATCCGTCACCTGGCATTTGGATCGCAAATAGGCCCCGCCGCCGCTGGCAGCGCCTTGCGATCCGGCGATGGTCCGGTTGCCGCGGACAATGCAATTGGAGATCACCGGGTAAAAAACGGAACTGTAGCAATAAATGCCGCCGCCGCCGTCAGACGTTCCGGCAGACTCTTTCTGCAAAACATTGCCCGCGATAACGCAGTTCTGCACGATCGCGGTGCCTTCCACCACACCGTTGAGAAATACTCCGCCGCCGGTGTAAATCGCATAACCATTGGTCAGGGTAAACCCGTCCACCAGGGCCGGACCGAATGCGCAGGCATCAGCGGGCAACTGCAGGTACAGGCAGCGGTTGGATCCCCCGCCGTCAATGATAGTGGCGGCTGGCCCATGCAGGCTGCGCAGGGCCAGGGCGTTGGTGATGCCGACCACATTCGTGCTGCCCGAAAAGGTGAAAGGGGCATGTGGTACCAGGTACCGGCCGGCGTCCACCCAGACGACCCCGCCGTTGCCGGCGATATTGACGGCATCCTGGATATTGCTGGCGGCGCCGGCCGGATTAGTATAGGGCGGTTCCGGTGTCTGGCCGTTTTGAGCGACGAAATAATCGGCGGGCAATTCCGCGGCCATGGCCAGCAGCATACTGACGCTTAATAAACCCGAACATCGCATCTTCCACCTCCATTGCTGGTTGTCTGATAGAGCCGTTGCACAAGGCAAGTAACCTTAACATTAAACCGTCCGGCGTGTCACCTTCTGTTTAGATTGCGGGCGGCGCTCGGCCGGCCGGCGCGCATGGGAGCGGCGGCCGGCGTGCGCGGCCAGGGCCGCCCGGACAAACATGGCGCCCAGGTTTTTCATATCCTGCGGCAAACGCGCGAAATTCCAGGGAAGTTCCGGGACAATGACGGTGGCGTTAAATTTTTTGCGGCAATAATCAATCAGGGATGTACCGGCATGCAACTTCGGCCAGAGCCGCAGATAAAACTGGTTGCCCTCCGGATCAATCCCGTCAAACAACTGGTCGTACAACGCCGCGCCGATGTGTTTATCAAGAAAGCCGGCCATGGGCACCGAGGGCAGATAGCTGTGGAAGTCGAGCAGACAAGTTGGTTTTAGTTTCAGGATTTCCGCACGCAGGGCTTGCATGGTCGGATCGCTGGAAGTCATGCCGGTAACAAACATGTTGTATTCCTTATACTGGTCCGGCGCAATGCGGGTGAGTTTGAGTCCGGCGGCGATCCCGTCGGGATTGACATTGGGAAACAAGTGAAACACGTATCGTTTCAGCCAAGGCCGCGCGCCAGGATCATGCAGCAGATATTTTGCCGCGCCTTCCATGGCGAACGAGCCGGATGATTCGTTGGCGTGGGTGCGCGCCAGGAGCATGACATTTTCGCGGCGCCGGAGCGTCCGCCGGCCAATAGTCAGGCATTTGATTGCCCGTCCCTGCGCCGTGCGGCCGATGACCCGGACGCGGCATTCCGGCCGGCCGGCGTATCCGGCGAAAAAGGCTTCGGCATCTTCATTGGCATACCATGGGAAACTGCCGAAGTATGAAATCCCGGCCGGAATTTCCGGGCGGTAGAAAGTGCAGGTCGCCGCGGAACGCCCCCTGATGGTCGTATAGTGCAGGCCGGTTTTAAGGTAACCATACGCGCGGAAATGCGGCCACTGGGTGTCCGCCCAGTCAATGCTGATCAGAATTTTACGCGGACGGCCGGGATTTTCAATTTTCACCCAAACGGGATTCTGGGCGTTATCCTGGCCGGCGCCGGTCAGCACGCGTTGTTTGATTTTCCAGGCGCCGGGCTGGAAGCGCCGGATGGAGACGGACCCCGGGATGGTATCAATGACTTTCAGGCAGTCCTTGTTTTTCTGCACATCGCTCCTTTTGACTTGCGGCGGAACCTCCATCGGTCAAGCTGGAAGCGCTCACCAGTAAATCAGTATTTTTCCGGAAACATTTTCCGCAGTTTTATAATAACACCAGCCTTGATCTTCAACGCATTGCAGGTTGCTGTAGCGGCCATTGACATACGGAGCGCTGGGATTCGGGAGGAGTTTTAACCGGTGCGATGCCGCGGGATCGGGGAAAACCGACACCTCGGCGTCTTCCAGCCCGGCGAGCATCAACCAGCGGGAGACGCCGTCCAGCCGTGTATTGGACTCGCGGCAGGAAACATGCCCGTTGCGCTCCTGCTTGATGAAAATCCGGCATTCATGCCGCCAAGTCCGGGGTAGACGATAGCAGGCGGAGCCGCCGGCCAGACGCGCTTCGCAACCCGTGAAAACCGGCGCCCCGAATGGCGTCCGCAACTCATGGTCAACACCGGTGTGATGATTCATCCCGGTGTAGTAAAAACCCCCGCGGTGCCGGCTGACGGCAATGACCGGCTCCCGGAATAACGCCTCGCCGCGATGAAACAGAAATCTCCAGCCGCAGCGATCCAATAATGCGATAAATAAATGCTCGGGATAAAAATAACGCGCTTCCGTAGACCCTTGGTTGGGCCATGCTGGAATGCGGTTGGGCGGGACCAGGGTGTACCACAAAGAGGGCGTGCCGCGCAGCCAAAGCAGGCGCCCACGACCGCAAACAGATTCAACGGCATAGGAACGCGCTGCCCCGTCAATGACGGCGCGTGCCAGGATGCGCCGGCCGCCGGTCTCTTCCATCCCGCCCGCGGAGAGGATGGCTTGATGGTCGAAAAGCATGGTCGGGGTGCAGGAATTGACCGTCTCCGCCAGCGTTGCGTCAAGTTGCATCCGCGCCTCGCCGGCCAGCGGTTCGGCCAGGCCGATGCCGAGCGCGCTCCGAAGTTGCCCGCCGGCCCGGCGCAATGGACCGTAAACCAGGGCCTGGCCGCCTGCGGCGGCATGGTGAAGCAATGCCGTTTCCCATGCGCTGCCGGCGTCAGGAACAGGACTGACGATGACCCGGTTGCTTAAAATATTTCCATCGCGTTCTTGGTTGGCGATAAAGTTGCCGGTGGAAATGATGGTGTTCAGCGGCAAGCCGCGGTTAATGGCGGCCGTTATCAACATATCACCGAACAGCACTTCGTTGATTCGTCCGGCTTCCTTTTTGATCCATTCGTGGTATTCCGCAAATGGGTAAAGCCAGACCAAAGGTCCTGCTTCATCCGGCGCGCTGCGCCAGCTTTCCAGGATGTGCGGGGTGACTTCCTGGGCGACCTGCTCCGGCATGTTGCCGCGGCTGTCGTCAATACTCAAAAAATTCAAGGATGATGGAGTTTGAACCTTGCCGTCGCCGGCGATGCGGGCAATCGCCAGGGGGAGATAGATGTCATAGGGTTGCCGTTCGTAACGGTCGAGCCAGGGCGAATTCAACCACCAGGGGTCATGAATATAAAAGCGAAAGGCAAAATCCGCGCCGGGCAATTCGGCGATATGCGACATCCAACCCGTCAACTCCAGGCCCAAATTCAGGTTGATCGCCGCCCATGGCGAGTTGACAGGCGGCTGGCGGATGAAACCGCCCGCGTATATTTGCTGCAAAGGCACGCCATCTGAGGCCAGATCAATCCCCGCCGTCATGTTGGTGCCGCGGACATACACCGGATAATCCGGGCATTCCTCATGGAACCGGCGCCAGAAATCCAGCATCTGGTTTTTTACCGAATCCGCTTGCTCCGGGAAAAAATCCCGCCCATCAAATAGCGTGCCGGTATATCCCCAGGGATGGTTTCCGAAGCCGAATCCGTTCGAAAACCAGATGTAATCCATGCTCATGTCGGAGAGAAAATGCCGGGCCTGCCGTCCCAGGAATGCTCCGAAAGGCGTTCCCGGCGGTATGCCGCCGGGAAAACCGGCGTAAACGCGCCGGTCTGCATTTAAAATGGCGGCGCAGGCAACAACATCGCGGCGGGTGCCGCCGAAACTGGCCGCGCAGATTTCCCGGTGGCGCTCATATTTGAACCCGGATACGGCAAACTCGGGACCGGGATCGAATGTGCCGCCCACCGCGATTTCAACGCCGAATCGTTCCCGTCCGGTTTCCTTGATCAGGGCGACCAATTGCTTCAGGAAAGCATAATCGAAATCGGGCGGCTTATCGCGGTATAGCCGCGCCCGCGTGCGCAAATCGCATCCTTCCGGGTCCAGCGCCAGGCGTTCCGATGCGGGTGGATGATTGACGCAACCAATGTATCGCCCCCAGTCGAATTTATCCTCCAGGGCGCCCCGGTAATCCAGGATTTCCGAGCCGTCGCCAATCCAGAGCTGGACTGAAACATTCCGAGCATGCCGGCACAGCGGCGCCCATTGCCGGAAAACTTCGCGGCAAATCCGCCGGCAGTTTTCCGGGGCCGGATTCCAGAAAGGTTTCAAGGACATTTCCAGCGTTATCCGTTGCATTTCCATAGCAAGCCCGTCAATCGGTTTTAACGATCACCGCTTCGATCCCCATGCAATCGCCAATTTTATTGAGGAGATCGGCTTGATGACCTGTTCCCAGCGCGAAATGGTGCGTTGGCCCTTCGGCCACCCACCGCAGCAGAAAAGTTTTGATGTCCGGCTGGAAGCGCCCATGGGTGTTGGTGTTGCCAGTTGGGGGCAAGGGGCCGGGAATTGACTCGCCTTCGGCAATGATCAACTTGAAGCGTCCGTCGGCCTTGACGCCGATGCCCAGCAGCGTGATGGGCCCTTCTTTGATCTTAAACTCGACGCCCGCGCCACATCCTGGTTTGCCGTGATATTTCTTCAAGCTCCGCAGAATGGGCCGGCCTTCAGCGATATTGATGTGGTGGGGGCCGTCATGCCCCAGGAGCACACTGCCGCGGTTGAAATCGATCGGGTGGAATTCGGCAAAACTTCCACCGCTATCGAGCCGGTCCAAGATCATCATGGCCAGGCAGGTTTTAATGTCGAACTCGCCGCACATCGGAAAGCCAGCGGCGGTCAACAGCGAATTGCCTACGACGAAACTGGAGATCAAGGCGCGGGTTTCCGATCCTTCGTCGGACTCGTAATAATACGCCAGCCCGTCCAGATGTTTTGCTTCAATGAAACGTTCCAGGGCGACGGCCGCCCTGGCAGCGTACGTCAAATCACGGGGAGTGAGTTTTTCCGTGATCGGATCGGACACGGCGTCCGGGGTATTGAAAAACGAAAGGATTTCACGCTCCTTCTGCCGGACCGCGGCATCCCCTCCGTCCAACTTGACGAAATGGGCCATCACCTCCTCGACCTCGCATTGGACAACGTGGCACCCGAAACCGGCGGTGACGGCGGTAGGATCGGTCTGCATGTCCAGCATGGATTCCAACACATGCCCCATCTGGCCGATACGCGCGCGGCGCAGGTCGTGACACACCTTGGCGATCTGACACCATTCGCCAATTTCACGATCCGCCTCGGCATCGCCCTCGAGTTGACCGATGATTACAGCCGGCGCGCGCCGGCCCATGCGGATGGCGACGCCGGTGAATTCAGGAACTGCGCAAAAATCATCATTGAGGAGTTGAAGGAAGGTGGAGGCATGGGCATAATCCAGCGCCGCCAGTGGTTGCAGGGCGACGAGAACGATGGGAATATTCATTTCCCGGGCAATCACCCCGAATGTGGACGAGGTTGCGTATGTTGCCATGTCAACAAACAACAGGTCCAGGTCACAGCCCTTCATTTTCGGCAGTACCGCGTAAGCCTGTTCGGCGCAATCAATCATCCCAAACTCGGTAATATTTACGCCATGTTTTCGAACTTTAGCCTCGAATGTGTTCAATTTTTCCAGCATGCGGCTCAGCATGCCGTCAAATTGTTTCCAGTAGGTGTGGTGCCCGACGGCAGCAATACCGATATTGGCGCTCAGTGGCTGCCGACGCTCAATCTTCATGTTTTATCCCTTTGGCTGTCCAAACGAATGGTTGCGGAAATCTTTCGGAGCGTATGCAATATTTTATCTTTTTTTACCGTCCGGAAGCGACTCAGCGGCAGGCTGCTCGACAACGCCAGGGCAAAGTCCCCGTTCGCGTAAAAAATCGGCGCCGCCAGAGCGCCGATACCGCTGTCAAGGATGTTTTCAGTGACGGCATAACCCTGCTTTCGAATTTCTTCCAGCGCCGCGTTAAATTCCCGGGCGCTATTGAAAAGATTCTTGCCTTTTTCCGGAAAACACATTTTATTCACGTACGATTCCTGGAATAACCGCCCCGAGAACGCCAACACCACCCGTCCGCCGGCGAGATAATGCGGAGCGGCAATGCCCCCCCTTTCGTTAGGCGCAATCACGGCAAGAGAATGATTCGATTGCCGCCAGCGCACCGCTTGCACCATGTTGTCAATCCTGGCCAGCGCCACCACCGTTTCGCCGAATTGACGGAAGATTTCTTCGATATAAGGATCAATCAGGTTGGCCAGGCCGTCCAGCGGATTGATGTTTTCCGCCAAAAGCCAAAGACCAACGCCCAAACGGTATTGCCGCCGCTCTGCGTCAAACTCCAGCAGCCCCTTGGCCTGCATGGTCTTGAGAAGATGTTGCGCAGTCGGCGGCTTGAGGCGTTGAGCGCGGGCGATTTCACGCACACCCACCCAGGTTTTGCGCCGGGCAATTTCATGGAGGATGTCTATGGCATGCTCGAGGGATTTAATCATGTTAAGAGTCTGATTGTGAACACTGTTCCATATGGATGAACAATATGATATACGGTCTCTTCTGTCAACGATATTTTAAAATTGGCTAACGGACGTAGAATAACGAACCGTGGAATGTTGCAGTGATCCGTTTTTCAGTCCCTCTGTGCCGCTGATCCTCTGTTCCTGACACAAGGCGGCCTGCGGCAACAATCCGCCGTCGCCCCTGCGCCTGCGCACAGGGCTATGGCGGACACAGCCAAGCGGCCGCCGGGCCGCCGTCGAAAGTAAAAGCTACAAGTGCAAGCTTGCCATGAGCGGACCTGTGGTGAGCATTGTCGAACCAGTCGAATGGTGTGGTTTGATCCGGAACTAATCCGGAATCATCTGTCTCGCCCGCTGGCGGGCTAACTACACCTGTACTTGTCGCCTTCACTTTCACCGTGCCTTAAACTCTGGAAACAGCCGGCCAATTTTTCTTGTTTTTTATGGCAGTTTCCAGAATTTAAGGCACTAACAGTCCGGCATTTCTTTGCGTTCTTTGCGGTGAATTACTTACGGCAGCGCGGGCAGGCCCAGCTCTTTCAGGAATTGGTTGTGCTTGGCCGTGGCCTTCCGGATGGCTTGCTCAATATCCGCCAATTCGCGATGTGTCGCGGCCAGGTCAATCTCCGGTTCCGCCACGGCCGTGCTGATGTAGCGGGAGATGTTGAGGTTGTAGCCTTCTTCGGCAATGCGATCCATCGCAACGCGCTTGGCGTAACGCGGTTCTTCGCGGCGGTGCTGGTAGGTCTCTACGATCTTGGCGATGTGGTCAGGGAGGAGGACGTTCTGGCGCTTGCCCTTCTCGAAGTGCTCGGCGGCGTTGATAAAAAGAACGTCGTCAGGCTTTTTGCATTTTTTGAGGACGAGGATGCAGACGGGGATGCCGGTGGAGTAGAAGAGGTTCGCGGGAAGTCCTATGACGGTGTCAATATGGCCGTCCTGAAGAAGCTTGGTCCGGATCCGTTCTTCGGCGCCGCCGCGAAAGAGTACGCCGTGGGGCAGGATGATGGCCATGACGCCTTGTTCCGCCAGGTAGTGGAAGCCGTGCAGGAGGAATGCGAAATCGGCGGCGGACTTGGGGGCCAGGCCGTGGTTCTTGAAACGCACGTCGTCGCCCATGTCCTCTTTTGGTTCCCAGCGGTAGCTGAACGGGGGATTGGCGACTACGGCGTCGAACTTGGGCATCTTGGCGGGATTGGTCTCGCGCAAAAAATCCCAGTCGTTGGTCAGGGTGTCGCCGTGGTAGATTTCGAATTCCGTGTCCTTGACCCCGTGCAGCAGCATGTTCATGCGCGCGAGGTTGTAGGTGGTGATGTTCTTTTCCTGGCCGTATATCCGGCCGATACCGCGCGGCCCCATCTGCTTGCGGACATTAAGCAGCAGCGAGCCGGAACCGCAGGCGAAATCGAGGACGCTGCCGAGGTGCGGCACTTTGCCCGTTCTGGGCTCCTGGCTGTCGAGGGTGACGATGCGGGAAAGGATGGTTGAAATCTGCTGCGGGGTGTAGAACTCGCCCGCCTTCTTGCCCGAGCCGGCGGCAAACTGGCCGATCAGGTACTCGTAGGCGTCGCCCAGGGCGTCAACGTTGGTCGAGAACTCGGCAAGTCCCTTGGCGACCTCCTTGATGATGTCGCAGAGCTTGGCGTTCTTGTCGGCGTGAGTGCGGCCGAGCTTCTCGGAACCGAGGTTGATCTCGGAGAAGAGGCCCTGGAAGGTGCTCTCGAAGGATTCGTTTTCGATGTATTTGAACCCGTCCCGCAGAGTGTCGAGCAGGTCGGCGCTCTGGGTGCGCGCCAGGTTGGCGATGTTCGTCCAGAGGTGATCCGGCTTGATGACGTAATGAACCTTGCGCCGCATCTGCTTTTCGAAGTCCACCACATCGCCGGGGTTGTTGGCGTACCAGATGGCCAGCGGCACGCGGGGATCGCCGGCCGGGATGGCCGGATAGTCCCGGCCCAGTTCCTTCTTCGCCGCCACCTCGTAGTTGTCCGAGAGGTAGCGCAGGAAGAGGAAGGCCAGCATGTAATCGCGGAAATCGTCCGCGTTCATCGCGCCGCGCAGTTGGTCGGCGATGTTCCAAAGGGTTTTGCCGAGTTGTTTTTGGGTTGAGTCGGTCATGATTGATTCGCCTTCGGTATTTCTTTCAACAGCCGGTCCAGCATTCCGCCCTGTGCGACATGGGGTGTGAAAAGCGCATCGGCGTGTCTAATGACAAACCGGTTGCGCGCCTCCGCTGCCGCCAGGTTGCCGGAGACATCGCGCATTTCCAGGATCAGCATCCGGTTTTCCTCGAGCGCGGTTCGGACACCCGGTGCAAATGCGGTGTTTTCGATGCCCCACGCCGGGCATGCGATCACCCGCCGCCCGTTATTCAGGAGCCAGTCCAGGATTTCCTTCTCCTTCGGCGAATGCCAGCCGCCAAAATAGACATCGGCCGGGGGCAACCGCCCGATGTGCGGCGCGCTGCGGCTGCACAACACCCCGAGCTTCTCCCCGCTCCACAGCGCCGGGTTGCCGATGCCCCGCAATCCTCCGCCCAATTCCTGCACGCACCGCCACGGATTCAGGCGGATATATTCGGCGATGCGCTGCTCCGCCTCGGCGCTGCGCACGATGGATTCGTAATAATTGCGGTGCCAGATGCGGATTCTTCGGGGTGGCGGGGCAAATGGGGCGACATGCGTGTCTGGGGCGACATGCGTGTCTGGGGCGACATGCGTGTCTGGGGCGACATGCGTGTCTGGGGCGACATGCGTGTCT